>DAOUAB010000248.1:0-22276 GCA_034434015.1 Anaerolineales bacterium
GCCTGGGCATCTACGTCGTGCTGGATGACAAGGCGAGCCGGCTGGGGGGCATCCTGGGCGCGGTCACCGCCGGGTTGTTGTCCTTTCAGCCGGCTATCCTGATGAGCTGGGGCCGTTTCACGCCGGTCGCCAGCCAGGCCATCCTGCTGATCGCGTGGTGGTTGTTCTGGCGTTTCCTGGAGCAATTGCGCCAGCCGGCCGGGCCGCGCCCGATGGAATGGGCCTGGAACGTGGGAGTCACGGCCCTGCTGATGGCCGCTGTCTTTCAGCTCCATTTCCGGGTCGCCGGTTATTTCCTGCCGCTCCTGGCCATGACCATCGTGTGGGAAGGCGGGCTGGCGCAGCGCGCCGGCCGCTGGCGGCCGCTGGTCCTGGGCGTCCTGGCCGTCGGCGCGGGCGCGCTTCTCCTGACCGCGCCCGCCCTGGGGAGCGCGTGGCGCGCGTACGTGGCGCACACCGATCGGCTGCTGTCGCCGGAACGGCGCGAGTCCTATGATTATCTGATGACGGCCTATTACGCCTATTCGTGGTCCTGGGTGCTCGAGGTGGGCGCGCGCCTGTGGCTGCTGCTCCTGGCGGCCGGGAGCGGCCTGCTGGCCGTGCTCAACCGCAGCCGGGTTGCCCTCCTCGCCTTCGGCTGGATCGCGGCGCTGTGGTTGCTCGGGTCGGCCTATGTCCTGGGCATTCCGCTCCTGCAGTTCACCAATATGACGGCGGTGCTGCTGGCTCTTTATCTGCCGCTCGGCCTGCTGGTTGGGGCGGGCGCCGAAGCGGCCGTTCGGCGTCTGCGCCCGCGCTGGCGCGCCTGGGCGGCCGGCGCGCTGCTGGCTGTGGGCCTGGCGGCGGGCCTGTGGGCCGGGCGCGCCCGGGCCGAGGAAGTCCTGCCGCAATATTTCTTCGTGACGGCCGGCGATGTGGCCGCCATGAACTGGATTGCGGCCAACACCCCGCCGGAGGCGCGTTTCGCCGTCAACACCTGGCTGGTGAACGACGAGCACCTGTACGGCAACGATGGCGGCTACTGGATCCCCTACTTCACGGGTCGGCGAACGACGGCTGAGAACATGCTGTACGTCCTGGCTGATCCGAGTTTCTGGCGGGAGACCATCGAACGCACCCGGGCCGTGGTAGCCCTGCAATCGGGCCAGGGCTCGCCGGCTGAGTTGCGGCGGCTCGGGATCACGCATCTTTACGTCGGCCGGCCGCACCAGGTTTGGGGCCGGACTCTGGATGTGGACCGGCTGAGACGGGATCCCGAGCTGCAACTGCTGTATCAGGCTGAGGGTGTGACGATCTTTGCCCTGAACGGCGCGGCGGCCGCCGCGCGTTGAGCGGCGCCGGCGCGGCGACAGGCCGCCGGCGCCATGCGAGATGTGGTTGTGAAGGTCTGTTTGGTGACGACGGCCTTTCCGCGCTGGCCGGATGACAGCCGGGGGCCTTCCATGCTCGAGACGGCGCGCGCCCTGCGCGATCTGGGCGTCCAGGTGCGTGTTCTCACGCCGCACGCGCCCGGGTCGCGCGTGCGCGAGGAAGTGGAAGGGATCGAGGTGATCCGGGCGCGCTATCTGTGGCCGGAACGCTGGGAGATTCTGCTGGAAGAGGGCGGGGGATTGCCGGCCATCTGGCGGCGCAGCCGTCGGGCGCGACTGGCTTTCCTGCCGTTCTTTGGCGCACTGACCGTGGCCGTGATGCGGCATGCCCGGGATTGTGACGTGATCCACGCACACTGGACCTTGTCGGCGATGGCGGCCTGGCTGGCGCAGGGCGTCCATCGCCGGCCGATTGTGCTCACCGTGCACGGCAGCGACGTCTTTCAGGCGCCGCGCCTGCCCCTGGTGGGCGGGTTGACGCGGGCGACGCTGCGGCGTTGTCGGCGCGTGATTGCCGTGAGCGCGGCGTTGGCTGAGGCGACCGTCGCCCTCGGCCTGCCGCCCGAGCGCATGGAGGTCCTGCCGGATGGGATCGACGTTGACCGTTTCACGCCGGGCCCGGCGGCGCGTGAGCCGTTGCTGCTGTTCGTCGGCTCCCTGATCGAGCGCAAGGGCGCGCAGCATCTGCTCGACGCCCTGCCGGATATCGCGGCCCGTTTTCCCGAGGTCCGGTTAGCCATCGTCGGCGATGGCCCGCAGCGGTCGGCGCTTGAGCAGCAGGCGCGCGCGCTCGGCCTGGCGGACCGGGTGGAGTTCGTCGGGTTTCAATCCCAGGCCCAGATCGCCGTGTGGATGCGGCGGGCGCGGCTCTTTGTGTTGCCCTCCCTGGAAGAGGCCCTGGGGATTGTGTTGCTGGAGGCGCTGGCTTCCGGCACGCCGTGCGTCGCCAGCCGGGTGGGCGGCATCCCGGAAGTGGTCACGCCGGAGGTAGGACGCGTGGTGCCGCCGGCCGATCCGGCGTCCCTGAGTCAGGCGATCGTATCCGTGCTGGCCGATCCGCAGGCCTGGGCCGCCATGCATCAACGCGCGCGGCCCCATGTGCTGGCGAACTGCTACACGTGGCGAAAAGTGGCGCTGCGGCTGCAGGCGATTTATGCGGCCGTCCGCGAGGCGGGTTAGTGGTGCAGGCTCTGATCCAACGCAATCGCCAGGCTTTGGAGCGCGATCTCGCCGACTCGCCTGAGAAGCGGCATTTCTCGCCCGCCGCCTACAGCCAGTACGCCGTCACCCTGCCGTTGCTGCTCCGGCATGCGCGCGGCCGGCTGATCGATCTGGGTTGTGGGGATATGCCCTTCCGATCCTTTGTGCGTGGACAGGTGAGCGGTTACGACAGCCTGGATCTTTACCCGCGCCGGCCGGATGTGACCTATGTGGGAGACGTGCAGGACATGGCGGTCGTCCCGTCGGCGGCCTACGACACCGCGCTGTGTGTTGAGGTCCTGGAGCATGTGCCTGACCCCTTCCGGGCCGCGCGCGAGATCCATCGCATCCTGCGGCCGGGCGGCGTGCTGGTGATGTCGGTCCCGCACCTCAGCCGCCTGCACGACGAGCCGCACGATTACTATCGCTATACCCGCCACGGCGTGCGCCATCTGCTGGAGCAGGCGGGCTTTGAATTGCTCGAGCTGGAACGCCGCGGCGGTCTGCTGTCCTTCATCGGCCACCAGGTTTCGACGACGCTGCTCGGCCTGACCTGGGGGGTGCCGGGCTTGCGCCAGGCGGCCTGGCTGCTCAACCGATGGCTGGTGGTGGCGCTCTCGAGCTGGCTGGATGCGCGCCTCGACCGGGCCGGTTTGTTCGCGCTCGGGTACAGCGTGGCGGCCCGCAAGCCGGAACGCGCGGCGGAGACGAGCTAAGGTGGATCAGCGAGGCTATCAGGTCGGGTTCTTCGACTCGTATGAAGGCGTGCGGGACCCGCACGGGCGGCGGCGCAAAGCCGAGAAAATTGCCTACCTGTTGCGCGCGTTCGGCGGGCGCCCGCTGGAGACGGCGATCTGCCTGGATGTCGGCTGCGCCTCGGGCCTGATCACGGCCAGCCTGGCCCCCGTCTTTGCGCGAACGCTGGGGGTTGAGTATGACGCCCAGGCGCTGCGGCATGCGCCTCGGACGGCCGACACCGACTCGGGCCGGCTGACGTTTGTGCAGGGCGATGCGATGCGGCTGCCGGCCGCGGACGCCTCGGTTGATGTCGTCATCTGCGCGCAGGTCTACGAGCATGTCCCGGATGATGTCCGCCTGGCGGCCGAGGTCCATCGCGTCCTGCGGCCCGGCGGGATCGTGTTTTTTAGCGGGCCGAATAAACTGTTTCCGGTTGAGCCGCACTACTTCCTGCCGTTTCTGCACTGGCTGCCGCCCCGTTGGGCGGACCGCTGCCTCCGCTGGCTGCGCCGCGGCGAGCGGTACTATGAGCGTTCGCGGACCTGGTGGGGCCTGCGGCGGCTGTGGTCGCGCTTTACGGTGCGGGACGTGACGGTGGACCTGCTGCAATCGAATCCGGAGTGGGTGGTGCCGCCCCGTTGGGCGGCCGTGGCGCAGCGCGTCCCGCGTTGGCTGTGGAACCTGGCGCTGGTGACGCTGCCGAACTTCAACTGGCTGCTGATCAAGGAGCCGGAGCAACGAACATCACCATGAATCTGTTAGAGCTTTGGCGCGTCGCCCGCAAGCGGGCGCGCTCTCCGCAAGATTATCTGGAGTTCCAGCAATATCAGGCCAGCCTGTTGATCGGGTATCTGGAACAGCATGGCGTGTCGCTCGCCGGGCGACGGTTGGTGGACCTCGGCAGCGGCGTCGGCGGGTACGGCCGGGAATTCGCGCGCCGGGGTGCAGCCGTGATCAGCATCGATCTGACCCAGCCGCGCCGCGAGCCCGGCGCCGCGCTGGCGCCTGTGCGCGGTGACGCGACGCGGGTGCCGCTGCGGACCGGGTCGGTCGACGTCGTGTTCTGCGCCAGTCTGATCGAGCATGTCGCCCAGCCCGATTCGGTCTTGCGCGAGATCTGGCGCGTCTTGCGGCCGGGGGGGGAGGCCTACGTGAGTTTCCCGCCGTATTACAGCCCGTTGGGCGGGCACGAGTTTTCGCCGTACCATTACCTGGGTGAACGGCTGGCGGTGCGGCTGGTGAACCGGCGGCGGGTGGTGGCGCCCTGGGTCAGTGAGATGTATGCGGCCGACGAGTCGGCCGGCTCGTTCGCCGGCCTGTATCGCGGCTGGGGGCTGTATCGGATGACCATCCGCCGGATGCGGCAATTGATCCCGCAGACCGGCTTTGTCTGCCGGGACATCTCGACTCGTTACTGGCCGGTCAGCTTTGTGCGCTGGCCGGTGCTGGGCGAAGTGCTGACCTGGCATGCTCAGTTCCTGCTCGCCAAACCGGCGGCGGACGAGCAACCGCCCGGGCTATGAAAACCGCCTGGCGGCAGTGGCTGTACCGGGCCGGGGTGCTCATCGGCGCCGGCCTGCTGGCTTACCAGGTCTGGACGACGGCGGCGGCGGTGCGCCAGAATTTGGTGCAGATCGCGCACCCGGTTTGGCTGGGGGCGGCCGCAGGCCTGATCCTGATGGCCACGGCCGTGCAAATCGCCGCGTGGATCTGGGTGGTCCGCTGGCTGGGCGTCAGTCTGTCGGCCTGGCGCCTGATGCGCGGCTACATCCTGCCTTTTATGGCGCGCTACATTCCGGGCAGCATCTGGGGGTATCTCGGGCGCAGCCATTGGCTGGAGCACCACTTTTCTGTCCCCTATTCCGTCTCCAACCTGAGTTCAATCCTGGAAGTGGCGTCGCTGCTGGCGTCGGCCGGCCTGGTGGCGGCGGGCTACCTCGCCACCGTCACGCGCGGCGCGGCCCAGGCAGGGATGCTCATCGTGACCGTGGCGCTGGTCCCGTCGTCCTGGTTGATGGGACAGGCTCTGCGGCGTTGGCCGGCCGCGGCGCGTTGGCCGGCGCTCGACTTGTTGGGGGCCGTGACTCTCCGGCGCTGGATCGGCCTGTTGAGCCTGCACCTCCTCTTCTGGCTGGGCTACGGCGCTGCGATCGTGCTCACCGTATTCTCCCTGGGCCAGCCCCTCCAGGGCGGTTGGCCGGCGGCGACGTTTGCCTTTGCAACCGCCTGGGTGGCCGGTTTTCTTTTCGTCTTCGTCCCGGCCGGTTTAGGGGTGCGCGAGGTATCGCTGGTCGGGCTGTTGATGACCCAATTGGGCCTGGGGATGCCGATGGCCACTGCGGTCGCCCTGGCGGCGCGCGCTTACATTCTGATAGCCGAGCTGGTTTACATCATTGTCGGGTTGGCGGTGACTGTTCGGCCATCACGGGCCGCGTGAGTCAGGCCGGCCGGCGGGCGATCAAGTAATTGAGCCAGCCCAGCCGTGACGGCGACGCCGCGCCTATTTTTCGGTCGAGCGACGCGAGCCAGCGCAGGATGGCGGGTTGATTGAGCAGGAGCGGCCCAAGACCGGGGACAAACGTGCGGCCCATCAAGTGGTACATGGGGAACAGAGTCGGCGCGTCGAAGCCCTGCTGGGCCAGGATGGGCGTGTAAGCCGCCAGACCGCGGAGCCGGGCATGCGCGGCGGTGGGGAGGCCGGTCGGTCGAAAGGCGTCCACAACCAGCAGGCAGCCGCCCGGTTTGACGTGGGCGCACAGGTTGTTAAGCGCCTGGCGAAAATGCGCCTCGTCCACGATATGGAAGATCATGCTGATGGCGCTGACCAGGTCAAAGCGTTGCGGGAGCGCGAGATCGGGCGTGGAGATGTCGGCCTGGATAAAAGTGTGCTGGGGGAAGGCGCGACATAACTCCTGCACGCCCACCCTGGTAAGTTCGATACCCGTGATTGAGCCCGCGCCCCACGCCTCAAAACGGTGTATGAAGTACCCAAAGCCGGCGCCTACGTCCAGGATAGCCTTCCCCTTAAGGTCGATGCCGGCGGTATCCAGCGCCGCGCGCAGGCGCTCGGTCGCAATCTGATACATCACCTCGTTATAGGTGAGGGAGAACTGGCGATGCCCGGTACCCAACAAGCCGGGCCGGCGGCGCAGGTGAGTCTCCCAATACTCTCCGGGGTCATAACTGGTCGGGGAAGGCGAGTCGGAGATCTTCATGGCCTGGCTCAATCTTCTGGGCAACGCAAAACATAAACAACAATTTGCACTCGTTAGCGCAAGTCTAATCGCTAAGTTGAGAACCATCAAATCGACAAGTCAGGACATAAAGCCACTCACCCAATAGGATTAGTGCGCCTTGCATCCAACCTGCGCCTGCTCTGCTTTACACTCATTCTCGACTTACTACTGAATGGTTATTGCGGGTGGATGTGGAATGCAGTATATCAAACCCAACCAACCAACTCACTGGAGGCTTTATGCTTACGGCGCGTTTCCGAAAGATATTGTTTTCCATAATGTCCGTTGTCGTTGTCGCCGCGGTGGCGGTCGGCGTCGTGGGCGCTGCGGCCACGGCCAAGAGCCTCAGCACCAACTACACGTTGGTTAACCTGGGCAATCAACAGGCGACGGTGACGGTCAATTACTACAAAGAGGATGGCAGCAACTGGGTGGCGTCTTCCAGCTCTACGAATCTTGTCATCCCGGCTAACGGTGGTCAGGCGATTGTGGCTCAGTACTTTGATGCCACGATGTCGGCTGGCCGAGGCTCGGCGGTGGTGAATTCCGACCAACCGCTCGGCGCGGTCGTGCAGATCCTGGCGCGGGGCCAGGTCCCCACCAGCGGCGCCTATATCGGCTCGTCGGCGACCGACAGCACCTACTACGTGCCCCTGGTCATCCGCCGGCTGAACGGCACCAACAGCCAGATCATGGTCCAGAATGCGGACACCGGTTCCGTCACAGTGTCGATCCAGCTGGTGAAAGCGTCCGCCAGCCCGGGCGCCAGTTACACCAAGCCCAACATCACCATCGCCCAGGGCGCTACTTACTACTATGACCTTGACGACGAGTCCAGCGCCAATGTGGCTGATGGCTGGTTCGGCTCGGCGGTGGTGACGGCGGCCAGCGGCAAAAAGATCAGCGTGGTCTCTAACCTGTTCGCCGGCGCCGACCAGCTCCAGACCTTCAACGCCTTCTCGCAGAGCAACCTGGCGACGCTGTGGTACATTCCGCTGTTCACGTCGCGCCTGAGCAACAACCTGAGCACGCCGGTGACCGTCCAGAACCTCAGCGGCGGCACGATTGCGGCCGGCGGCATCCAGATGACGTGCACCAAGGATGCGGCCAGCCCGGGCACCAACTTCACGGCCAGCAATACCGCAGCCGTGGCCAACAACGAGTCGGTGTTCTTTAATCCTGTGGCCGACACGGTCAACATCCCGCAGTCCGGCTGGTTCGGCTCCTGCCGAATTAACTCGACCGGCAACGTGGTGGCGTTTGTCCAGATGCGACAGCCGGGGGTTACGCCCGGGGCGGCGGCCTACGAGGCCATCAAGGGCACCGGTACGGCCACGACGGTGCTCGTGCCCCTGGTCGCCAAGCGCCTGGGCAACGGGTTTGCCACGGCCGTCACGATCCAAAACCTCAATCAGAGCACGGCGGCGACGGTCAACCTGACCTATGTGCCCTCGTCGGCCTATGTCAGCGGCGGCGGCAGCGCGAGCAACATCACGGTCAACGGCCTGAGCATCCCGGCCGGCGGCAGCCTGATCCTGAATCACCGGCTGCCCACCGGCACGGGGGTGACGCCGGTCCCGGATGGCTGGTACGGCACCCTCACGGTCGAGTCCACGAACGGGGTGGCGCTGGACGGTTTCGTGCAGTTGACCAAGACGACGGCCCCCAGCGGCGATGAGTTGATGGCGCACGGCCTGTTCACGAAATAGGCTGTTGAGCTTGCCGCGACGTCATAGCGGCCAGCCAGAGATGGCTGGCCGCTTTCTTTTCAAGAGCAAGAAAGACGATGTCCCGAAGACTCAACCTGATTACGCTTGGATTGTTGGTCATCAGCCTGGCGGCGTGCGGCTCGGCGACGACCTCCCCGCCGCCCGCCTCGGTTCAGCCGACGCCCGCGGCCGACGGCCCGGCGGGCGGTTACCCGGCTCCCGGATCGGCGGCGCTGGGGAGCTATCCTGCGCCGGGCGACGGCATCCCGACGGTCGCCCTCGGCATCCCGGCCCTGCCGGAGGCTGCGCCGGCGCCAGGCCCCGGCCGGGCCTCCGTCGCTGGTGTCCTCTTCTCACACCGGGAGAATCGCGCTGTTGTTCACACCGGGTTCTATTTCACGCCGGCCACCGGCCCCAATGGCGACGAGCCGCCGCCCGTGGTCGGCGACCCCGACCCGGCGCGAGGCGATTATGCCGGCCAGACCGACGCGGCCGGCCGGTTTGCGCTTGCCGATCTGGCGCCGGGGCGTTATTACGTGTTTGTCTGGGCTCCCTATGACTGGCGCGTGGTCGAAAATGGGCCCGAAGATCGCACGCCCCGCCTGGTGGAACTACGCGCCGACGAGGGAAGCATGCTCGGCGTGCTGTATGTGGATTGGCCTTAGCGCCCGGCCCGGCCATCGGGGAAAGGTTTACGGCGATAAGAACGGCAGCGGGATGAGGTAGATCACCTGATAGGCCCTGTGCTGAGCGGACGGGCTCTCGCCGACTTGTCCGCCCAGCAGGTGCAAGAACGCCCCATTGAGGACGAGGGCCGGTTGTGACACGGCCGGAAGATCGGGCGATTCGACGATCTGCCAGGCGCCGCCCTGCCGGTCAAGGAACAGCTGTTGCGGCTCGGCGGCGCCTGCGCCGCCGATGACCCGAACGACATCTGAGATCCCGATAACACCCGCCCCCGAACGGCCGGCCGGCAGAGCCGGTCCTGGCAGCCACGCCGTTTCACCGCGCTGATCGGCGTCGGGCAGAAACACCTCCAGAGTGGTCAGCGCGTCTCCGCCCTCGGTGCCGCCCGCCACGTAGATCCGGCCTCCGGCGACGGCCGCCCCGGCCAGGCTGCGGGCGGTCGGCATCGCCGTCCTGGGCTCCCAGCGGTCCAGGTCCGGGATGTAGGCGTAGACGTCGTTGAGGTAATGCTGCCCATCCCAGCCGCCAAAGAGATACAGCTTCCCCTCGAAGGCGGCCAGGGCATACGCGCTGATGGCGCGTGGCAGAGACGCGCGCGTCTCCCAGGCGTCCCGGCGCGGATCATACACGGCGAGGCGATCAGTCGGAGTGCCGTCCGCCGTGCGCCCGCCCGGCACGTAGATCAGGCCGCCGATCACCACGGCGCTGATCTCGGCCACGGGCTGCGGCATGGGCGCCAGGGCCTGCCAGGTGTTTGTGTCCGGGTCGAAGCGCTCGACCACGCCGGTTACGCCTTCGGCTGTGGCCCCGCCCATCGCGTAGATTTGGCCTTCGTAGACAGCCGCGGCCAGCGCGCGCCTGGGCGTGGGGAGCGGCGCGCGTGTTTCCCATCTCCCGACGGCAGGTGACAATGGGCGGGTGGCGGCCGTGGGCGTCGTCGGCGGCGCCCAACGGCGCGCCGCCGTGAGCCCCAGCATTGTCAGGCCGAGGATCAGGGCCAACGCGCCGCTCAGATACAGCCAGCGCCGGGCCGACCTGGAGGTCGGCTCCGGCGCCCGGACGCCATCCTGGACCAAGGGCAGCTCCGCGGCGGCCCCGGTCGGCATGGTCACATAGCCCTGCTGGATCGCATACAGCGTCGCCTCCGTCCGCGAAGCGACCCCGATCTTGCTGAAGATGTTCCGCAGATGGACCTTGACCGTGTTCGGGCTGATGGTCAACTGCGCCGCGATCTCCTTGTTGCTGGCGCCGGTCGCCACCAGGCGCAGGATCTCCTGCTCGCGGTCGCTGAGTTTCTCCTCGTTGGGTTCGACCATGTCTCGGGTTTAGCGGCTGAGCGCCGGCAGATAGTGCTGGAAGCAGCGCGGCGGGTGCTCAGCGAGCGGATTGTACAGCAAGGCCGCCTGGATCTGGACCAGGCCCGCGCCATAGTCGTCGTCCCGGCACACCGCGCCCAGGTCGAGCGCCGTGTACGCCAGGGCCGCCCGGATGGCGTCCGGGGTGTCGAAGGACGGGCGGCCGGCCAGCAGCGCCGCGGCCCCGGCGACGTGCGGCGCCGCCATCGAGGTGCCGGATTTCGTCCCGTAGTTGCCGTCCGGCAGCGTGGAATAAATGCCGGAACCGGGCGCGGCCAGGTCCACTTCCGGCCCGTAAGAGGAGTAGCCGGCCCGCAGGTTCCCAAAGTCGGTCGCGGCCACCGCGATGATGGTCGGGAAGGCGGCCGGGCAGAGCACGCCGAATGCCCCGGTGTTGCCGGCGGCGGCTACCACGGTGACCCCCATCGTGTAGGCATAGGTCGCCGCCAACTCCATCACCGGCGACGGACAGCCGCCGCCCAGGCTCAGGTTGATCACGTCGGCCCCGTGATCGGCCGCCCACACGATCCCCGCCGCCACGTCGCTGTCCTCGCCTTGCCCGTAGCGGTCCAGGACCTTGACGGGCATGAGCCGCGCCCCCCAATCGATCCCGGCGATGCCGGCGCCGTTGTCGCCGATCGCGGCCGCGATGCCGGCGACGTGCGTGCCGTGGCCGTGGTCATCCTGCGCCGTGATCGTGCCCGTGACGAAGGTGGTCCCGGTAATCAATTTCGCGCTCAGGTCAGGATGGTTCAGGTCGATGCCCGTATCCAGGATGGCGATGGTGATGGAGACCGCGCCGGTTGTGATCTCCCAGGCTTGCGGCGCCTGGATGGCCACCGGGCCATACTGCTGATCCCAGCCGGGGTCGTCGGGCGTCTCCAGCGCGTACACCCGACGCGCCCGATCGGCAAAGATCACGCCCGGCGCAGCCCGCAGCCGGGCGAGGAGGTCGCCGGCGGCGGAGGCCGGCGCGCGCCAGACTCGCACCCCGAGCCGGGCCAGTTCCGGCGCGTCAATGGCGAGCGCGGTCCCGGCCCGAGCCAGCTCGGCCTCGCCCGGCCAGTGTTCTGCCCGGGCGAGCACGGTCTCCCACGTCTCAGTGGCGGGCGCCGACAGCGCCGCGGCCTGGGTTGAAGCCGTGAGCGCGCCCGCCAGCGCCACGGCCAGCGCCAGCCGGCCGACGAAGCGGTGAGGAAAGCTCATCCCTCCCATTTTATATAATCAGGCTATGGCCAGTCCAGTTGAGACCCGTCGGCTGTTCGGATGGCCCGCGCTCCCGCCTGGCGCCATGGCCAGCCGTCTCGTCGCCGCGCTGGCCGTGGCCGCCGGTCTG
Source organism: Anaerolineales bacterium (assembly GCA_034434015.1). Lineage (GTDB taxonomy): Bacteria > Chloroflexota > Anaerolineae > Anaerolineales > UBA6663 > SpSt-583. The sequence goes on from DAOUAB010000248.1 coordinate 11,632, forward strand.
GTCCTGGCCCGGCCCGGCCCGCTCACGGCCAGCGACCAGGAACAGCCCCGCCTGGACCGGGCCGCGCCCCTCCCGCGCGGCGCGGAGGTGGTGACCCAGACTTTCATCGCCGCGCGGAACGGGTTGTCGGCGGTCGAGCTGCTGGCCGTCGTCTACGACGACGCGCCGCCCGGCGCGCCGCTGACGCTGCGGCTGAACTCGGCCGACGGCCGCCTGATCGCGGCCGCGACGTTTACCGGCCTGGTCCACAACGCTCCCCTGCGTTTGAGCTTCGCGCCTCAGCCGGACTCGGCCGGACAGACCTACACGCTCGAACTGTCGGGCGGGGACGCCAATGGCGCGACGGTCTGGGCTTACAGCCTGGATGGGTACGCGCGCGGCGAACTGCGCGCCGCGGACCGCGCCGGGGTCAGCGACCTGCGCTTTACCACCACCTACACGTATCTGCCGGCTGACATCCTGCGCGATGCGTTTCTGTCTCTGCTCCAGCTCGCCCGCGCGGCCGCGCCGCTGTGGCTCGTGCTCTTCGCCCCCGGCTTCCTGCTGCTGCAGCTGCTCCCCGACCGGCTGCGGTCGCGTGGCGGGAGGATTGAAGACTGGGGGCTGGCGCTGGCCTTGAGCCTGTCCAGCGCGCCTCTGCTGTGGCAATGGTTCACGGTGATCGGGCTGCGTTGGACGCCTGAGAGGCTGAATCTGGCCTACGGCCTGATCGGGGCCGCCGCGGCCGTCAGCGCGTTCCTCCGCTGGCGCGGCCGCGGCTGGCGCTGGCCGGCCGTGGCCGGGTCCGACCTGGCCCTGGTGGGGGTGGTGGTCGTCAGCGTCGGCGCACGCCTGCTGGCGGTGCGGGATCTGGCGCTGCCCGCGTGGGTCGACTCGCCGCATCATTTCGTGGTGGCGCGCCTCCTGATGGAGATCGGCCAGGTGCCGGCGAGTTACGCGCCGCTGCTGCCGGTGCAGCACTTCACGTACCATTTCGGCTTCCACGGGCTGGCCGTGGCCTATCACTGGCTGACGGCGCAGCCTCTGACCGATGTTTTTCTGTTTCTGGGCCAGGTCCTCAACGGCCTGGCGCCTGTGTCCGTCGCCGCTTTCATCGTCGCCCTCACCCGTCGGCCGGGCGCGGCGGTGGTCGGGGCCGGCCTGGTGGGCCTGGTGTCTTTGTTCCCGGCGTACTACGTCTCCTGGGGCCGTTACACTCAGCTGGCCGGCCTGGTCGTGCTGGCGCCTCTGCTCGGGGCCACCTGGCGGCTGGTCGGCCGGGGCCTGGCCGGGGCCTGGCCGCGCTGGGTCTGGCTGGTCCTGGTCGCCTGTCTCGCCAGCGGCCTGGTCTTCACCCACTACCGCGTGCTCGGTTTCTATGCGACCTTCGCCTGGGCCGCCCTGGCGGCCGGGAGGCGCCGCGGCTGGAAATGGCTGGGCGGCGCGGCGGCGCTGGCCGCCGGATGTTCGTGGCCCTGGCTCTGGCGTCTATGGGAGCACTGGCTTCAGCCGATCCTCCGGGAACCCGGCCAGCTGGCGTCGCCGCAGGGCTACAACAGTTTCCCGGTCCAATACTTTCAGAATGATCTGGACCGCGCCTGGATCGCGTTCGGACTGCTGGCGCTGGCGTGGGGTTTGTGGCGGCGGGAGCGGCCGGTGTGGGTGATGGCCGGCTGGCTGGCGGTGACCTTCGCGCTGCTCAACATTGGGCCGGGCTCGTGGCTGGTCAACAACAACTCCTGGGCCATCTCGCTGTTTGTGCCGGGCGCGCTCCTGGTAGGCTGGGGCGCCGAAAGGCTCTGGGCGCTGGCCAGGGTCTGGAGCCGGCGGCGCCCGGCGTGCGCCGGGCTGCTGCTCATCGCGGTTCTGGCCGGGCTCGCGGCGGCCCTCGGCCTGCGCGGGCTGCGCGGACAGGTGCTGGCGCTCAATCCACTGACCGTGCTGGCGACGCCCGATGACCGCGCGGCCCTCGCCTGGGTCGCGGACCATACGCCCGCGGAGGCCGTCTTCCTGACGAACAGCTGGCGATGGCAGGTCACGACCTGGTCCGGGCCGGATGGCGGGGCCTGGGTATGGCCGCTGACCGGGCGGCGCACGACGATGCCGCCGCTCGACTACTGGCTTGAGCCGACCTGGGAGCCGGAGGTGCGCGCCTTCAACGAGCGTCTGGCGGCGCTGCGCGACGCCGACTCGCCGGAAGCGCTGGCGCTCCTGCAGGACGGCGGCGTGACGCACGTCTTCATCGGGGCGCGCGGCGGCGTGCTCAAGCCGGAGATGTTCGTCGGCTCGCCGCGCTATCGCCTGCTCTACAGCAATGGCGCCGCCTGGGTGTTTGCGCTGGTCAATCCGTGATCGGGAAGGGGAGGCGCACCTCGGCGTTCGGCAGCGCCTGTCCCTCAGCGCCGAACACCGGCAGCCGCGCGCCGTCCTGCGGCCGGTACAGGCCGATGTACAGCTCCAGCGTCGGCGTCGGGCCCGGCGGCAGCACCAGGTCGTGCTCATCCAGGACCGTCTCGCCCGGCGTCCAATAGCGCGTGGGGTAAGTGTTGCGGCGCGGCGTCTGATCGCTTTGCGCGTACGCGGTCTGCGGCGTGTCGCGCAGGTGGACAAACACCTTGTACTCCTCGCCGACCGGCGCGCGCGCCTCCCAGTGCAGGGTCACCCGCCAGCCGGTCCGCCCGTCTGTCAGGGCCGCGACATCGATCCCGCGCAGCCTCACCTCGTCGCCGAAACGGTACGGCAGCGGATGAGCCGGCTCGGGCGCGCGCGTGGTGGAGCGCACCACCAGCGGCAGCCGCGCGTCCGCCCCGCGCTGGCTGCCGTCCGGGCCGGTGACGGGCAGGGCCGGCCCGAACGGCTCGGTCTGAAACTGGAGGCGCACTTCGCCCAGGGCGGGCGCCGGGAAGTCGCCCCGGATCGGCACGGCGTAATCGTCACAGAAGGGACGGCCGGGCTCCCAGAGCCGGGTCGGGTAATTGCCGCGGCCCGGGTACGTCATCAGACGTCCATATCCCTGGCCGTCCGGTCCGACCACCTCCAACAGCAACGGGTAGTTCTCGGTCAACGGCGCGCGGGCCTCCCAGCACAGGGTCAGGCGGGCGGCCGAATCGGGGTGGGCCGGCGCTATGGGCAGGAAACCGAGCAGCCGCAGGTCGCCGCCGAAAACGGCGGCGGCCGAGGTCTGGAGTTGCGCGGCCTGGGCCGCGTCCATCGGGCGCGGCTTGGCGTAAGCGGGCGCGATAACGGCGAAGGGCGCCAGCCAGCTTACCAGGATCATGAAGAGCGCGCCGGCCTGCAGGGCCCGATCACGCGCCGGCGCCAGCCGGCGCCAGCCGACCGCCAGGACGAGCGTCAGCCCTGGCAGGGCCGGCAGCCAGTAGCGGCCGACCACCAGGAAAGGATCGTTCTGCGCGATGGACAGCAGGCCGGATAAGCCGACCACGCCGGCCGCCGTCAGGCCGACCGCGAGGCCGACGGCCCCGGGCAGCCCGGCGTCCTCCGGCCGCCGGCGTCGCGCCAGGCCGATCCCGGCCGCCGCCATCCCGGCCAGCCAGAGCCAGTAGAGCCAGCCGAAGGTCTCCAGGTTGCCCCAGCCGTACGAGGCAAAAAAAGTCCACAGGCCATAGGCGGCCACACGCAGGGCCGCGGCGGCCTGTTGCGGGCTGAGCGCCTGAGCCAGGAGGTTGTTCACCAGGCGCTGGACGGTGCTGAACTGAAACACGTGCCCGGTGACGAAGTCCAGCGAGCCGAGCAGAAACAGCCCGATCAGGACCGCGCCGGCCAGCAGGCCGATGAGCGCCAGGCGCCGCCCGCGCGGCGGATCCGCCGCGGGCGCCAGGAGCGCGACCAGGGCCGCCGGGATCAGGGCCAGCCCGTTGAGTTTGGTGAGCATGGCGGCCAGCATCACCAGCCCAAGGGCGGCCAGAGGCCCCGGCCGCACGCCATCCTGCAGGAGGCTGACGATCAGGTACAACGCGACGGCCGCCAGGCTGGTGACGAGCAGGTCATTGGTCATCATGTTGCCGATGAACATGAACTGCGGCCAGAACGCGTACAGCACGGTCGCCGTCTGCGCCAGCCGCCGCTGGCGCGGCCATAAGCGCCGCGCGGTCATGTAGACGAAGATCAGGCTGGCGGCGCTGATCAGGCCGCTCGCGGCCCGGCCGGCGCGCAGCGCCCGGATCGTCTGCTGCTCTAAGCCCTGCGGCCGGTCCGGCGTCGCCGCGTAATTCACGCCGGCGTCGCCGTTGACCAGAAAGGGGTTGAGGATCGGCGCCTGGAAGCGATCGCCCAGATCGAAGCCGCGCAGCGCCGGCGCCACGATCAAATAGTAGAGCGGGGGCTGGAACTTGGACCAGATGGCGTCGGCTTCCGGGTCCCCGGGCTGCAGCAGGCGTCCATATTTGGCGATGTAGCGCGCGTACTCGAAATGGCCCTGCTCGTCGTACGACTCCCACGGGGGCGTGATCAGGCTGTGCGCCAGCCCAAGCGCCAGCCGCGCCGCCACGCACAGCGCCAGGAAAGCCGCGGCCGAGGGGACGCCCCATCGCCGCCGCCGGCCGGCTTTAGAGTTCATCGACAAAATGGGGGCTGAGACGCCGGAAGGTCGCCAACCCGATGAGCAACGCCGCCAGCGCTTCCAGGGCCGTCACCGCCAGCAGGCTCAGGTCCGGGTTCTGGCCGAAATAGATGATCTGGCGATACAGCGTCACCAGACCCGCCATGGGGTTCACGATCAGCGCCAGGCGCTGCAGGTCATTGGAGACGCCCTGGCCGGCCAGAGAATAGATCACCGGCGTCAGAAAAAAGAGCGGCAGCATCAGGGCTTCCACGATCTGCTGCACATCCCGCAGGTACACGTTCAAGGCGGCCAGGACCAGCCCGAGGCCGAGCGTGAAGACGTAGTGCACGCTCAGGATAACCGGGAACCAGGCCAGCGAGGCCCGGAAGGGGACGCCCAGGATCACCATCAGCCCGGCCAGCGGCAGCAGCGCGATCAGGAAGTTGGCGGCATTGGCCGACACGGCGGCCAGCGGCAGGACTTCACGCGGGAAGTACACGCGGTTGACCAGGGGCGAGTTGCCCGTGATGGACACCGTGGCGTTGACCGCCGAGAGGCTGAAGAAGTTCCACGGCAACAGCGCGGCCAGGAAGAAGACCGGATAGGCCGGGATGTCGTTCCGGAGCAGGACCGTGAAGGCGAAGGTGAAGAACGCCGTCAGCACCAGGGGATGAAACAGGCTCCACACCACGCCCAGCGCCGAATTGCTGTAGCGGACCTGCAGCTCGCGCAGCGTCAACAGCCGGGCGGCCTCGCGGTACTTGATAATCTCGGATAATGAAGCGAACACACACGACTCCTCGGGCCGCGCCTCAGGCCGCGTGCGACCTGGGCAGCCGGGCCAGCCGGCGATACTCGCGGAACGCCGCCAGCGCCGGGACGAGCAGGCCGCGCGCGCGCAGATCGGCGTCGCGCACGCGGCGCCGCTTCTGGAGACGCCGGCGTTGCGCCAGCAGATCGGGCAGAGCGCTCCAGAAGGCCAGCGTCCCGGCCGCCAGCGCGCGCAGCCCGGCCCACTGACCCTGCCCGGCGAATTCTAGCATGCGATACAGGTCATAGCCGGCCGAGGTGATGGCGCCGCGCAGCAGCGTGCCGGCCTCCAGATGCTTGAGCATATTGGCGTAGCGGTTGCGCTGCATCCAGCGGATGCGGAAGGGCGAGGCCCGTCCGCCGGCTGACCCGCCGAAATAATGGCGGGCCTCCGCCTGCGGTACGTACCAGACCTCGTGCCCGGCCAGCCACGCGCGCCAGCACAGGTCCACGTCCTCCAGGTAAGTGAAGTAGCTTTCGTCAAAGCCGCCCAGGGCCTGCCAGGCGGTCCGGCGGATCAACAGCGCCGCGCCCGGGACCGAGGCCGTGATTTGCGCCGCGTCGTACTGGCCCCGGTCCGGCTCGCCCCAGCCCACCTCGAAGGCCGTGCCGGCGTCCGTGACGCGCGTCCCGGCGCATTGCAGTATCCGCTGTCCGGCGTCGGCGCCGCCGAAGAGCAGTTTACCGCCCAGGATCGCGGCGCGCGGGTGCTCGGCCGCAAACGTCAGGAGCGCCGCCAGCCAGTCCGGCGCCGGTGCGGCATCCGGGTTAATCAGCGCCAGCCAGTCCGCCGTCACCTGGGCCAGCGCGCGGTTGTAGCCGCCCGCGAAGCCCCAATTCCGGCCGAGGTCGAGCGCGCGCACGTGCGGCCAGTTTCGGCGCACGTGGTCCAGTGTGCCGTCGGTCGAGCCGTTATCGGCCAGGACCACCTCGACCGGGGTGGAGAGCCGCCGCACGCTCGCCAGGCAATCGTCCAGGAAGGCGCGGCTGTTGTAGGTGAGGATGACGACGGCGGCTTGCGTCACTGGCGGCCCGTCGCCTGCCCGGGGCCGTCGAGCGAGACCGGCATCCCGCCGGCGGGCCGGCGTTGCGACGGCCCGCGCTCACGGCCGAGGCTGAAGAACTGGTCCCAGGCGTAATTCCAGCGCAGGCGCGCGAGCAGCTCGCGGTCGGTGCGGCGGCGCAGCGCTTCGACCTGCTCCCGGCGGCGGCGCAGCTCCGCGGCCCGGCCCAGCACCCAGCGGCAGGAGGCCCACTTGGCCTGCAGAAACTCCGGCCCGCGCAGCAGGCAATACATCCACATCAGGGCCTCGGTGACGAGCAGCAGCGGGGCCAGAGCCCAGCGCGCGCCGGCGCGCAGGTGGGTGGCCAGCATCGCCCAGCGGTTGCGCTCCAGCAGGAAGAGCTTCTCCGGGTACATCGTCAGGTGGTAGCGGTGCCAGACGGCGGAGGCGGGCGCGCAATACAGGTCGTGGCCCATGAGCTGCGCCAGCCAGGACAGTTCGACGTCCTCATGGTAGAGAAAGCCGCTCTCGTCCCAGCCGCCCATCTGCTCCAGGAGCGCGCGCCGGATCAAAAAGGCGCCGCCCTGCAGGCCGGAGACGACGTGCGGCTCACGGCCGGCCCAGGCGCGCGGCCGCCACAGGCCGCGGTTGAAGCCCAGGCCGGTGACGTGCACGTCCTGGCCGGCCGCGTTCAGGCGCGGCGCCGGCGCGTCTTCGTTGAGGAGCAGGACCGGGTTGACGGCGCCGGCGGCCGGGTGGGCGCGCAGGCAATCCACCAGCGGCCCCAGCCAGCCGGGCGTGACGACGCAATCCGGGTTGAGCACGGCCACGAACTCGCCGCGCAGACGGGGCAGGGCGGTGTTGACGCCGCCGGCGTAGCCGCGGTTGACGGGGTTGCGCAGGACTTGCAGGCGCGGCCAGCCATGGGCGCGCGCCTCGGCCAGTTCGGCGCCGCCGTCGGCTGAGGCGTTGTCCACCACCCAGACCTCGAAGGCCGGCGAAGCCGTATCGGCCTCCAGGGCGGCCAGACACTCGTCCAGATGGTCGCGGCTGTTGTAGAGGACGACCACCACGGAGACGAGCGGCGCGGGGCGCTCACTCATCCAGCACGTCTTCGGCGGCCGGGACCAGGCCGGCCGTCGGCTGCCTCTGGAGCCGTTCCAGGCGGCCGGCGAAGATGGATAGAAACAGCGACGCCGAGAGAAGCTGCAGGCCGAACACCAGCAAGGTCGAAGCCAGCACCACGTGCTGGAGGCCGGAGAACAGGCCGGCGCCGCTCGCCAGCCAGCCGTACGTGAGCCGGACCAGATAGAACAGGGCCGCCGCGGCCGTCGTCAGGCCGAGCACGGCGCCGGACAACCGCACCGGGCGCGCGCTGAGCTGCAACAGCCAGCGGGCCGGGCGGTAACCGGCCTCCACCCCGTACAGCGCGGCGGCCAGGCCGAAGACGATCAGCTGGAACGACGCCAGCACGCCGAGGGTCACGACGATGAAACTGTGGATGTCCAGGCCGAAGAAGGGCGTGACGATCGGGCCGAGGCTCAGCACGGCGGCCAGCGCCATGCTGGCGACCATGACGACGAAGCCGGGCAGCACGAACGTGGCCAGCGGATTGTAGAGCAGAAGCATGGCGACGATACGGCCCAGGATCAGGAGGCCGTCGCGCCAGGCGTTCAGTTTTTTCTCGCCCAGGCGTGAATGATAGGGGATCGGGAAACTGGTGATGCGCAGGCCGCGCACGCGGGCCTTGATGCCGATCTCGGCCTCCAGGTCGAAGCCTTCCGCCTCCAGCCGCAGCCGGAGGAGCGCCTCGCGCCGCAGGCCGTACAGCCCGCTGAGGTGGTCCGAGCCGTCCAGGCCGTGCGAGAGCGCCAGCAGCCAGTCGAACAGGCGGTTGCCCAGCCGGTTGAGCCACGGCATGTGCTCGGCGCGGCGCGGACGGTTGCAGCGCACCAGGTCGTACTCGCCGAGCAGTTCGACGATGCGCGGGATGGCGGCGGCCGGGTAGGTGGCGTCGGCGTCCATCACCACAATCACGTCGCCGCGGGCGCGGGCCAGGCCGGTACGCACGGCCGCGCCCTTGCCGCGATTGGTCCGGTGGCGCACCACGCGGACCGGGAAGGCGCGGGCGACGGCGACGGTGTCGTCGGACGAGCCGTCGTCCACCACCAGCACCTCGAAGCGGCCCGGCAGGGCGGCCTCCAGCGCCGTGAAAACATCGGTCAGCACCGTGGGCAGGGCGGCGGCCTCGTTGTAGGCCGGCAGGATGAGCGAGAGGCGCAACGGCCTGGGCGGCGCAGAAGCCCGCGCCTCGGCGCGCGGATACGGCAGGGCAGTCATGATACGAATGGGACAATAACGAAGCGCAGCGTCTGCGGGCATTATAGCCGCTGAGGAGGGCGGGTCAAGGCGCAACGGGCGCCGGCGTGCGCCGCGCCACGGCCTCCGTGGTCAGCGCCGCACGCGCAGGACCGCGATCTTGGTGGCGTGGTTGAACGGCCTCGGGTCGGCGGGCAGGGCGCGGACCGTGGTCTCCGGGTAGCCGGCGCAGTCGGGCGGGATCGGGAGGCGCGCCTCGAGGGAGAGATAGCCGTCGGCGCACAGCGACTCAAGCACGCCCATGTACTCGGCGCCGCTGAGGAACAGGGCATTGTTGACGGCCACCAGCCAGCCTCCATCGGCGACCAGCGGCCGGACCTTGTTGAGCAGGCGCTCGCTCGCGTGCACCAGGTCCACCCGGCCGCCGGCCGTGGCCGAAAAGAACGGCGGGTCCACGATCACGCAGTCGAAGAGCGCGCCGGAGCGCCGCAACCGGCCGGCGGCGCGGAAGAAGTCCTCGGCCAGGAAGTCGGCCTTGCGGATCGGGAAGCCGTTGAGCGTGTAAGACGTTTTGGCCAGGTCCAGAGCCGCGCGGCTGCGGTCCAGCTGGACGACGCGGGCGGCGCCGCCGGCCAGAGCCGCCACGCCCAGGCTGCCCGTGTAGGCGAAGGCATTCAGCACGGTCTTCCCGGCCAGGTTCTCGCGCGCCCAGGCGCGCAGGCCGCGCGTGTCCGGGTAGAAGCTCGTGTCCTGGTTCAGGCGCAGGTCCAGCGCGTAGCGGACGCCGGCCTCGCGCAGGCGCGTGTCCGGGGCGGCGCCGTACGTCACCACGCCGCGCCGCGCCTCATCCGCGCCGTGGCGCGCCTTGACCACGACGCACCGCAGCCACGGGAGCGCTTCGAGATAAAAGGACTGGACCCCGGGCGGCGGGGGCGCGAGACCGTGGTGGCGGAGGACGAGGGTGCGCGCGTAGACCTCGGCCGCCAGGTCCGGCGCGCCCTCGACGAAGCCGTTGATCAGCCGCCAGGCCGATTCATGGCGCGGGTCGGTCTCCAGAAGCGGGGCGCGGGCCGCCAGCGCGGCGGCGAGCCGTTCCCGGACCTCCGCCGGTGCCGGCGCGGCGGCGGCCAACCCGTCGCTCCCCGTCATCCCAGAAAAAGCCCGCGATAGAGTTGGACCAGGCCGAAGACCAGCAGGGCCGCGGCCGAGGCCAGGTTGAGGGCGCGCGTCACCCGGGGGTCGAGCCGGTGCGCGACCGAGAAGAGCGCGATGAAGCCGGCCGTGCCGCCGATGAGGGTGAGATAGAAGCCGGCCAGGAAGGCGAGCGGCAGGTGCGCGGCGCGCGACCAGGCTTCCAGCAGGAGCGGCCCGCCGACGACGCTCCAGAAGATCCAGGGGTTGGGATTAAGCAGGTTCATGAGCGCGCCCTGGATCAGGCTGAGCTGCGCTCCGGCGGCCGGCGCGACCAGGATCGGCGCGGCGCGGGCCAGGCGAAGCGCGCCCCAGGCCAGGTAGAGCAGGAAGGCGCCGCCCGCGACCTGCAGGGCGCGCAGCAGTCCGTCCGGCATCCGGCTGAGGGCTAGCACGACCACGGCCACGATCGGGCCATCGCTGAGCAGCGGCGCCAGGGCCAGGGGCAGGGCGCGCCGCGCGCCGAGCTTGAGCGTCTGGGCCAGCAGGTAGGCCATGAAAGGGCCGGACGCGACCGAGGCCGAGAAGCCGAGGGTGAGGCCCTGGAGGAAAAAGACCATCGCCGCGCTATGCGAGCAGTTTGTAGTAGATGACGGTGGCGTGCAGCGAGCCGTCGGCGCTGCGGGCGTAGTCCGGGATGACGCCCGCTCTGACCCAGCCCAGCGAGGCGTAGAGCGCCTCGGCCGGGTCGCCCTGGCGCGTGTCCAGCACGAGCGTCGTCCGGCCCAGGCGGCGCGCCTCGGCTTCGAGGGCCAGGAGCAGCGCGCGCCCGAGGCCGAGC
>DAOUAB010000249.1:0-14025 GCA_034434015.1 Anaerolineales bacterium
CCGCCATTCCGCCGCCGGCCGCGCCCCGACGTGTCGGAACCAGTGCGCGCGGGCCTGTGCGGCGGACATCCCGGCCAGGATCCCCAGCAGCCCCACGACGCGCGGGTCCGGCTCAAAACCCTGAGCCAGCAGCTCCCGAAACTCGTCGGCCTCGTAGATGGCGGCCTCCGGGGCCAGCGGATCGCCGCACACATCACACGCGTTCACCTGGACCTCCCGGCTTGATCTGGCCTCATCGTACCGCGCCCGGCCCGCGGCGCGGCGGCCAGGAAGCTGAGAGGAAGCTGAGCGGGCGGGAAGGGTCGTTTTGCGTATTTTGTGTAATTTCCCACCAGCCGGGGCGCACGGCCGTGCGCCCCAACGCGTTTACACAAGAATCGGGATACGGCCGGGAAGCCGGGGGGTGGGATACGCCATACCCACTTGCGTAGCGGGTATGGCGTATCGGTCCAGGTCTACTCGGTCACCACCTCCGCCTGGGCCACGGCCGTGAACGTCAGCCCGGCCCCGTCGGCGTCCACGCGCACCGTCTCGCCCTCGCGGAATTCGCCTTGCAGGAGCTTGAGGGCCAGCGGGTCCTGCAACTCGCGCTGGATGGCGCGCTTGAGCGGCCGCGCGCCGTAGGCCGGATCCCAGCCGGCCTGCGCCAGGTAGGCTTTGGCGCGGTCGCTCACCTCCAGCCCCAGGCGGCGCTCGGCCAGCAGCCGGCGCACGCGCTCCAGCTGGATCTCGACGATCTGCTTCAGGTGGCGCTCGTCCAGGCTGTGGAAGGTCACCACCTCGTCCAGGCGGTTAAGGAACTCGGGCCGGAAATGCTGGCGCAGCAGGCTGAAGACGGCCTCGCGCGAGGCGCGCCCGTTCTGAGCCCACAGTTCGCCGCCCAGGTTGCTGGTCAGGATCACGACCGTGTTCTTGAAATCCACCGTGCGGCCCTGGCCGTCGGTGAGCCGCCCATCATCCAGCAGCTGCAACAGGACGTTGAAGACCTCCGGGTGCGCCTTCTCGATCTCGTCAAAGAGCACCACGCTGTATGGCTTGCGGCGCACGGCCTCGGTCAATTGCCCGCCTTCGTCGTAGCCCACGTAGCCCGGCGGCGCCCCGATCAGGCGCGAGACCGTGTGTTTCTCCTGATACTCGCTCATGTCGATGCGGATCATGGCGGTCTCCGCGTCGAACAGGAACTCCGCCAGGGCGCGCGCCAGCTCGGTCTTGCCCACCCCGGTCGGGCCCAGGAACAGGAACGAGCCGAGCGGCCGGTTGGGGTCCTGCAGGCCGGCCCGCGCGCGGCGCACGGCGTTGCTCACCACCCGCACGGCCTCGTCCTGGCCCACCACCCGCCGGTGCAGGCGGGTCTCCATGTGCAGCAGCTTCTCCATCTCGCCTTCCAGCAGCCGCGTCACCGGGATGCCGGTCCATTTGGCGACGATGGCGGCGATGTCCTCCGCGCCGACCTCCTGCTTGAGCAGCGCCTCGCCGCCCTGGTGGGCCGCCAGGGCGGCCTCGCCGTCCGCCAGCTGCTTCTCCAGCTCGCGCAGCGTCCCGTATTTCAGCCGGGCGGCGGCCTCCAGGTCGGCGGCGCGCTCGGCGCGCTCGATCTCCAGCCGGGTGTTTTCAATCTTTTCCTTGATCGACTGGATCCTGGCGATGGCCGCCTTCTCGGCCTCCCAGCGGGCGCGCAGCGCGTTGGAGTGCTCGCGGGCGTCGGCGATCTCCTTCTCCAGCTTCTCCAGCCGTTCGCGGCTGGCGGCGTCGCGCTCCTTCTTCAGCGCCTCGCGCTCGATCTCCATCTGCATCACGCGCCGGTCCACCTCGTCCAGGGCCTGCGGCTTGCTGTCGATCTCCATGCGCAGGCGCGAGGCGGCCTCGTCGATCAGGTCGATGGCCTTGTCCGGCAGGCGTCGGTCGGAGATATAGCGATGCGAGAGCGTGGCGGCGGCGATGACGGCCGCGTCCTGGATGCGCACGCCGTGGTGGACCTCGTAGCGCTCCTTCAGGCCGCGCAGGATGGAGATGGTGTCTGCGACGCTCGGCTCGTCCACCAGCACCGGCTGGAAGCGGCGCTCGAGCGCGGCGTCCTTCTCCACGTGCTTGCGGTACTCGTCCAGCGTGGTCGCGCCGATCAGGTGCAGCTCGCCGCGCGCCAGCATCGGCTTGAGCATGTTGCCGGCGTCCATGGCGCCCTCGGCCGCGCCGGCCCCGACCACGGTGTGCAACTCGTCCACAAACAGGATGACGTTCCCGGCGGCGTCGGTCACTTCTTTGAGCACCGCCTTCAGGCGCTCCTCGAACTCGCCCCGGTACTTGGCGCCGGCCACCAGCGCGCCCATGTCCAGGGCCACGATGCGCTTGTGCTTCAGGCCCTCCGGCACGTCGCCGTTGACGATGCGCTGGGCCAGGCCTTCGGCGATGGCCGTCTTGCCCACGCCGGGGTCGCCCACCAGCGCCGGGTTGTTCTTGGTGCGGCGCGAGAGGATCTGGATGACGCGCCGGATCTCCTCGTCGCGGCCGATGACGGGGTCCAGCTTGCCCTGCCGGGCGAGCTGCGTCAGGTCGCGCCCGTATTTCTCCAGGGCGGCGTAGGTGGCCTCCGGGTTCGGCGAGGTGACGCGCTGCGAACCGCGCAGGCCGGCCAGCGCCTTGAGGATGGCGTCCTTGGTGATGGCGCGCCCGGCGTGGAACGCGCGGGCCACGCCCTCCAGGGCGATCAGGATGTGCTCGGTGGAGGTGTAGTCGTCGCGCATGGCCTGCGCCTCGCGCTGCGCGGCGTTGAGCGCGTCGGCCGCCGCGCGCGCCAGCCCGACCTGAGCGTTAGCGCCGTAGACCTTGGGGCGCGCGGCCAGCTTCTGCTCGACCTCGGCCAGCAGGGCGCGCGGGTCGGCGCCGATCCGCTGGATCACCTGCGGCGCGACGCCGTCGGCCTGGCGCAGTAAAGCCGCCAGCAAGTGCTCCGGCTCGAGCTGCTGGTGGTGATATTCCTCGGCCAGGCGCTGGGCGTCTAAGATCGCCTCCTGGGCCTTTTGGGTGAACTTGTCGAGGTTCATGTCGTTATCTCCAAACAATGACCATCTTACCTTTACTATCCCCAGAGATTACCGACAAAGCGTTAGATTCTTGTCGGCGGCGGGCCGGCCGAATCGGCCGCCATGCGGGCGGGGGTGAACCGCGCCGGCCGCGCGGCAGGGCCGGGCCGGAGCCAACAACGGACAGCGCCCCGTCGCGATGACGGGGCGCTGTCGATTCAGACGGGCGCTGGGCGCGAAGCTCAGGCGCTGCGCGCCGCCGCGCGCCGGGCGCCCAGGGAGGCCTGGATCATCAGGAACTCGCCGATGTTGTCCAGCGTGAGCAGGCCCACCAGCTGGCCCTGGTTGAGCACCGGCACCGTCCGGCACGGCGTGGACTGCATACGGATGAAGAGCGGCTCGAGCATCTCCTGCGGGTCGGCCACCTGAAACTGGCGGTGCATCACCTCGGCCACGCGCGCGCCCATGCCGCGCTGTGAGAGCGCCGTCAACACATCGTGGCGGGTGAGGACGCCCACCACCCGGCCGTCATCCACCACCGGGAAATCCTCCTGCGAGCCGGCCAGGATCAGGTCGGTCACCCGCAGCAAGGGGTCGTACTGGCTGACCGTGCGAAAGTCGGTGAGCATAGCGCGGTTGACCGGGATGTTGCCCAGCGCGCTCTTCATCTGCACCAGGCTGGCCTCCTGCGAGGCCGCCATCCACACGAAGAAGGCCACGAACACCAGCAACGGGTTGCCGAACAGACCCAGGAACCCGAACAGCACAGCCATGCCCTGGCCGAGCGTCGCCGCGATCTGGGTGGCGCGCGTGTAGTCCAGGCGCAGCGCCAGCAGGGCGCGCAGCACGCGCCCGCCGTCCATAGGAAACGCCGGCAGCAGGTTGAAGAGCACCAGCGAGACGTTGGCGTACATCAGGCGCTCCAGGAGCGGCCCGTCGACCATGCCGAGCTGGCTGAGCGGCGAGAGCGCCCCGCCGACGAACAGCCACACGAACAGGACGCCGGCGATCACCACGTTGACGGCCGGGCCGGCCAGCGCCACCCAGAGCTCCTCCAGGGGATGGTCGGGCATGCGCTCCAGGCGCGCCACGCCGCCGATCGGGTAGAGCGTGATGTCGCGCGTCTGAATGTGAAAACGGCGCGCGGCCAGCGCGTGCCCGAACTCGTGCAGCAGCACGGACGCGAACAGCGCCAGGATGAACACCGCGCCGCTCAGGGCGCCGGCCAGCGTGCCGCTGTCCCAATAGGCGCTCAGGGCGATAAAGCCGACCAGGAGCAGGAAGGTGACGTGCAGGTAGACGTCAATCCCCGCGAACCGGCCAAGTTTCACTGACCATTTCATCTCCGACTGATCCTTTCTGTTGCCCCAACGACAACCGCATTGACTCTATGAAAAGTGTATCTGAGATATGTCGGCGCCGGATGAGACCGGGATGAGACCGGTCTCCGGCCGGCGGCGGGCCGCTAATAAAACTCAAATATCGCGCTAGCATTCCTCTAACACGCCGGACGTATTTTAGGCGCAGTCAAGGCAACAGCGACCAGTGTGTTCAAAAGGAGGTACGACCATGGCACTCTCAATTCGCCCCCTGTATCGCCCGATGCGCCTGACCGAGCTCATGGACCGGCTGTTCGATGAAACCTTCTCCCGCAGCGCCTTCGCGCCCACCACCGGCGAGATGCTGGGCATCCCGATGGACGTGCAGGCCAAGGACGACGAATACATCGTCTATGCCAGCCTGCCGGGCCTGAAGGCCGACGACCTGGATGTGGAGGTCCTCGGCAACACGCTGACCCTGCGCGGCGAGATCTTCGCCCCGGCCGCCGATGAGAAGGCGAGCTGGCTGCTGCAGGAGCGCGCCTACGGCAAGTTCAGCCGCTCCATCACCCTGCCGGCCGAGCTGGACGCCTCCAAGGTGGAAGCCAACCTGGAGAACGGCCTGCTGGTCCTGCGCCTGCCCAAGGCTGAGGCGGCGCGGCCCAAGGCCATCAAGGTCAAGGCCCGCTAAACCGAACCCCCTCCCCCCGGCTCCGCTGGGGCCGGGCCCCCTCCCTTTCCCCGCCCGCCGCGTCTGCCTCCCGCAGCGCGGCGGGCTTGTTTGCAGCGCCTGCCGGCGGCGGCGGCCGGCCCGGCCAGGTCAGGCCCCGGCCTTGACCCGCATGACCTCGCCGCCGGACAGCCGCACGAGCTCGTCCGGCGTCAGGCGGAACACGGCGCTGGGGGTGCCGGCCGCCGCCCAGATCTCGTCGTATTGCAACAGGTCCTCGTCAATGTACGTCACCGGCGGCTCGCGGTGTCCCACCGGCGCCACCCCGCCGATGACGAAGCCGGTGCGGGCGCGCACGAAGTCGGCGTCGGCCTTGGCCAGCGGCTCGCCCAGCCGCTCGGCGAGGGCGCGCTCGCTCACCCGGTTGGCGCCGGAAGTGAGCACCAGCACCACGCGTCCGCTGTTCACGGCGCGGAACACAATCGACTTGACGATCTGGCCGACGGTGCAGCCGACGGCGGCCGCGGCGTCGGCTGAGGTGCGCGTGCTCTGCTCCAGCTCGAGCACCGTCAGCGCGAAACCGGCCTCGGTCAGCGCGTCCTGCACGCGTTGGGCGGAGGGCGATAACGGCATGGGGCCTCCTGAAGAAAAGATGAGCCGACTCTAGCTCAACTCGGCCGGCCTTGCCAACCGGCCCGCCGCGCCGCGCGAAAGTCGGCTACAATCGGGCCGCTGAAACCGCCCATGGATCAGGAGATGGCCACGATGACCACCTTGCCCCACTTCGCTTATTTTCAGGGCCGCCTTGTCCCCTACAGCGAGGCCAAGGTCGGCGTGATGACGCATGCCCTGAACTACGGCACCGCCTGTTTCGGCGGCCTGCGGGGCTACTGGAACGACGACGAGGCCCAGCTCTTCGTCTTCCGGCCCCACGACCATGCCCGACGCTTCCTGCAGTCGGCCCGGCTGCTGTGGATGGACCTCGGCCTCAGCGAGGATGACCTGGTGCGGATCGTGCTCGACGTGCTGCGGGCGGAGGGCTACCGGAGCGACTGCTACATCCGCCCGCTGGCCTACAAAGCCGAGGAGGTCATCGGCGTCCGCCTGCACAACCTCAAAGACGATCTGACCGTCTTCGCCGTGCCGTTCGGGCGTTACGTGGATAACGAGGAGGGCGCGCACGTCACCGTTTCCGGCTGGCGGCGCGTGGACGATAACGCCATCCCAGCGCGCGGCAAGGTCTCAGGCGCCTACGTCAACTCGGCCCTGATCAAGACCGACGCCATGCTGGCCGGCTATGACGAGGCCGTGGTGCTGACCGAAGACGGCCACGTGTCCGAAGGCTCCGCCGAGAACCTTTTCCTGCTGCGCAACGGCCTGGTCTACACACCGCCCGTGCAGGACAATATCCTGGAAGGCATCACGCGCCGCACGGTGATGGCGCTCCTGCGCGATGAGATGGGGTTGGAGGTGGTGGAACGCTCCATCGACCGCACCGAGCTCTATCTGGCCGACGAGCTGTGGTTCACGGGCACCGGCGTGCAGATCGCGGCCATCACGCACATCGATCACCGCCCGGTGGGGACCGGGAAACTCGGGCCGCTGGTAGGCGAGCTGCGCGACCTGTATTTCGACGTCGTGCGCGGCCGCGTCGCCAAGTATCGGCATTGGGTCCAGCCTGTCTACGAGACGGCGCCGGCCCCGGCCGAGCCCGTCGCCAGGCCCGGCTCGGACTGAGCGCCCCAGCGGCTGCGGGCCCGGGCGATGCGATGAACGCCTTCGTTCCGCCGAAAACCACCGGGCTGGCCGTCGGCCTGGGCGCGTCGGCGCTGCTCCTGGCCCTCTCGGCCGCGGCGCTGGCGGGCGTCGCCGCGCTGCCGCCGTCGCCGGCCGCCTTTCTGTTGCTCTGCCTCGCGCTCCTCAGCCTGCCGGCCACCGTCTGGGTCGTCTACCGCACGGCCGGGCTGGCCGGCGCGCACTATCACCTGACGCGGGACGCGCTGACGGTGGCGTGGGGCAGCCGGCGCGAGGTGATCCCCCTGGACGAGATCGAGGAGGCCCATCCAGCCGCCGAGTTTGCGGGCGAGCTGCGCCCACCGGCCCTGCGCTGGCCGGGTTGCATCGTGGGCCTCGTCACGCAGCCGGAGCTGGGCGTCGTGGAATTCCTGGCGACGACGACTGAGAAACAAGGGCTCGTGCTCATCGGTTATCCCGGCGGCTGGCTGGCGCTCTCGCCGCCGGCCCCGGACGCCTTCCTGGCGGCGCTGGCCGAGAGGCGGGCCGAGGGCGTCGCGGCGCCGGTCCGGGCGGTTTCAGTCTATCCGGCGTTGCCGCAGTGGCCGTTGTGGCGCGATCGGCTGGCGCTGGGCCTGATCGCGGCCGGCGGCCTGGCGCTGCTGGCGCTGATCGGATATTTCACGTTCATCTTCCCCCAGCTGCCTCCGCAGATGGCGCTGCGCTTTAACGCGCAGGGCGAGCCGATCCGTTTCGGCCCGCCCCGGGGGTTGTTCACGCTGGCTTACATCGGGGCTGTCGCCTGGACCCTGAACACGCTGGCCGGTATAGGCTTGCACCGCCGCGAGCAGGACCGGGCGATGGCCTACCTGCTGTTCGGCGCGACGCTGCTGGTGATGGCCCTGGTCTGGACCGCCGCCATCGGGCTGCTCACCGCCGGGCGGGCCTGAGCTTCACGGGCATGTCCATGACGAGAGTTGAACAACGGGAGACCATCAGGACGACGCTGGGGCGCAAACACATCGCCCTGCCGGCACAGCACGGCGCCTGGGCCATGTGGCTCGGGCCGTTTGCCGTCGGGGTGGCCGTCGGCGGACGCCCGGGTTGGGCGCTGTTGTGGCTGACCCTGGCCATGACGGGCGCTTTCCTGTTGCTTCAGCCTCTGACGATCCTGGTCAAAGTGCTGGCCGGGCGGCGTCCGGCCGAGGAACGCACGCCGGCCCTGGTCTGGACGGCGATTTACAGCGCGTTGGCCGCGGCGGGCGCGCTGGGGTTAGCCCTGGCCGGCGCCGGGCACGTTTTCTGGCTGGCGCTCCCGGCCGGGCCGGTGCTGGCCTGGCAGCTCTGGCTGGTGGCGCGGCGGGCGGAGCGCGGCCAGAAGTGGGCGGAGATTCTCGGCGCGGGCGTCCTGGCGTTGAGCGCGCCGGCGGCGCAGGCCGTGGCCGCCGGCGGCCTCTCGCGCCTCAGCCTGATGCTGTGGCTCCTGTGCGCCTGGCAGGCGGCCGGCGCGATTGAGTACATCTACCTGGCGCTGAACTATCGCCGCATGAAGTCGGCGCCGCCGGCCTCCGAACGCTGGCGCCTGGCGCGCGGAGCGCTGGCCTGGCAGGCCGCCCAACTGCTGGGCACGGCCGGACTGGCGCTGGCGGGGTGGGTCCCGCCGCTCGCCCCGGTCGCGGTCGTCTTCATGCTGGCCGAAGTCGTGTACGGCAGCCTGCTCCGCCCGGCCGTGGGCGTGAAGCCGGTGGTCATCGGCGTGCGGCAGACCATCGTCACCGCCCTCTTCAGCCTCCTGCTTATCTGGGCCTATCACACGTAACCGCGAAGGCGGCCCTGCTCCCCTTCGCCGTACACGCCGCCACACGGCGCCCTGGGCCGTATCCCGATCTCGGTGCCAACGCGTTGGCGCACACGGCCGTGAGCCCCAACGCGAAAAGCGACGGGTGCGTTCGGGCTTTTGGGCTGACCCGTCCGCCTGTCAGACAGCCATCACCCACGTCATGCCGGCGAAAGCCGGCCTCCAGGCGCAGACGCGCGCCGACGAGCGGGAGCTTCCGGGCCCCGGCCTTCGCCGGGGCGACGGTGGCAATGGTTGCGCCCAGGCGCGGCGGCCGGGAGATTGACCACCAGCGGCGAAGACACCCAAAGCGGCCGCGCCTTTGACGGGCACGATATTTGTATCTATAATTGTTACAATCTTCGTGAACCGCAATCGTTTCACTCTGGCCGTCCACATCCTGACGTTGATGGCGATTGAACAGAAGCCGGAACCGATGTCGTCCGCCTACTACGCGCGCTCGGCCAGCACCAATGCAGTGGTCGTGCGCCGCGTGCTCGGCCGGTTACACAAGGCCGGTCTGGTCACGACCCGGCCCGGCGCGCGCGGCGGCGCGCAACTGGCCCGCCGACCGGACGAGATCACGCTGCTGGACATCTACCGCGCCGCCGGCGAAGAACCGCTGTTCGCCATCGGGTCGTGCAGTCGGAACCCGGACTGTATTACGGCCCGCCACATCGGCCCGGTGATGACGGCCGTTTACGACAAAGCCCGCGAGGCGCTGGCGCAGTCGTTCGCCGGCATCACCCTCGCCGCGCTGGCCGAGCAGATCAAAACCCGTGACGCGCGCCGGCCGCCGCGCCCATAATACAAGGGACCTCATGCGCTACAAATTATTTGGCCGGAGCGGCCTGCGCGTCAGCGAGCTGGCGCTGGGCACGATGACGTTCGGAACCGAGTGGGGGTGGGGCGCGGATCGCGAGACCTGCCGCCAGATGTTCGACCGGTACGCCGAAGCGGGCGGCAACTTCGTGGACACCGCCAACCGTTACACCAACGGCACGGCGGAGAAGTTCGTGGGCGAGTTCGTGGCCGCCGACCGCGCGCACTTCGTGGTCGCCACCAAGTATTCGCTCAACACGCGCCCCGGCGACCCCAACGGCGGCGGCAACCACCGCAAGAACATGGTCCAGGCGCTGGAGGCCAGCCTGAAGCGCCTGAATACGGACTACATCGACGTCTACTGGGTCCACGCCTGGGACTTCATGACCCCGGTCGAGGAAGTCATGCGCGCGCTGGACGACCTGGTGCGGGCCGGCAAAGTGCTGTATGTGGGCGTCTCGGACACGCCGGCCTGGGTCGTGGCCCAGGCCAACACCCTGGCCGACCTGCGCGGCTGGTCGCGTTTCGTCGGCTTGCAGCTCCGCTACAGCCTGGCGGATCGCGCCGCCGAGCGCGACCTGCTGCCCATGGCGCGCGCGCTCGACCTGGGCGTGATGGCCTGGAACGTGCTGGGCGCGGGCGTGCTCACCGGCAAGTACAACCAGACCGAGACGGCCCAGGGCCGCGCCGCCCGCTGGCGCGAGATCCCGGCGGCGCACCTTCAGGTCGCCGAGGTCGTGACCGCCGTGGCGCGCGAGATCGGTTGCTCGCCGGCGCAGGTGGCCTTGAGCTGGGTGCGGCAGCAATCCGACGGACGCCATGCGCCCGTCATCCCGCTGTTGGGCGCGACGAAGCCGGCGCAGTTGCAGGACAACCTGGACTGTCTGAAGGTGACCCTCGGCGCCGAGCACCTGGCCCGCCTGGACGCCGCCAGCCGGATCAACCTGGGCTTCCCGCACGACTTCCTGGCCTCGGACGAGATCCAGAATATCGTCTTCGGCGGCGTGCGCGACCGGATCGACAATCACCGCCAGTGAGTCGAATACGATTAACCATCAAGCGCGCCGAGAACACGGCGCCATCAGACGGTATTCTCAGCGCGCCCCGCGTTCGCCGCGGTACGATCTGATGTTGGCCCAGCAACGGGACAGGCAAAAGGACACGGTCCAGGGGCGGGTGCTGATCCTGCTGATCCTCACCGCGCTCCTGCATGTCATCTACCCGGTGACGCTCGGCGGCGACACGGCCAGCCTGATCATCTACAACGCGCTCTACGCCGGAATGTTCCTGGCCGGCATCTTCATCGCCAGCGACAGCCGCCCGCACCTGATCGCGGCCGTGGTGATGGCCCTGGCCTGGCTGGCGATGGCGGTGCTGTACGCGTTGGACCCGGCCGATACCGGGAAGATCCTCGCCACCTACCTGACGCTCAACGCCTTCCAGGCCACGCTGGTCTGGCTGCTGCTGCGCTATATCTTCGCCGCCCGCGCCGTCACCCGCGACGTGCTCTACGCAGCGGTCACGGTCTACATCCTGCTCGGCGCGCTGTTCGTGCCCGTCTACGGCACGCTGGAGCTGCTGGCGCCCGGCTCGTTCCTCGACAACGGCACCGGCCAGCCCGTGTTCTGGCAGCAGTTCGTCTACTTCAGCCTGGTCACGCTCACCACCAGCGGCTACGGCGATATCCTGCCGGTCTCCGGCTGGGCGCGCGCCGCCGCCAACCTCGAGCAGGTCATCGGCGTGCTGTACATCGCGATCCTGATGGCGCGCCTGGTCGGCCTGTACACCCAGCCGCAAGAGTCAGGAGGACAAACGTGAACATCGCCATCCTGGGCGCCGGCAACCTCGGCGGCACGCTCGGCCGCCAGTGGACGGCGGCCGGCCATCGCGTGGTCTACGGCGTGCGCGACCCGGCCAGCCCCAAGGCGCAGGCGCTGCGCGAGCAGGACCCGGCGGCGGCGCTGCGGACCGTGGCCGGGGCGCTGGCCGACGCGGAAGCCGTGCTGGTCGCCACACCGCACGCGGCCGTGGCCGAGATCGCGCGCCAGCACGCGCCGGCGCTGGCCGGCAAGCTCGTCGTCGACGCCACCAACGCCTTCGGCGCGCCCGTCGTCAGCAACGTCCAGACCCTGCAGGACGCCGCGCCCACGGCCGCCGTCTTCCGCGCCTTCAACTCGCTGGGCTGGGAACACTTCGCTCAGCCGCAGCGGGACGGCCTTCAGGTCGATCTTTTCTATTGCGGCCCGGACGGCCAGCCGCGCGCCGTGATGGAGCGTCTGATTGCGGACGTCGGCCTGCGGCCAATCTGGGTGGGCGGCCCCGAGGTGTTGCCGGTGGTGGACGCGCTCGGCGCGCTCTGGGTGACGCTGGCGTTCCGGCGCGGCCTGGGACGCGGCATCGCCCTGAAACTGCTGGGGAAGTAAGCGCCGTCATCGCCGCGCCGGGCCGCGGGCCGGCGTGTTATACTCGCCGTGTTCAGGAGCCCCCCATGCCCGCGCCCCCCACTATCCTCATCACCGGCGCCAACGGCGAGATCGGCCACGGTCTCATCGAGCACCTGTCCGCGAGCGGCGGCGTGCGCCTGATCGCCCTGGACGTGCGCCCGCTGGACCCCGACCTGCAGGCGCGTTGTTATCGGAGCGTCACCGGCGACATCCTGGAGCCCGATCTGCTCAACCGGCTCTCGGCCGAGCACGACTTCTCCGCCGTCTACCACCTGGCCGCCGTGCTCTCCACCAAGGCCGAACGCCAGCCCGGCCTCGGCCATCGCGTCAACGTGGACGGCACGCTCAACCTGCTGGAGATGGCGGCCGAGCAGGCCCGCCGCGACGGCCGCGACATCACCTTCCTCTTCCCCAGCTCCATCGCCGTCTACGGCCTGCCGGACCTCGAGCGCAAGCGCGCGGCCGGCGCCGTGAAGGAGACCGACTGGTGCGAGCCGCGCACCATGTACGGCGTCAACAAGCTCTACTGCGAGCAGCTCGGCCGCTACTACGCCAACTACTACCGGCAGCTGGACCAGCAGCCTCCGGCCGGCCGCGTGGACTTCCGCGGCCTGCGCTTCCCGGGCCTGATCAGCGCCGCCACCCTGCCCACCGGCGGCACCAGCGACTACGCGCCCGAGATGCTGCACCAGGCCGCCCAGGGCCTGCGTTACCACTGCTTTGTGCGCCGCGACACGCGCATCCCGTTCATGGCCATGCCGGACGCCATCCAGGCGCTGCTGCGCCTGGCGGCCGCGCCGCGCGAACGGCTCTCGCGCTACGTCTACAACATCGGCGCCTTCAGCCCGTCCGCCGCCGAGCTGGAGGCCCTCCTCCGCGAGTCGTTCCCGGACATGCAGGTGGACTTCCTCCCCGACGCGCGCCGGCAGGCCATCGTCGACTCGTGGCCGGAGGCCGTGGACGACTCGGCCGCCCGCGCCGACTGGGGCTGGGCGGCGCGCTACGACCTGCGCGCCGCCTTCGAGACCTACCTGATCCCGGCCGTGCGCCAGCGCTACGGGCGCGCCCCGGCGTGATTGACGGCTGGCCGACGGGGGGCAGCGTCTAGCGACCCGCCCTTCGTTCTTCGCCATCCGCCGCTGGCTCCCATGCGCCGCCTCGCCGTCCTCGCCGCCGCCCTGCTGCTCACGGCCTGCGTCTCCGCCGACCCGGCCGTAGTCTCCCGGGCCGTCCAGGCCACGCTGGCGGCTATGCCCACCCCCACGCCGATCGTGGTCGTGGTCACGGTGGTGCGCCGGCCGGACGGCGTCCCCACCGCCACCCCGCCGCCGCCGACCGAAACGGCGGCGCCCGAGCCGACAGCCGCGCCGACCACGCCCGCGCCGGCCGACGCCGCGGCGCCCACCGGCCTGCCCGCCTTCGCCGACGACTTCTCCCAACCCGGCGCGTGGAGCCTGGGCGAGGACGCCGTCCAGCGCACGGAGTTGGCCGACGGTCAGTTCGCCTTCACCCTCAAGGAGCCCGACCAGTTCCGGTTCATCTACGACGTCACGCGCCGGGCGCGCAACTTCCATGCCGCGCTCACCGGCCGGGGCCAGGCCTGCCGGTTCCGCGACCGTTACGGCCTGATCTTCCGCGTGCAGGACAGCGCCAACTATTACCAGTTCGAGGTCGATTGCGACGGCCGCTACCGGCTGGCGAAGGTGGTGGACGGGACGCTGACGGCGCTGAAGGACTGGACGCCGGACCCGGCCGTGGCCGCCGGACCCGGCGCCGTCAACGCTCTGGCCGTGCGCGCCGAGGGCGACCGGCTGGCCGTGTTCGTGAACGGCGCGCGCGTGTTCGAGGCCGCGGACGCGAGCTTCGCCGAGGGCAGCTTCGGCCTTTACGTGGGGTCCAGCCCGGCCGCCGGCTTCACGGCCCTGTTCGACGATTTCCGCGTCTGGGCCCTCCCCTGACGGCCGCGGGCGCGCGGCGATCCATTACCGGCTGGTAATCGCGCATTACCGGCCTGTCATCTCCCCCGGCGGACGGGGTAAAAGCCCGTTGGTATACTCGCTCAGTGTAACCCCCGTGATCAACGCGTTTTGACAGGAGTCAGCCATGCGTTTCCCCCTGCCCTCCCTGCGCCCCGGCCATTACGCCCTGGCCCTTTTGGCTCTGGCGCTGGCCGCCTGCA
>DAOUAB010000250.1:0-9110 GCA_034434015.1 Anaerolineales bacterium
GAGAGCCTGGGACGTCCCGGCCGGCAGGTGCTGCGCTGGCTGGGCCGCGTCGTGCCGACGGCGGTCACCCAGGCTTATCTGGAACTGGAGCGCGCCGCGCGCTGGCTGGGCCTGAAGCTGCCGCCGTATCTCACGCCGCGCGAACGCGCCGGCGAGCTGAGCGCCGCCCTGCCCGCCGCGCGGCCGGCCATCGAGACCATCACGGCCCAATATATGGCCGAGCAGTACAGCCCGTATCCCGAGATCGCCAACGGCTCGCTGGCGCTCGGCGCCTGGCGCGACATCCGGTCCCGGGTCTGGGGCGAGGGCATTCTCAAGCGCCTCCGCCGTTGGATCCGCATCGACTTGCGCTCGCTCCTGCGCGACCGGGACCAGCGGGAGGCGCCCGACGAGCGGTGGGAGCGGATTCGGCCAAAGTGACCACCGACTGAGCAGTTTTCGGCCTGTCGCCGCGCCGGACTTGGGAGTAAACTGAGACTGGTTTACTCCCCGGCTGCAGCCACGGCTTCCCCCTGGATTTCCTCATCACCTACCGCCTGCAGCCCACGCCGGCCGGGACCTGGCTGACCAGCCTCTGGCAGTTCAAGCTCAAGCTGCCCCTGCCGGCGGCGCTGGCCGGCCCGCTGGGGCGCGCTATGTTGAAAACGTTCGGCATGGACCGCGAAACCCTCGGCCTGGGCCGCCTGATCGCGGCCGAGGACACCCGCGCCTCCCCCTATGGGGCCGCCGCGGCCTGACCCAACGGCAAGCGCGCAGGCCGGGCCGGGCGCTTAGCCGGAGCCGCTCACTCACCCGGTTCCTTCAGCCGGTCTTCTATCTCCCAGACATGATCCAGGACATGCCAGGCCTCCCGACGGACAAAGTGCCGGGGCAGCCAGCGTTTCCCGCCACGCGGCCCGTATGGGGCGATCTCGCCGTGCGCCGAGGCTGTCAGAGTCTTCAAGATGGCCCGGCGGATCGGCTCCGGGGACAGCGACCGAGACTCTGACGGCGGCGCCTTCCCGCCCAGTTGTGAAAGATAGGCGGCCTCGGCCTCGAGCACGTGCCGGAAGATCCCGTCCAGAGTTCGTCCGCCGCCGCGCGGACCGGTGCGCAGGGGTTTCCCGCGGGCCCTCGCAACCGCCGCATCCAACGCGCGCCAGCACGCTTTCAGCAAGGCCTGGAGGCGTCGCAACTCAGCGTCGTCAAGCGGTCGGGCATCGCCGGCCGGAGCCAGGTCAGGCGCGCCGAAGTCAGTGGTCGCATTGCCTTTCAACCGTTCCACGACCACCAGGGCCGAGATGTCGCCGGGCGTCTGGAAGCCCAGCCGCGCTGAGCGCAGAATGCGCGCATAGCGCGGGCCATACTCAAACAGAGCGCGGAGCGCCGCGGCTTCATCCCGGCCCATACGACACCAGCCGGGCCAGTCGAGCGCAGCGGCGAATGTGCGGCGGCTTCCAATTTCCAGGTAGATGTCGAGCGGGTTGGTCAGCGTGCGGCTCATGGCAGCTCCTCGGGCGTCCAGGTCACTTCCCTTTGACCCGCCGGCGCGGTCACTGGATCGTTGTGCCCTCTCACCATCGGCGCCGGGTCGTCCCGGGCCGCCCCGGACCTGCCGCACTCCGCGCCAGCGCCCGGATGCCTGTGGGCCTACGACGACGGGGCCGTGCTCTTCGTCAGCAGATCGGCCAGACCCCGGACGAACTCGATCGGGATCGGGAACAGGATGGTGGAGTTCTTCTCGACGGCGATCTCGGTGAGCGTCTGCAGATAGCGGAGCTGGATGGCGGCCGGGTGCTGGGCGAGCAGGTCCGCCGCCTCGGCCAGCTGCCGGGCGGCCAGCAACTCGCCCTCGGCATGGATGACCTTGGCCCGCTTCTCGCGCTCGGCCTCGGCCTGTTTGGCCATGGCGCGCTGCATGGCGTCCGGCAGCCGGACATCGCGGACCTCCACCATGCCGACCTTGATGCCCCACGGCTCCGTGACCTCGTCGATGATCAACTGGAGTTTGGCGTTGACGTTCTCGCGCTTCGCCAGCAGCTCGTCCAGCTCCGATTGCCCGACGACGTTGCGGAGCGTCGTCTGCGTGATGAAGAAGGACGCGCGTTTGAAGTCCTCGACCACGACGACCGACTTGGCCGGGTCGACGACGCGGTAGAACACCACCGCGTCCACCTCCACGGTCACGTTGTCGCGCGTGATCACCTTCTGGGCCGGGACATCGAGCGTCACGACGCGCAGGTCAATGCGGTACAGCCGGTCGATGATCGGGATGATGAAGATCAGGCCGGGACCCTTCACCGGCCGCAACCGGCCCAGGCGCAGGATCACGCCGCGTTCCCATTCTCTGAGGATTTTGATCGCGGCGCTGAGGATGACGATCAGTAGGAGGCCGAGCGCCAGGGTCGCGGCGCCCGCCGGGTGGAGGAAGAAGCGCAGCAGGTCCAACATGAGCTGCCTCCTTTTGTCATCGCCGGGGCGATGAGCGGTCAGGTGACACAACCATTGTACTCTGGCCGTCACGGCCGCTCAATAGGCGCGCGTCCAACGGACAGCGAGGGTCGTTTTTCGAATTTTGTGTAATTCCCCGCCAGCCGGGGCGCACGGCCGTGCGCCCCAAGGCTTTTGCACAGGAATCGGGATACAGCCACAGTGAGGCGTATAATGAAATGTAAGTGAGGCGGTCGATGTTTAGGGCGCATGGCTGGCGTCACCTCCTGGGCCTGCTGGCCCTCCTGGCCCTGGCCACCCCGGTCCTGGCGCAGGAGCAATCCCATCCGGTATGGCAGATTACCGTGGAAGGCCCGCTCACCCCGGCCCTGGTGGCGTATGTGGAACGCAGCCTGGACCTGGCCGAGGCGGAGGATGTGGAGGTCCTCATCCTCACGCTCAACACCCCCGGCGGCCGCCTGGACTGGATGCAGCAGATCGTCGCCGACCTCCGCGCCAGCCCGGTCCCGGTGGTGGTCTATGTGGCGCCGCGCGGCGCGTCGGCGGCCTCGGCCGGGACCCTGGTGACGCTCGCCGGCCACGCCGCGGCGATGGCGCCGGAGACGACGATCGGCGCGGCCAGCCCGGTGGACGCCCTGGGCGGCGACCTGGACGAGACCGCGGAGCGCAAAATCAAGGAGGATGTTCGGGCGCTGGCGCGCGGCCTGACCGAGCGGCGCGGCGCGGCGGCCACCCGGCTGGCGGAGGCCATGATCGAGGACGCCCGGGCCGTCTCCGCCACGGAGGCGCTCGCGGCCGGGCTGATCGATTTCATCGCCGCCGATCGCGAGGATCTGCTCAGGCAGCTCGACGGCTTCGTGGTCGAGGTGGCCGGTCGCCCGGTGACGCTGTCGACCGCCGGCGCCTCGGTGCGCTCGATCGAGATGACGTGGATCGAGCGGGTCCTGACGCGCATCGTCGATCCGAACCTCCTGGCCCTGCTGCTGTTTATCGGCCTCCAGGCGCTCCTGATCGAACTGGGCAGTCCGGGCGGGTGGGTGGCCGGGTTCATCGGCGTGGTCTGCCTGGCGCTGGCGATCTACGGCCTGGGGGTGTTGCCCGTCGACTGGTTCGGGCTGGTCCTGATCGCAACGGCCTTCGGGCTGTTCGTGCTGGACATCAAGGCGCCGACGCACGGCGCGCTGACCGTCGTCGGCGTGCTGACGTTGATCGCCGGGTTGCTGGTGCTGTTCAGCAGTCCCGGGGTCGCGCCGTTTGGCCAGTTGTCGCTCGCGCTGGTCGTCGCCCTGGGCGCGGGCACGGGGTTGTTCTTCCTCTTCATCGTGGCCAAGGGGTTGCACGCGCAGCGCGCCCCGCCCGTCACCGGCCTGGAAACCCTGCTCGGAGCGACGGGCGTCGCCCGCACGGATCTGGCGCCAGCCGGCTTCGTCTTCGTGCACGGCGAACGCTGGCAGGCCGTCGCCGACCAGGGAATGATCGAGCAAGGCGCGCCGGTGCGCGTGGTCGGGATCGAGGGTCTGCGCCTCACCGTGCGGCGGGAGCCGGACGGCGCGTAATCCCCTGGCCGCTTTTCCCCTGACCACACCTCTTGCGCCCCGGCCGGGGCTCCCGCCGGACCCCCTGTGTCAAAGTAAGCCGCGGAGGCTTCGGGCCTGCGCCGCCCATTTGATGGCATAATGGGCCACCGTGCGATGAGCCGCTGGAAAAGCTTCCTCCAAATCCGGTCTGGCGAAGGTCGGCTGGCGGGCCTCGTCGTCGGCGTCATGGTGTTGACCTCGGCCGGCTACAGCCTGGGCAGCACCGGCATCGACGCGCTGTATTTCGCGCGCCTGGGCGTCCAGTCTCTGCCGCAACTGTATATCGCCCTCGGCGGCCTGGTCTGCCTGACCTCCCTGTTCATGACGGGTCTGCTCGGGCGCGTGCCCCGCACCGCCCTGTACGTCTTCGCGCCCCTGGCCGTCGTGCTCATCCTGGCCGGCGCCCGCCTGGTGCTGGCCTTCGAGTTGAGCAGCGTCTATCCGGCCTTGTGGCTGGGCAAAGAGGTCCTCAATTCGGTTCTCGGCCTGATCACCTGGGGCCTGGCCGGCGCGGTGTGCGACACCCGCCAGGCCAAACGCCTTTTTCCCTTGTTCGGCGCCGGGCGCATCCTGGGGGCGGTGGCCGGCGGGCTCGCCACCGGGCCGCTGGCGGCCGGGTTCGGCGCCGAGAATCTGCTCTGGCTGTGGGCCGGCGCGATGCTGCTGACTTTCCTGCTGGCCCGTGCCCTGGTCGGTCTGCCGGCCGCCGTCCAGACGCGGCGGACCGGGCGCCGGCGCGGCGCGCCGCCGGCCTGGCTGGACGAGATGCAGCGCGGCTTCCATTTCGTCCGCCGCTCGGCCCTGATGCGCTGGATCGCGGTCGCCGCCGTCCTCTTCTCCCTCCTTTATTTTTCCCTGGCCCTGCCTTTCACCCGGGCCGCGGTGGCGCAATTCCCGGACGAGGCGGACCTGGCGGCTTTCCTCGGAACGTTCAACGGCCTGAGCACGGCCGCCGCTTTTCTCGCCTCGCTCTTCCTGGCCAACCGGCTCTATGCCCGTTTCGGCCTCATGCCGATGCTCCTGGCCTTCCCGGTGATTTACCTGCTCGGCTTCGGTCTGCTGGCGGCCACGGTCGTGGCGCCTCTGGCCGAGTTCCCGGCCGTCGTCGGCTTCCGCCTGGTCCAGATGATCTGGCTCTCCGGCCTGGCCGACCCCGCTTACCAGGCCATGTTCAACGCGGTTCCGGTGGAGCGCCGCGACCAGGTGCGCGCCTTCATCGGCGGCGTGCCCGAGCAGGCCGGCACCCTCATCGCCGGCGTTGTGCTGCTCGTCGGCGAGCAGGCGTTCGCGCCCGGACAGCTGTACCTGGTCGGCCTGGCGGCGGCGGCGCTGACGACGCTGGTCGTCTGGCGCGCGGCCCGCGCCTACGGCGGCGCGCTGCTGGACGCCCTGCGCGCCGGCCAGCCCGGCCTGTTCTTCGCCGAGGAGACGCCCTTCGGCGGTTTTCGGCAGGATGCCGCCGCCACGGCCGTGGCCACCGCCGGCCTGGCGGACGCCGATCCGGCCGTCCGGCGCGTGTCGGCCGAAATCCTGGGCCAACTGGCCCCGGGCGCGACGCCTTCCGCCGCCGACCCGATCACGGCCCTGGTGGCGGCGCTCCACGACCCGGACGCCGAGGTGCGGGCGGCGGTGTTGCGCTCGCTGGCCCGCGCCCGGGCCACCCATGCCCTGCTGGACGTGGCGGCCTGCCTGCGGGACGCGGAGCCCGAGGTGCGCCTGCAGGCCGTGGACACCCTGCGCGCCCTGGCCGGCTTCCCCAAAGGCCTGGTCGCCCACCTGCAGCCCTTGCTGCACGATCCCGTGGTCGCGGTCCAGGCGCGGGCCGCGTCGGCGTTGCTCAGCCTGGAACCGAACCCGGCCGCGCGCGACCTGCTGCGGCGCACGGCGGCTCTGGGCGAGGTGGACGAGCGCGTCCACGCCCTGAACGCGCTGGCCGACTGGGGCGACGCCGAAGCCTTTGTGCTGATCGAGACCGAGCTGGCCGACGCCTTCGCGCCGTCTTCCGTCCGGCGCGCCGCCGCCGCCGCCCTGGTCGCCTGCGGGCCACAGGCCATCCCCGCGCTCACGGCGGCTCTGGCGGACCGGGACGCCGGCGTGCGCCAGGCCGCCGCCGCCGCCCTGGGACGCCTCGGCGCGCCGGCGTTGGAAGCAGTGACGGCCGCGTTGTTTCAACCGGCCTCGGAGGAGGCCGCGTTGCTGGCCCTCGAACGCCTGCCGGCGCGCCAGGCCGCCCGGACGCTGCGGCGCTACATTGACCAGCGCGCGACCACGGCCATCCATTACAACCTGCTCTGGCGCGACGTCACCCCGCAGGCCGCCGATGACCGCATCCGGCTCCTGGCGGACTCGCTCGGCGACGCGGCGCGGCAGCACGCCCTCAACGCCCTGCGCGCCGCCGGCCTGCTCGGCGACCGGCGGGCCCTGGCCCTGGTGGTCGACAGCCTGAAGAGCCGCGACGCCGCGCAGCGCGCCAACGCCCTGGAGGCGCTGGAGACGGTGCGCGATGCGGCCAGCCTGCGCCCATTGCTGGAGCTCTGGGAGCCGCTGGACCCGGCGCGCGCGGTGGTCCCGCTGGACCAGCACCTCGAGGATTTGCTGGACGGCGAGCCGGACGCCTGGATCCGGGCCGGCGCGGCGCTGGCCGCGGCCCGCTCCACGAGCCCGGCCGTGCGCGAGGTGTTGGTCCGTCTGTCCGAGGCCGACCCGGATCCCCTGGTGCGCCAGACGGCGCAGCACACCCTGCAAGGTCACATGGACACTCTGCCTACCCTGTCCCTCATGGAGCGCATCCTGTTCCTGCGGCGCGTGCCGCTCCTGGCCGGCCTGACGCCGACCGACCTGAAGCAGGTCGCCGGCCTGGCCAGCGAGCAGGTCTTCCCGGACGGCGAGGTCATCGCCGAGCAGGGCGAGCCGGGCGACGCCCTGTTCATCGTCGTCAGCGGCGAGGTGCGCGTGCTGGCCGACCAGGCCGAGATCGCCCGGCGCCGGGCCGGCGACGTGGTCGGCGAGATGGCCGTCATCAGCCAGGAGCCGCGCATGGCCACGCTGGTGGCGGCCGGCGAGGTGCGGACGCTGTGCCTGGACCAGGCCAGCTTCGAGACCCTGCTGCGCGAGCGTCCGGACGTCAGCCTGGCCGTGATGCGGGTGCTGTGCGCGCGCCTGAAAGAAGCCAGCCACTGAACCCTTCTTTGCGCTAGAATCACCGGGCTTTCCCGGCTGTCGCCGAAGCGCCGGCAGGTGGCCTCGCCATGGACGCCAAATCACTGCACATCCTCGAATTTCCCAAAATCCTCGAACGGGTCGCTCAATACGCCTCGTTCTCGGCCGGCGTCAGCCAGGTGCTGGCGCTGGCGCCCTCCGCGGACCCGGCCGAGGCGCGCCGTCGCCAGCAGGAGACGAGCGAGGCGCGCCAGCTGCTGGGCGTGAAGACCGACGTGACCATCGGCGGCGCCCGCGATGTGCGCGCCGCGGCCCAACTGGCCGCCCGCGGCGGCGTGCTGGATGCCGCGGCGCTGCTCGACATCAAGAACACGCTTATCGCCGCGCGCACCCTGCGCCGCATCCTGGTCAGGCTCAACGACCAGTTCCCGCGCCTGGCCTTCGTCGCCGGCGGCCTGGAGGAGACCCCGGGCCTGGTGGAGGCCATCGGCAATACCCTCGACGAGCGCGGCGAAGTGCTGGACTCGGCCTCCGACAGGCTGGCTCAGATCCGGCGCGACCTGAAGATCGCCCACGGCCGCCTGCTCACGAAGCTGGAGCGCATCGTCTCCGACCCGCGCAACAGCCCGTACCTGCAGGAGGCCATCGTCACCCAGCGCGACGGGCGCTACGTCATCCCGCTCAAGGCCGATTTCAAGGGCCGCATCCGCGGCGTCGTCCACGACCAGTCCGCCTCGGGCGCCACGATCTTCATCGAGCCGCTGGCCACCGTGGAGCTGAACAACGCCCTGCGCGAGCTGCAGCTGGCGGAGCAGGACGAGATCCGGCGCATCCTGGCCGAGTTGTCGGCCCTGATCGGCGCCCAGGCCGGGCCGATCACGCACACGGTGGAAGCGCTGGCCGAGCTGGACGGCATCTTCGCCCGCGCCAGGTACGCGGACGCCATCCGGGCGAGCGAGCCAATTCTGCGGACGACGGACGACCGTCAGCCGGCGCCCCGCGTCATCCGTCTCCTCGCCGCCCGCCACCCGCTGCTCAACCCGGCAACCGTCGTCCCCATCGACGTCGAGATTGCCGGCGACACGCGCGCGCTGGTCATCACCGGCCCCAACACCGGCGGCAAGACCGTCACGCTCAAAACCGTCGGCCTGCTGGTGCTGATGGCGCAATCCGGCCTGCATCTGCCGGCCCAATCCGGGTCGGAGCTGTCGCTCTTCCCCAAGGTCTTCGCCGACATCGGCGACGAGCAATCTATCGAGCAATCGCTCTCCACCTTCTCGGCCCACTTCACCAACATCGTGCGTCTGCTGGACCAGGTGGACGAGCACGCGCTGGTGATCCTGGACGAGCTGGGCGCGGGCACCGACCCGGCCGAGGGCTCGGCGCTGGCCCGGGCGATCCTCTCTTATCTGCTGGACATGGGCGCGACGGCCCTGGTGGCCACGCACTATCCGGAGCTGAAGGGCTACGCCCACACCAAGCCCGGCGTGAAGAACGCCAGCATGGAGTTCGACCCGGAGACCCTGCTGCCCACCTTTCATCTGACCATCGGCCTGCCCGGCCGGTCCAATGCCTTCGCCATTGCCGCGCGCCTGGGCCTCAACGCCACCATCATCGAGGAGGCCAAGACGATGGTGGCCCAGGCCAACCTGGAGACCGAACAACTCCTGGATGAGATTTACCGGCAACGCGAGGCGGTGCGCGCCGAGCGGGCGCGGGCCGAAGCGGCGCGGAGCCAGGCCGAGGAAATGGAAAGGCAATTGAGCCGCCGGCTGGAGCAGATCGAAGCCGAGCGGCGCAGGATCATCGAGCAGGCGCGCGCGCAGGCCGCGCAGGAACTCGAGGCGCTGCGCGAGGAGGTCGCCCGGCTCAAGGCCAGGCTGGCGCGCGCCGGCCAATCCCTGGAGACGATCCAGGAGGTCGAGGGCGGGCTGGAGCAGGCCG
>DAOUAB010000251.1:0-8932 GCA_034434015.1 Anaerolineales bacterium
GCCACCCCCAGCGCCAATGGCAAGGAGGCCCGATGAACGACGACAACGCCCACGACCGCATGCCGGACTGGTACGACCCGTTTGACGAGCCGCGCACGCTGCCCTCCGGCTGGGACCTGTCCGGCCTGGCGGGCGGCGCGGCGAACGCCGCGCCGGACTCCGCGCCGCCCTCCCCGCCCGGCCGGCCGCGGCGCGCGCCGCGCCTGGCGGTGGGCTTCACCCTCAACTGAGCGCCGCGGCTTTCACCGGACGCCTGAATCCGTGAAATCGGCGGCCACGTATGGCGACCATGCCCCAAACCCTCTTTGAGAAAATCTGGGACGCGCACGTCGTCGCCCAGGAGCCGGACTCGCCGGCGGTCCTGTATATTGACCTGCACCTGATCCACGAGGTCACCTCGCCGCAGGCGTTCACCGGCCTGCGGGCGCGCGGCCTGAAGGTGCGCCGGCCGGACCGGACCGTGGCGACGATGGACCACGGCATCCCCACCTACAGCCCGGACCTGCCGATCCTGGACGAGCTGGCCGCCCGGCAGATCAAGGCGCTGGAGGACAATTGCGCCGAGTTCGGCATCCGGCTTTACGGCCTGCGCTCGCCCAACCGCGGCATCGTCCACGTTATCGGCCCGGAGCTGGGCCTGACGCAGCCGGGCATGACCATCGTGTGCGGCGACAGCCACACCTCCACCCACGGTGCGTTCGGGGCGCTGGCCTTCGGCATCGGCACCAGCGAGGTGGAGATGGTGCTGGCCGCGCAGTGCCTGCTGCAGCGCAAGCCCCGGACGTATCAGGTCCACGTGGAGGGCCAATTAGGGCGGGGCGTCTCGTCCAAGGACATCATCCTGGCCCTGATCGCCCGGATCGGCGTGGGCGGCGGCACCGGCCACGTCTTTGAGTACACCGGGCCCGCCATCCGCGCGCTGACGATGGAACAGCGCATGACCATCTGCAACATGTCCATCGAGGGCGGCGCGCGCGCCGGCCTGATCGCGCCGGACGAGACCACCTTCGATTATCTGGCCGGCCGGGAATACGCGCCGCGCGGCGCCGCCTGGGACGCCGCCGTGGCCCGCTGGCGGCAGCTGCCGTCCGACGAGGGCGCCGTCTACGACAAAACGGTGACGCTGGACGCCGCGGCGCTTGAGCCGATGATCACCTACGGCACCAACCCCGGCATGGGCCTGCCGATCACCGGCCGCGTCCCGGACCCGGACACGCTCAGCGACGCCAACCAGAAACTGGCGTTGGACAAGGCGCTCAAATACATGGGCCTGCGGCCCGGCCAGCCGCTGCTGGGCCAGCCGGTGGACGTGGTCTTCATCGGCTCATGCACCAACAGCCGCCTCTCGGACCTGCGCCTGGCGGCGGGCCTGTTCAAGGGCCGCAAGGTGGCGCCGGGCGTCAGGGTGCTGGTGGTGCCCGGCTCGCAGGAAGTGAAAAAGCAGGCCGAGGCCGAGGGCCTGGATCGGGTTTTCCGCGAGGCCGGCGCGGACTGGCGCTACGCCGGCTGCAGCATGTGTATCGCCATGAATGGGGATCAACTCCAGCCCGGCCAGTACGCGGTCAGCACCAGCAACCGCAACTTCGAGGGCCGGCAGGGCAAAGGCGGGCGCACCTTTCTGGCCTCGCCGCTCACCGCCGCCGCCGCCGCGATTACGGGCTGCATCACCGATGTGAGAACGATGCTTTAGCACCGGCCATGCCCCAATTCACCACGCTCACCTCCCGACTGGTCGCGCTCCCGGTCAACGACATCGACACCGACCAGATCATCCCGGCGCGCTATCTGAAAGTAACCGACAAGGCCGGACTGGGCGCGGCGCTGTTCGCCGACTGGCGCTACGACGCCGACGGCTCGCCGAAGCCGGACTTTGCCCTCAACCAGCCGGCCGCCCAGGGCGCCCAGATCCTGCTGGCCGGCGACAATTTCGGTTGCGGCTCGTCGCGCGAGCACGCCCCCTGGGCGCTGATCGGCTACGGCTTCCGGGCTGTCATCAGCACCTCCTTCGCCGACATCTTCCGCAATAACGCCCTGAAGAACGGCCTGCTGCCGGTGGTGGTCGATCCGGCGACGCACGCCGAGTTGCTCGAGCTGGCCGAGGAAGCGCCGGGCGCGACGCTGGTCGTCGACCTGGCGGCGCAGACGCTGACTCTGCCCGGCGGCCGCGCGGTGAGCTTTCCCATCGACGGCTTTTCCAAGGCCTGCCTGCTGAAGGGCACCGACGAGCTGGGCTACCTGCTGTCCTTTGAGCCCCAAATTGCCGCCTACGAAGCGGTCCATTCCTGAGCCGGCCTGCCATGATCCAGATCTACGACACCACGCTGCGCGACGGCACCCAGCGCGAAGGGCTCTCGCTCTCCTGCGCCGATAAGCTCCGCATCGCGCGGAAACTGGACGTCCTGGGCGTGCACTTCATCGAGGGCGGCTGGCCCGGCTCCAACCCTAAAGACGCCGAGTTCTTTGAGCGCGCCCGCGACCTGGAATGGCGGCATGCGGCCATCGCGGCCTTCGGTTCGACCTGCCGGGTGGGGGGCGGGCCGGAGGGCGACGCCAACATCGCGGCCCTGCTGGAGGCGCAGACGCCGGTCTGCACGGTGGTGGGCAAGACCTGGACGCTGCATGTCACGGAGGTCCTGCGCACCACGCTCGACGACAACCTGCGGATCATCGAGCACAGCCTGGCCTACCTGCGGGCGCAGGGCCGGCGCGTCATCTACGACGCCGAGCACTTTTTCGACGGCTACCGGGCGGACCCCGTTTACGCGCTGGAGACCCTGCGGGCCGCCATCCGCGGCGGCGCCGAGACCGTGGTGCTGTGCGACACGAACGGCGGCACGCTGCCGTGGGAACTGGCGGCGGTCTGCGCCGCGGTGCGGGACGCGCTGGCGCATCCCTTCGGCATCCACACCCACAACGACGGCGAGTGCGCGGTGGCCAACACGCTGGCGGCTGTCCGCGAGGGCGCCAGCCAGGTGCAGGGCACCATCAACGGTTATGGGGAGCGCTGCGGCAACGCCAATCTGTGCTCCGTCATTCCGGACCTGGAGCTCAAGCTGGGCCTGGCCTGCCTGCCGGAGGGCCACCTGGCGCAGCTTTACGATGTGGCCCACTTCGTGGCCGAGGTCGCCAACCTGGCGCCGGACGAGCACCTGGCCTACGTCGGCAAGAGCGCGTTCGCGCACAAGGGCGGCATCCACGTCGCCGCCATGCGCCGCAACACCCGCTCGTATCAACACGTCGAACCGGAGCGGGTGGGCAACCAGATGCGCGTGGTGGTCAGCGAGCTTTCCGGGCGCGGCAACCTGCTCAGCAAGGCCGAAGAATACGGGCTGGAGGTGGACGGCGGCGAGGACGTGGCCGGCGTGCTCACGGAGATCAAAACCCTGGAGGCGCAGGGGTTTGCGTTCGAGGCGGCGGAAGCCTCCGTGGCGCTGATGATGAAGCGCCAGCAGCCCGATTACCAGGCCCCGTTCGAGCTGATCGATTTCTCGGTCAACGTCGAGCACCGGCGCGGGCGCGGCATTTTTGCCGAGGCCACGGTCAAGGTCCGTGTGCCCGGCCAGGACGAGGTGCTGCACACGGCCGCCGAGGGCAACGGCCCTGTGAACGCGCTCGACAAGGCGCTGCGCAAGGCCCTGACCCCGCACTACCCGGCGCTGGCGCAATTTCAACTGGCGGACTACAAAGTGCGCATCCTGGACGGCAACAACGGCACCGGCGCGACGACGCGCGTGCTCATCGACACCCAGAACGGCGCCAGGCGCTGGACGACCGTCGGGGCCAGCGCCAACATCATCGAGGCCAGCTGGCGCGCCCTGGCCGACGCCGTCGAGTACGGGTTGACGATGGCGGACTATCATCACTACCTGCAGACGGGACGGGTTGAATGACAGAGTGATGGGGCGACCGGGCGACTCGGTGAAGCGCGGCGGGTCACCCGGTCAGCTGGTCGCCCGCTCACCCTTTGAAGTTGAGGTGAACTTGAAGGCAAAGCTTGCTCTCCTGCCCGGCGACGGGATCGGCGTCGAGGTCGTGCGCGAGGCCGTGCGGGTCCTGGACGCCGTCGCCGCCCAGTTCGGCCACACTTTCGAATACGCCGAGCGCCTGATCGGCGGCAGCTCCATTGACGCCTACGGCACGGCGCTGACCGACGAGACCCTGGCCGATTGCCGGGCGTCCGACGGCGTCCTGCTCGGGGCCGTCGGCGGGCCGAAGTGGGACGACCCGCAGGCCAGGGTCCGCCCTGAGCAGGGCATCCTGGCCCTGCGCAAGGGGCTGCAGGTCTTCGCCAACCTGCGGCCGGTGCGCGCTCATCCGGCGCTGGCGGATGCCTCGCCCCTGAGGCCGGAGAAGCTGGTCGGCGTGGACCTGATCGTCGTGCGCGAGCTGACCGGCGGCCTGTACTTCGGCCAGCCCAAGAAGCGCGAGTTCGTCAACGGCCGCGAGCGCGCCGTGGACACGCTGGAGTACTGGGATTTCGAGGTCCAGCGCATCCTGGAGCTGGCGTTCCGGCTGGCCCAGGACCGGCGCCGCAAGGTCACGTCGGTGGACAAGGCCAACATCCTAGAGTCGTCGCGGCTGTGGCGGCAGATGGCCATGCGCCTGGCGGCCGAGCACGAAAACCTCCAGCTCGAGCACATGCTGGTGGACACCGCCGCGATGCGCCTGGTGGCCAACCCGGCCGGCTTCGACGTGATCGTCACCGAGAACATGTTCGGCGACATCCTGACCGACGAGGCGGCCGTGCTGGCCGGTTCGATGGGCCTGCTGCCATCCGCCTCGCTGGGCGACGGCGGCCCGGGCCTGTATGAACCGATCCACGGCTCGGCCCCGGACATCGCCGGCCGGGGCATCGCTAACCCGCTGGGCACGATCCTGTCGGCGGCGCTGCTCCTGCGCTACTCGCTTAGGCTGACGACGGAGGCGGCCGCTATTGAGCAGGCCGTGGATCGCGCCATCCAGGCCGGCTGCCGCACCGCGGACCTGGGCGGCGCGCTCACGACGGCGCAGATGACCGACGAGGTCCTGGCCCGCCTGCGCGGCTGATATGCGCATCGCGTTTCAAGGCGAGGCCGGCGCCTACTCCGAGGCCGCGGCGCTGGAGCACTTCGGCCCCTCGGCCGTCACCGTGCCCTGCGAAACGTTCGACGCGGCGTTTGCGGCGGTCGAGACCGGGGACTGCGACTTTGGCCTGGTGCCGATCGAGAACTCGCTGGCCGGCAGCATCCATCGCAACTACGACCTGCTGCTGCGACACGCGCTGGCTATCGTCGGCGAGCATTATCTGCGGGTGCGCCATTGCCTGATCGCCCTGCCGGGGGTGGCGGTCGGCGACCTGCGGCGCGTTATCAGCCATCCCCAGGCGCTGGCGCAGTGCGACCGATATCTCCGCGCCCTGTCCGGCGTGCGGGCCGAGGCCGCGCACGACACGGCCGGCAGCGTGCGCCTGGTGCGGGATCAAGGCGACCGGACGCTGGCGGCTATCGCCTCGCGCCGCGCCGCCGAGGTCTACGGCCTGACGGTCCTGGCAGACGGGATCGAGGACGACCCCGCTAACTTTACGCGTTTTCTGGTCATTGCCCCGCAGCCGGTCGCCCCGGCGGCCGACGCCAAGACCTCGATTGTGTTCACGCTCAAGAACGTGCCCGGCTCGTTGTTCAAGGCGCTGAGTGTGTTTGCGCTCCGTGATCTCGACCTGACCAAGATCGAGTCGCGCCCGCTGGCCGGCCAGCCGTGGGAGTACCTGTTCTACGTGGACTTCGTCGGCGCGTTGGCCGACCCGACCGTCGCCCGGGCGCTGAGCCATCTGGAGGAATATGCCCTGATGCTGCGTGTGCTCGGCTCCTACCCCCGGCACCGGCTGCCGGAGTAGCCCGCCTGGCTGGAACCCTCGCCCGCTGCCGGACGTCATACAGGCAGCGGGTCTTTTTTGTTCCCAGAGAGGTGAATACCTTATGCGACGCATGAAGATGAGCTGGGCTTCTGTCCTGCCGGCCATTTTGCTGGCCGCCTGCGCGCCGATGACGATCACGCCTCAACTGCCGCCGGCCCCCGGTCAGGCGGCCACGCCGTCTGCGCCCGCCGAGTCGCCGACCGCGCCGCCGGAGGCCACAGTCAGCCCGGAACCCACCGCGCCCGCCACGGTTGACCTTGCCCCAGCGCCCGGCGACCTGGTGCTCGTGCCGCCCACCGAAGCGCCGTTCGTCGGGCCGCTCCCGGCTGACCTGGAAACCCGGCTCCTGGCCGATCTGGAGGCCCGGACCGGCCTGGCGCGCGCGTCTTTCACGCTGATCCGGGCGGAGGCCGTCACCTGGAATGACGGGTCGCTGGGTTGCCCGCAGCCGGGCATGTTCTACACGCAGGCGCTGGTAGAAGGTTACTGGGTGGTCTGGCAGGCGGGCGACCAACAGTACGATTACCGCGCCACTCAGCGCGGCGCCTTCATCCTGTGTGAGCCGGCGCCCGCCGGCCAGCCGGGCCTGCCGCCGACCGCCGTGATCGTCATCCCGCCGGGGTCAACCCTGCCGGGGGACAACCCCCGGCCGACCGAGGCGCCCTGACGATACGCTGGCCTCGCTGTCGCCCCGGCCTTCGGGCAGGGCATTGCGATTAAGCAAACACGGCCCACGGATGTCACTCCGTGGGCCGTGCTTGTCTTGGACCGCGCCGGCCCCCTGCGGCGCGGCGAGGTTCTGGTTACGGCAGGATTACGTGGCTCGACTCGGCGCCCACCCGCGCGTCACGGTACATGAACAGCAGACCGATCTGCGAGGGCGAGGCCGCGGCGCCGCCGCCCGGCTTCGAGAAGGTCAACGTGTAGTTGCCCTTCGCCGGCACCTGGAACGCCATGGTCACCGGCTGATACTTGGCGAGGCCGGTCTGGAACTGGTGGTACGTCCCGCAGGCGAACGGCGAGCAGTCCCACAGGTCCCCGGTGAAGTAGGCGTCGAAGGCCAACACGAAGAACTTGAACGGCTGCGTGTTCGTGACGCCGATGGCGGCGGCCGGCACCGGCAGGATCCAGTTCTGCGAGTTGAAGTCGGTGAAGCTGTAGAAGTACGGGCGCAGCGGGCGCGTGCCGTCGGCCGGGTTGACGTCGGCCACGAACACGGCGTTGCGGCCGTCCGAGGCGTTGAGGTTCAGGTCGGCGTTGAACACCACGTAGTCGTCCACGCCGTCCGCGTTCGAGTCGACGTAGATGTCGAACTCGACCGGGTAGTTGTGCGAGGCCCGGAACGGCTTGTCGTACACCGTCACGCCGAAGTCGATCACCTCGTCGTTGACGGCGCCGTGACCCGGGGCCGGCAGGCCCACCGCGGCGTTGAGGCCGGGCACCACATACGAGCGCAGGCCGACCTCGTGGATGTCGATGGCGGTGGCGTTGATGCCGGGCAGCAGGCCGGGCACGTAGTTCTCTTCCACGCAGTTGCCCAGCGTGTCCACAATCTCGCAGTTGTTCGGGCTGACCTCCACCAGCGCCAGCACGTCCGTGTCGCCGGACTTGTAGCTGGCCGGGTTGCGGAGCTTGACGGAGTTGGACGTCACCTTGAACACCTCGGTGCGGGCCGCCTTCTTGGGCAGCACCTGCCACGGCAGGCGCACGGTGTTGTCCGCGCCGCCGTCGATGGTCAGGAACCCGTCGTACTCGAACATCGTCAGCGTCGGGCAGCCGCTCTGCGGGTTCGGGTTGCTGCAGAAGATGTTCGTGCCGGAGGCGCCAAAGGTGCCCGCGTCCAGCGTCCAGTCGCGCAGGTTCTTGGCGTTGATCTTGACCGTCACGTCCACCAGGGCCACGGGCAAGGGCTGTCCCGGCCCGCCGCCGATCGTCGGCCAGCCCGGCACGGTCACCACCGACGGCGAGGCCGAGATCGAGACGCCCTTGTTGTTGTCGGCGTCATGGCCGTTGCCCGTGTAGCGGAAGGCCGTGCTCAGTTTGTAGGTGCGCGCGGCGGTGTCGAGGTTGAAGATGGCGACCTTGCGCGTCGCGCTCCAGCTCCCGGAGACGCCGTCGTAGCCGAACGACAGGCTGCCCGTGGTCGAGTTCCAGGCGTTGAAGAAGTCGTTGCCGAACGGGTAGGCGGACAGACAGTCGTACGAGCCGTTGTAGAACTCGGAGGTCGCGCCGAAGACCGCCTCCTGGATGAAGTTGGTCGGCGAGGTCGAGACCGTGCAGGGGAAGTCCTCGCCCGTCATCAGCCAGTTGTACAGGTCGGTGACGTCCAGGGCCACGGTCTGGGTGTTGTAGGCGTCCAGGACGTCCACGCGGCCGGCCCCTTGCAGCGTGATCGGGGCCAGGTACGAGCCGCCGATCGTGGTGTTGGGCATGGCCGTGTTCATCAGCAGCGCCTTCACCAGCGGGGCGGCCGAGATGCCGGGCAGGGCCACGCCGGGGTTGGCGTCGCGCAGGAGGCCGCTCATCTCCAGGTCTTGGACGATGAGGGCGGCGGCGCCGGAGACCATCGGCGCGGAGCCGGACGTGCCGCCGAAGGCGGTCTTGCCGTTCCCGGTGCCGACTTCGGCCGAGACGCTGGCGCCGGGGGCGGCGATGTCGGGCTTGATGTCGCCGTCGGCGAT
The DNA here is from genome assembly GCA_034434015.1 of Anaerolineales bacterium. GTDB lineage: Bacteria > Chloroflexota > Anaerolineae > Anaerolineales > UBA6663 > SpSt-583. The sequence continues at coordinate 8,575 of DAOUAB010000251.1, forward strand.
GCGCGGGCCGCGGCCGGACGAGGCCACGATGTCGTCCTGCAGGGCGACGAAGTCGGTGTCCGACGTGCTGGCGGTCTGGCCCAGCAACGTCTTGAGCGTGACGCCCTCGTTCTGGGTGATGCTCAGGGCGGGGACGGTCACCACGCCGCCGCCATAGGAGAAGGTCGGCGGGGTGTTGGAGAACGCGTTGTTGGCGATGATCACCAGCACCGCGCCCGCCGCCGAGCCGTTGGCGGCCTTGATGCTGATGTTGCACGCGCCGCGGTCCACCAGCAACACCTTGCCGGTCAGCGAGCCGGCCGGGAAGGCCGCGCAGCCGTTCAGGTTGCCGCCGGCGCCGTTGCCGTACTGGAGCGGG
>DAOUAB010000252.1:0-10066 GCA_034434015.1 Anaerolineales bacterium
CTGACTACGACGCGCTGATCACCGATTACTTATCACGCCTCGATCAGCCGCATGCCCTCCCTGCCCCCCTGCGCCTCACGGCCTACCCCGTCCAGGCCCTGCGCTACGGCGAGAACCCGCACCAGGCCGCGGCCCTGTACGCTTTCGAGCCGGGCGTCGGCCCGCTGGGCGGCGCGGTGTTGCAGGGCAAGGAGCTGAGCTACAACAACCTGCTGGACCTGGATGCGGCCTGGCGCTGCGCGGCCGCTTACGCGGAGCCGGCGATCTGCATCGTCAAGCACCTCTCGCCGTGCGGGGTCGCGTCCGCCGGCAGGCTGGCGGATGCCTATCGCGCCGCGTTCGAGTGCGACCCGCGTTCGGCCTTCGGCGGCGTCATCGCCAGCAACCGCCCGTTCGACGGAGCGACGGCGGCGGCGCTGGGCGACCTGTTCGTGGAGTGCCTGGCAGCGCCCGGTTTCACGCCCGAGGCGCGCGAGGCGCTGGCCCGGAAGAAGAACTGCCGCCTGCTGGACATGCCCGGCCTGGAGATCCAGCCGCGCTTTGAGCTGCGGTCGATCACACGTGGACTGCTGAAGCAGGAGGTGGATTTTGGGGACCCTGCGGCAACCGGAGGCGGGTGGAGGGTCGTCTCGCAGCGCCCGCCGACCGAGGCCGAGTGGGCGGCGCTGCGCTTTGCGTGGGTGGCCTGCCAGTACGTCAAGTCCAACGCCATTGTCCTGGCGCGCCTCTTCCCCTCGCCCGCCAACGCGGCCGGCGGGGAAGATCGCGGCGTCGCCACGCTCGGCACTGTCGGCATTGGCGGCGGCCAGCCCAACCGCGTGGATTCCGTGCGGATCGCGGCCGAGCGCGCCGGCGAGAAGGCGCGCGGGGCGGTGATGGCCTCGGACGCCTTCTTCCCGTTCCCGGACTCGGTCGAGGCGGCGGCCCAGGCCGGCGTCACGGCGGTCGTCCACCCGGGCGGCTCGCTGCGCGACGCCGAGTCGCTCGCCGTCGCCGACGCGGCCGGGATGGCCATGGTCGTCACCGGCGTCCGTCATTTCCGGCATTAGGGGGTCGTTTTTCGATTTTTGTGTCATTCCCCACCAGCCGGGGCGCACGGCCGTGCGCCCCAACGCTTTACACAGGCATCGGGATACGGCCCATTAGAGCGATTGCCGATTTGGTTTACGGCCTGTCATTCCGGCGAAGGCCGGAATCCGGCGAATTTGGACGGGACCTGGACCCCGGCTTGCGCCGGGGTGACGTCAACGCAAGCGGAATTCGGTATAGAGCAGCTTCCAGGCGGTGCGGCGGCCATCGAGTTCAGGCGCACGCTCCCGGTCTACAGGCGCGGCCGCGTCCCGCAGGCGGCGCGACCAACGCGACCAACGCCCGGCGCCTGACAACGCCGGGCGCCGCGCACAGCCGCGCCCTGCGCTATAATCTTTTTATGAGACACGCGAGCGGCCCCCACCCAGCGCAGCCCGGCCCCGACGGCCCTGTGAACGACCCCGCACCCGGCTCTTCCACAGCCGGGTGCGTTTGCATTTGCCTGGAGGCTTCACATGAACGAGAAACTTTTCGACACCTTTGAGGCGCTCACCTTTGACGATGTCCTGGTGGTCCCGGGCTACAGCGAGGTGCTGCCGGACCAGGTGGACGTGCGGGCGCGCCTGGCCGACGGCCTGTGCCTGAACGTGCCGATCCTGTCGGCCGCCATGGACACCGTCACCGAGGCGCGGCTGGCCATCGCCCTGGCGCGCGAGGGCGGGCTGGGGATCATCCACCGCAACATGTCCCCCGAGGCCCAGGCCAGAGAGGTGGAGAAGGTCAAACGCTCCGAGTCGGGCATGATCGTGGACCCGATCACGCTGGCGCCGACGGCCACGCTCAAGGAGGCCGAGCAGATCATGGAGCAATTCCGCATCAGCGGCGTGCCCATCGTCGCGCCGGAGAGCGGCCAGCTGCTCGGCATCCTGACCAACCGCGACACGCGCTTCATGTCCGAGGAAGACCTGCGGCGCCCGATCCGCGAGCTGATGACCGACCACGACCTGGTGACGGCCCCGGTCGGCACGACCCTGGCGGAGGCGCAGCAAATCCTCCAACAACACCGCATCGAAAAGCTGCCGCTGGTGGACGAGGCCGGCCGGCTCCAGGGCCTGATCACGGTCAAGGACATTCAGAAGAAGCGCGACTACCCCAACGCCGCCACGGACGCGCGCGGACGCCTGCTGGCCGGCGCGGCGGTGGGCGTGGGCGCCGACCTGGAGCAGCGCGTGGAGCAGCTGGTGGCGCGCGGGGTGGACCTGGTCGCCGTGGACACCGCCCACGGTCATTCCGCCGGCGTCGTGCGGGCCGTGCAGCGCATCAAGGCCGGGTGGCCGAAGCTCCCGGTGATGGCCGGCAACGTCGTCACGGCCGAGGGCACGCTGGCCCTGATCGCGGCCGGCGCCGACATCGTCAAGGTCGGCGTGGGCGCCGGCTCCATCTGCACCACACGCATCATCGCCGGCGCCGGCATGCCGCAGATGACGGCCATCGCCGAGTGCGCGCGCGCCGCCCGCTCGAAAGGCGTGCCCGTCGTGGCCGACGGCGGCATCAAGTACAGCGGCGATGTGGTTAAGGCGATTGTGGCCGGGGCCGAGGTCGTGATGCTGGGCGGGCTGCTGGCCGGGCTGGACGAAGCGCCGGGCGAAGTGGTGCTGTACGAGGGCCGGCGCTACAAGGAGTATCGCGGCATGGGCAGCCTGGGCGCCATGCAGGGCTTCGGACGCGACCGCTACGGCAGCGGCCAGGGGCGCAGCAACAAGCTGGTGCCGGAGGGTGTGGAGGGGCTCGTGCCGTACAAGGGCACGCTGCGCGACGCCGTCTACCAGCTCGTCGGCGGTCTGCGCTCCGGCATGGGCTACGCCGGGGCCGCGTCGCTGGACGACCTGCGCACCCGCACCCGGCTCACGCGCATCACGCACGCCGGCCTCATCGAGAGCCACCCGCACAGCGTGATGATCACGCGCGAGGCCCCCAACTACCAGCGCGGCCAGTGACGGCCGTCAGCCCGATCAATAGGCCCGGAGCCGGGCGCGCGGCGGGGGCCCCAGCAGCGCCCGGCGCCAGTTGTTGGGGGCGATGGCGACGGTGGTGGTCAGCGAGACGATGTCACTCGCCGATGCGTCCGTCAGTGACGTGAAAGTCAGAGTGACCACGTGTGTGCCGCCGGGCAGCGCCCCGCTCGGGATATCCACCTGCACCACGATCGGCACGCCGGCCCCCGGCGCCAGGCCGGTCACCGAGGTTAACGAGATCGTCGTCACGAAAGCGCCCGCCGTGTTCACGGTGATGGTATAGCTGTCGGTCGCGTTGCCCGTGTTCGTGACCAGGATCGTGTACGTGACCACGCTGCCCGCCGTCGCTGTGATCGCCGTCGTGTCCGGCGCGGCCTGCACACCGATCGTCTGATTCACGGTCGTGTCGAGGGTCGCCGCGGCGAACAGGTTGCTGTCGCCCTGCGACGTGACCGTCACGACGGTCGTGCCGACGACGCCGGCCAACGCATCGGCCGGGACGGTGACCGAGACCGTCAGCGCCGTGCTCAGGCCGCCGCCCAGGTTCAGGATCGGGTCCGGGTCGGCCACGGCCGTAAACGTCGTGCCGAGCGTCACCGTGAACGAGTCGGTCGAGGTGCCGGTGTTGGTCACCGCCAGCGTGTAGGTGACCACCTGGGCCGGGTCGCCGGCCCCGGCCGCCGAGGTCGGGTGGATGACCACGCCGAAGGCCGGCGGCAGTGTGCTGGTCGGCGTGGCGGTGCTCGTCGTGGTCGGCGTGGTCGTGACCGTGGCCGTGCCCGTCGCCGTGGCCGAGCCGGTCGGCGTTACCGTCAGCGTGGTCGTGGCCGTGCGCGTGCCGGTCACGGTCGAGGTGCGCGTGATCGTCGGCGTCATCGAGCGCGTGGGCGTGCGCGTGATGGTGTAGGTGGGCGTCGCGGTCCGCGTCCGGCTGGCGGTCGGCCCGGGCGTGGAGGTGCGGGTGCGCGTCGAGGTCGGGCGCACCGTCCGCGTGAAGGTCGCGGTGACGGTCGGCGTGCGCGTGATGGTGCCGGTGGTGGTGGCGGTGGGCGTCGGCGGGGTCGGCGGCGCGCTGTCATCCCAGCCGAAGTTGATGTCCTCGGCCAGGACGCCGGCCGCCACGTTGACCGTCTGGCCGGCGCGGCTCTGCGCGTCGACGGCGGTCGGGTAGGTCCAGACGCCGGTGCCGAGCGCCGGGTTGGACTCGACCTCCACCGACAGGCAGTACAGGCCCGGGCTGAGATCTTCAAAGCGGAAGCTGCCGTCCGGCCCGGTGACGGCCACGGCCTGGCCGGAGGCCGGGCACTGTCCGGCGCCGATCTTCACCGTCACCCCGCCAAACCCGGGCTCGTCCGCCTCCCGCTGGCCGTTGCCGCGAAAGCGCCCGGTAGCGTCGAGCACGCAGGCTTCGGTGCTCTCGCCGCCCGGCGGGCACACGTCCCGCCAGACCCGGCCGGACACGCCCCCGGTGACCGGCGGCAACGTCGGCGTGAGCGGGATCGGGGTCAGCGTGGCCGTCAGCGGCGCCAGCGTCGGCGCAACGGTCGGGACCGGCTCCAGGCCAAACGCGGCCGACATCAGCGTCGGCCCCAGGGCGACGACGGCAACCACACCGCACAGCAAGCCGCCGCCCACCAACACCGCGATCGGCAACCAGTTTCTGAGGGATGAAGTCCGCATGACCCGCGATCCTTATGACCATTCCCGGATGACGGCCTTATCTTACTCCGAAACCCGAATCGCGCCACACGGCCATAATCCCTGTTGTCGTCCTCTCATTTGTGGGGAGATGGCGGGCGGTGCGCCGTTCTCAGGCGGGGACTGCGGCGCGCAGGGGGACAGTCCCACTCGCGCCTGGGGGCCATCCAGAGATTCTGGCCGGGCTGGCGCTCACCGCCGCCCCATGGTCGGCCGCACACCGCCCGGACGCCGGCGCGAGCGGCGCCGGAAGGCCGACCAGGCGTCCGACGCGGCGGCCGGGGCTGGGGCCGGCGTGGGCGTCGTCACCCGCTGCGGCTCGCGCGCCGCCGGGGGGCGCGACCCGCGCGGCGGCCGGCTCAGGCCCCCGGCCGACCGTTCCGGCTCGGGCGCGCGGTAGTCGAAACCCGGCAGCGTCCGCCGCTCCAGTTTCGCGCCCAGCAGGCGCTCGATGGCGCGCACCATGTCGGCGTCCTCCTCCGTGACGAACGTGAAGGCGTCGCCGGTTTTGGCCGCCCGGCCGGTGCGCCCGATGCGGTGCGTGTACGCCTCGGCCGTGTCCGGCATGTCGTAGTTGATGACGTGCGAGATGCTGGACACGTCGATGCCGCGCGCCGCGATGTCGGTGGCCACCAGGATCTGCACCGAGCCGTCGCGGAACATATCCATCGCCTCCATGCGCCGGTTCTGCGAGAGGTTGCCCTGGAGCGAGGCGGTCCGGTAGCCGGCCTTCTTGAGCTGGTCGGCCAGGCGCTTGGCGCGGTGCTTGGTGCGCGTGAAGACCAGGACCGACTCGGTGTCGGTGCCCTGCAGCAGCTCCAGCAGCAGCGCGGTCTTAAGATGGCCGGCCACCGGGTAGAGCGCGTGCGCCACCGTCGCCGCCGGCGCCGTCTGGCCAATCTGCACCGTGACCGGCGCGCGCAGGATGTCGTGCGCCAGCTGGCGGATGTCGTCCGGCATCGTGGCCGAGAAGAGCAGAGTCTGCCGTTTGACCGGCACGTGCTTGAGGATGCGGCGGATGTCGGGCAGGAAGCCCATGTCCATCATCCGGTCGGCCTCGTCCAGCACCAGAATCTCCACGTGGCTCAGGTCAATCTCGCGCTGGCCGATCAGGTCGAGCAGGCGGCCGGGACAGGCGACCGCGATCTCGACGCCGGCGCGCAGCTTCTCCACCTGGGGGCGCTGGCTGACGCCGCCGTACAGCGTCACGCTGCGGCTGCGCGTGTGCTGGCCCAGCCCGCCGATGTGGTCGTGGATCTGCTCGGCCAGCTCGCGGGTGGGGGCCAGGATGAGGGCGCGGATGCGGCCGCGCGGGCCCTCCATCAGGCGCTGCAGGATGGGCAGCACGAAGGCCGCCGTCTTGCCGGTGCCGGTCTGCGCCAGGCCCATGACGTCCCGGCCCTCCAGGACCGGCGGGATGGCTTGCAGTTGGATGGGGGTCGGCTGCTCGTAGCCCAGCGCCTGGACGCCGGACGCGATGCGGGGATGAAGGTTAAACGAAGCGAAGGTCACAGAGTGTCTCTCTTGGCGAAACAAACAGCCAAGTCGCACTCTCAGCCGGTCTGCCGCTATAGTTTGCTAAGAAGTTCAGTTTACCACAAAGTCTCGGCGGTCAGCCAGCGGGTGCAGACGCCGTTGCCGGTCAATTTCCGGCGCCCCGACCCTGCGGCCCACTCGGGGCGGCGCGCCCCTCTCACCCGCCACCCCTCACCTGCCATCTGCTATACTTCGCCCGCCAATCACCAATCATCCATCGTCAATCGCGCATGCCTCTCCGCCTCAAGCACCTCGACCTGCACGGCTACAAATCCTTCGCCGGCAAGACCGATTTCGTCTTCGGCGCCGGCGTCTCCGCCATCGTCGGTCCGAATGGTTCGGGCAAAAGCAACGTCGTTGACGGCATCCGCTGGGTGCTGGGCGAGCAATCCTACAGCCTGCTGCGTGGCAAGAAGACCGAGGACATGATCTTCGGCGGCTCGGACCTGCGCCCGCGCGCCGGCATGGCCCAGGTCACGTTGACCTTCGACAACACCGACGGCTGGCTGCCCATCGACTTCAGCGAGGTCGCCATCAGCCGCCGCGCCTACCGCGACGGCGAGAACGAGTACCTGCTCAACGGCCAGCGCGTCCGCCTGCGCGACCTGAACGACCTGATGGCGCGCGTCGGCCTGTCCGAGCGCACCTACACCATCATCGGCCAGGGCCTGATCGACGCCGCCCTGTCGCTCAAGCCCGAGGAGCGCCGCTCGCTGTTCGAGGAGGCGGCCGGCATCGGCCTGTACCGCAACAAGCGCGAGGACGCCCTCAAAAAGCTCGACGCCACCCAGCGCAACCTGGACCGCGTGCTCGACATCCTGACCGAGATCAAGCCGCGCCTGCGCTCGCTCGAGCGCCAGGCCCAGCGCGCCCGCGACTTCGGCCAGGTCAAGGCCGACCTGGATGCCGTGCTCAAGGTCTGGTACGGCTACCACTGGCACCGCGCCGTCGAGGCGCTGGACCAGGCCCGCGTCGCGGCCGAACAGTCCGCCATCGAACTCTTCGGGCTTCAGAGCCGCCAGGATGAGCAGGACCGCGCGGTGGGAGCGCGGCGGGCCGAGGTCGCGGCGCTGCGGAGCCAGATCAACGCCTGGCGCCAGGCGACCGACGACCTGCGCCTGGTGAGCGAGTCGCTGGGCCGCGACCTGGCCGTGGCCGACGAACGGCTGCGCTCGCTGGCCGACCAGCGCGAGGGTCTCCTGGCCGAGATCCCGCCCCTGGAGGCGCAGCGCGCCGAGCAGGCCCGCCGCGTCGAGGCCGCGCAGGCCGAGGTGGCGCGGCTGGCTGCCGAGGCGGACGAGGCCCGGCGCCAGGTGGAAACCGCCCAGGCCGCCCTGGCCGGGCTGGAGACCGAACGCGCCGCGCTCCGCCAGCGCGAGGCCGAAGCCCGCGCGACGCTGGCCCGCGCCGAGGCCGAACACCTGGCGCTCGACGCCCGCCGCGCCCAGCTCGGCGAGCGCCGCGAGCGGCTGGAGGCGGCCCGCGCCGAGCAGCAGGCCATCCTGGCGCAGCTGGAGCAGGCCGAAGCCGAAGCCCGCCGGCAGGTGGCGGAAGCCGCGCACGAGTTGACTACCCGGCAGCGCGTCCGGGCTGCCGCCGAGGCCGCGCTCCACGCCCAGATCGATACGCTGCGCGCCGCCGAGGATGCGCGCCGGATAGCGGCTGAGAAAGCGGCGACAGCGCGCGCCGAACTGGAGCGCCTGCGCGCCCGCCAGGAAGTGCTGGAACAGGCCCGTGCCGAACTGGCCGGCTTCACGTCCGGCGCCAAGACGCTCCTCGCGCGCCAGTTCCCGGCGCGCGGCGTCCTGGGCGAGCTGTTGCGCGTCCCGCCCGAACTGGAAGCAGCGTTTACAGCCGCGCTGGGCGCCCACCTGGAGGCGCTCGTGCTGGCGGACCGGGACCAGGCCGTCGCTGCGCTGGAGGCGCTCGGCGACGCTCACGGGCGCGCCGCCCTGCTCCCGCTGCGCGCCATCGCCGACGCCGCGCCGCCGCGCCTCGCCCCCCCGGACGACCCGGACTGCCTGGGCCTGGCGGCGCAACTGGTGGCCTTCGATCCGGACCTGCAGCCCCTGGCGGATTTGCTGCTCGGCGAGGTCGTCGTCGTCCGCGACCGGGCCGCCGCTCTGCGGCTGCTCCCCGCCCTGCCCGTCCGGGCCGCCGCCGTGACCCTGGCCGGCGAGGTCTTCCACGCCGCCGGGCCGGTGTCGGGCGGGCGCGAGTCCGCCGCCGTCCTGCAGCAGGCGCGCGAGCGCCGCGACCTGTCGGCCGAGATCACGACGTTCGAGCAACACTTCGCGTTGCTCGAACGCGACCAGCAGGCCGCCGCGCAGGCGGTGGAGGCGGCCCGCGCCGCCCAGGCCGAGCGCCAGTCCGAGTTGCGCGCCGCCCAGGAGGTGGAGCGCCGCGCCACCATCGCGCGCGACGCCGCCGCCCTGGAGGCCGAGACCGCCGCGCACGAGGTGCAGTTGCGGCGCGAGCAGTTGAACGCGCTGGCGGCGGAGGCGGCCCAGGTGACGGCCGAGACCGCCGCCGCCGAGGCCCGCCTGGCCGAGCTGGCCGCCGCCCGGCAGGCCGCCGCCACCCAGGCGCAGGCCGCGGCGGCGACGCTGGAGACCTTCACGGTCGCGTCGGCCACGGCGCAACTGGCCCGCTGGCAGACCGCGCTGGCCGTCGCCGCGCGCGCCGTGCAGGACGCCCAGCCGCGCGCCGCCGAACTGGAGCAGGCCGTCCGCGCCACCGAGGCCTTGATCGCCGACCGGCGCGGCCGCATCGAGCGGCTGGAGGCCGAAGCCCGGCGCGTGGAAGAATCGGTGGCCATCTCGCGCCAGCGCGCCGGTGAGGTGGCCGCGCAGCTGGATGAGGCCAACCAGCGCCTGGGGCCGGCTCTGGCGCAGCTCGCGGCGCTGGAAGCCGAGCAGGCACGGCTGGAAGCCGGCGACGCCGAGACGCGCGCTGCCCTGCACGCCGCCGAGAAGCGCAACGCCCAGGCCCAGCTCGACCACACACGCAAAACCGAGGAGCTGGAGAGCCTGCGCCGCCGCGTCGAAGAGGATTTCGGCCTGGTGGAGTTTGACTACGGCGAGACGTTGACCGGCCCCACCCCGCTGCCGATGTACCCGATCGTCGAGAAACTGGATCGGGTGGAGGCGCTGCCGGACGGGCTGGAGGAACAGCTCAATCGCAAACGCGGCCAGTTGCGGCGCATGGGTGCCGTCAACCCGGAGGCCGAGCGTGAGTATCTGGAGGTGAAGGAGCGCCACGATTTCCTCACCACCCAGGTGGCCGACCTGGAGGCCGCCAAGAAGCAGCTGCACGAGGTCATCGCCGAGATCGATGTGCTGATGGAGCGCGAGTTCCGCAAGACCTTCGACGCCGTCGCCGTCCACTTCCGCGAGATCTTCACGCGCCTGTTCGGCGGCGGCACGGCCAAGCTGCTGCTGACCGACCCCGAGCACCTGACCACCAGCGGCGTGGAAATCCAGTGCAAGCTGCCGGGCAAGCGCGCCCAGACCCTCGCGATGCTCTCCGGCGGCGAGCGCAGCCTCACGGCCTGCGCGCTCGTCTTCGCCCTGCTGCGCGTCTCGCCCACCCCCTTCTGCGTGCTGGACGAGGTGGACGCCATGCTGGACGAGGCCAACGTCGGCCGCTACCGCGACATGCTGGAAGAGCTGTCCCAGCAGACCCAGTTCATCATCGTCACCCACAACCGCAACACGGTGCAGGTGGCCGAGACCGTCTACGGCATCACCATGGGCGCGGACTCGGCCAGCCAGGTGATCAGCCTGAAG
>DAOUAB010000253.1:0-9825 GCA_034434015.1 Anaerolineales bacterium
GCGCCCGGCCGCTATCCCGACGCCGGGGCCGGGGGAGGCGCTGGACCCGGTCTGCTACATGCTGGTGGAGATCGCCACGGCGCGTTACACCACGGTTTTTGAGGGGGTGACCTACTACTTCTGCGCGCCGGGCTGTAAACGCTCGTTTGAGAAAGACCCGCTGAAGTATCTATCCGCTTTAGGAGCCAACTGATGCATCTGGAAGGCACGACGACGATCAAGGCCCCGCGCCAGACGGTGTGGGAGTTCCTGACCGACCCGAACCGGGTGGCGCAGTGCGCGCCGGGCGTTGAGACGGTGGAGATCATCGAACCGGGCAAGAAGTTCCAGGCCACCGCCGCCATCGGTTTCGGCTCGGTCAAGGCCCGCTTCAAGGGCGACGCCGAGTTCGTGGAGATGGACCCGCCCAACCGGGCCACCATCAAGGCGCACGGCAATGCGCCCGGCAGCGCCGCGGACGTGTTGAGCGCGATGCAGCTCGCCGACGCGCCGGACGGCGCCACCGAGCTGAAATGGACGGCCGACGTGACCGTCGTGGGTCAGATCGCCAGCCTGGCGGCGCGCATGATGACGCCCGTCAGCCAGAAACTCACCGGCCTGTTCTTCGACGAGGTCCGCAAGCGGATCGAGACGCCGCCGGCGCCCGTCCCGGCTGAGCCGGTCCCCGCCCCCGCGCCAGTCGAAGCCCCGCCGCCGGCCGAAGCGCCGCCCGCCGTTCCGCCCGCCCCGGCCGCGTTGCTGGCGCCGGCCGCCGACCCCCCGCCGCCGCCGGCCGCCTGACGCCGGCGACGGCCCGAGTCGGGGAGGCCGGGCGGCCCTCCCCCCGGCGCGTGCTAGAATCGCGGCGGCGTGTGACCGTGGACCAGCCTGCGTTCGCCCCGAGCCGCGAGTCGGTCGGACGTCAACGGTCGAGGGGCGAACGCCGTGGACGGCCGTCGCGGCCGCTCAGCCAGAGAAGACGCCTTGAACTTCGCCACCATCGACGCTTTGCAGGCCGCGCTGCGCGCGCAGAACTATATCGCCGAGCGCGGGCTGGCTACGGCCATCTTCCTGGCCCTCAAGCTGGGCCGGCCGCTCTTCCTGGAGGGCGAGGCCGGCGTTGGCAAGACCGAGATCGCCAAGGTCCTGGCGCGCCTGCTCGAGACCGACCTGATCCGCCTGCAGTGCTACGAGGGCCTGGACGTCCACCACGCCGTCTATGAGTGGAACTACACGCGCCAGATCCTGCACCTGCGCCTGATGGAGGCGCGCGGCGAGCGCCCGACCGAGGCCGAGTTGTTCGGGCCGGAGTTCCTGCTCAAACGGCCGCTGCTCCAGGCCATCGAAAACTCGCGCGCCCGGCCGCCGGTCCTCCTGATTGACGAGCTCGACCGCAGCGACGACGAGTTCGAGGCCTTCCTGCTCGAGGTCCTCTCGGACTTCCAGATCACCATCCCCGAGATCGGCACGTTCTCGGCCCACCAGCCGCCGGTGGTCGTCGTCACCTCCAACCGCACGCGCGAAGTCCACGACGCGCTCAAGCGCCGCTGCCTCTACTACTGGATTGACTACCCCCCCTTTGAGAAGGAGCTGGAGATCATCCAGCGCAAGGTGCCGGAAGCGCCCGCCCAGCTGGCGCGCCAGGTGACCGGCTTCGTCCAGGCGCTGCGTCAGCAGGACCTCTACAAGCTGCCGGGCGTGGCCGAGACCCTGGACTGGACGGCGGCGCTGGTGGCCCTGGACCAGACGATGCTCGAGCCGGGCGTGGTTGATGAAACCCTGGGCGTGATCCTGAAATATCAGGACGACGTCGCCAGGATCAGGGGCGCCGCCGCCCGGGCGATACTGGAACGCGCCCAGGCCTGACGGTTCCGCCCATGTCCGGCGCGCTGTTCCACAACCTCGTGCTCTTCGGGCGTGTGCTGCGCGGGCTGGGGCTGGACGTCAACCCGAGCCGCGTGCTGGACGTGTTCCACGCCCTCCGGCATATCGAGATCGGCCGCCGGCCGGACTTCTACTACACGCTGCGCAGCCTGCTCGTCCACCGCCGCGAGGACCAGCCGCTGTTCGACCAGGCCTTCACGCTCTTCTGGCGCGCGCCGCGCGAGCGCGGGGAGATGTGGATCGCGGGCCTGACGCCCAGACCACGACGTCAGCTGCAGGTCGTCCCGCCGCCGCTGCGCCCGCCGCCGGCTGACGACGCGCGCGCCGACGCGCCCGCCGCCGATCAGCCGCCCCGGATCGAGGCGACGCTGACCTACAACGCGGCCGAAGTGTTGCGGCGCAAGGACTTTGCCGAGATGACGGCCGAGGAGCTGGCGGCGGTCCAGCGCCTGATCGCGCAGGTGAGGTGGCAATTGGGGGAGCGGCGCACGCGCCGGCGGCGGCCCGGTCGCGGCCCCTGGCTGGACCTGCGCCGCACCGTCCGGCGCAGCCTGCGCCACGGCGGCGAGCTGCTGACCTGGGCGCGCCGCGAGCCCAAGCGCAGACCCCGGCCGCTGGTCGTCATCGCCGACATCAGCGGCTCGATGGAACGGTACGCCCGTTTGCTGCTACACTTTATCTATGGCGTCACGGCCGGCCTCGACCAGCCCGTCGAGTCGTTCGTCTTTGGCACGCGGCTGACGCGCATCACGCGCCCGATGGCGGACCGGGACGTGGACCGGGCCTTGCACGCGGTGAGCCAGGCCGTGGACGATTGGGCCGGCGGCACGCGCATCGGCGAGTGCCTGAAGCGCTTCAACTTTGATTGGGGCCGGCGCGTGCTGGGGCGCGGGGCCGTGGTGCTGTTGATCAGCGACGGCTGGGACCGGGGCGACCCGGCCCTGCTGGGCCGGGAGATGGCGCGCCTCAAGCGCAGCTGCCACCGCCTGATCTGGCTCAACCCGCTGCTGGGGTTGCCCGAGTACGAGCCGCTGACGCGCGGCATGCAGGCCGCCCTGCCGTACGTTGACGACTTCCTGCCGGTCCACAACCTGGCCAGCCTGGAAGACCTGGCGGCGCGGCTGGCGGCTCTGCCGGAGAGATCGCGCTACGGACGGTAATCCATGCGAGACATCCTGCCCGATATTGACCGCTGGCTGGCGCAGGGCGAGGCCGTGGCGCTGGCCACCGTCGTGCAGACCTGGGGCTCGTCGCCGCGCGCGCCCGGCGCCAAGATGGCGCTCACGGCGGCGGGCGGGATGACCGGCTCCGTCAGCGGCGGCTGCGTGGAGGGCGCGGTCTTTGAGGAAGGCGTTCAGGCCCTGAAGACGGGCCGGGCCAGACTCGTCCACTTCGGCGTGGCCGACGAGACCGCCTGGGAGGTGGGGCTGGCGTGCGGCGGCAGCCTGGACGTCTTCGTGCAGCCCCTGGACGCGGCCCTGTACGCCCGCGTCCGGGACCTGCTGCTGGCCGAGCGCGCCCTGGCCGTGGCGACGCTGATCAAAGGGCCGGCGGAGCAGTTGGGCCGCGCGCTGGCGGTGGATGACCACGACCTGGCGGTCGGACCGCTGGCGGAGATGTCGGCGGCCGTGTCGGCGGCCCGCGCGGCGCTGGCCGCGGGACAGTCGGTGGTGGCGCCGGTGGCGGATGGCGAATTGTTTATCGAAGTCCTCTGGCCGCCGCCGATGCTCGTCGTCGTGGGCGGCGTCCACACCGCCATCGCCCTGACGGCCCTGGCCAAGACGCTGGGGTATCGCACCGTCGTCGTCGATCCGCGCAAGGCCTTCGGCAGCGAGGCGCGCTTCCCGCACGTTGACCGACTCATCCAGAAATGGCCGGACGAGGCCCTGGCCGAGATCGGGTTGACGCGCGGCGCGGCCGTGGCGATGCTCACGCACGATCCCAAGCTGGACGACCCCGGCCTCAAGGCGGCGCTGGCCAGCCCGGCGTTCTACGTCGGCGCGCTCGGCAGCCAGGCCACCCAGGCCAAACGCCGCGCCCGCCTGCTGGCCGACGGCCTGACGGAGGCCCAGCTCGACCGGTTGCGCGGCCCCATCGGGCTGGACCTGGGCGGGCGCACGCCGGAGGAAGTGGCGCTGGCGATCCTGGCCGAGATCGTGGCCGCGCGCCACGGGCGGCTGCGGGCGCGCGACCCGCGCTGGCCGGCGTAGGCGCAGCCGGTCGCGAACGACTGCCCCCGAAGCTTATCGTTTATAATCCTCTTTCGCCGCGCCAGGGCGTCATCGGCTGGCGCGTCCGCTCCCGGGATCGGGCAGCCGTGCTATGACGCGTCCCATCATCCGTTTCCAGTCGGTCAGCAAGTATTACCGCCGGCGCCAGAGCCGCTCGCTCCGGGAGGCCTTTGTGCGCTCGCTCTCCCGCCGCGCCGCCGATGGGCTGGGGCCGGACGAGTTCTGGGCGCTGGAAAACGTCTCCTTCGACATTGCGCCGGGTGAAGTGGTCGGTCTGATCGGCCCGAACGGCGCGGGCAAGAGCACCAGCCTGAAGCTGGTCAGCCGCGTGGTGCAGCCGACGCGCGGCCGCGTGGACGTGTACGGCCGGGTGGGCGCGCTGCTGGAGCTGGGCGCCGGCTTTCATCCGGACCTGAGCGGGCGCGACAATGTGTACCTGAACGCCGCGCTGCTCGGGCTGAGCCGGCGCGAGGTCCAGCGTCAGTTCGACGCGATCGTGGCGTTCTCGGAACTGGAGGCGTTTCTCGACACGCCGGTGAAGCACTACTCCTCCGGCATGTTCATGCGGCTCGCCTTCGCCGTGAACGTCCACGTTGACCCCGAGATTCTGCTGGTTGACGAAGTCCTGGCGGTCGGCGACAACTGGTTCCAACGCAAATGCGTGAACCGCATCGGGGAGATGCGGCGGCAGGGGGTCACGATCCTCTTCGTGTCGCACTCCCAGGACCTGGTCCGATCCATCTGCGACCGGGTGCTGTGGCTGGATCATGGGCGCGTGCGGGCCGATGGGCCTGCCGACCGTGTCACACGGCAATACCTGAGCCATGACCTGGATCGGATGGAAGCCGCCATGCGGCCGCGGGCCGGGGCCGGGCCGCGTCCCGCGGGCGGCAAACGCGCCGAGATCACGCGGGTGACGCTGCTGGATGAGGCCGGCCAGGCGCGGTCCGTCTTTCAAACCGGGCAACGACTGGTCATTGCCCTGGACTACGTGGCCCACGAGCCTATCCCCAGCCCGGTGTTCGGCCTGGCCATCCACCGGCAGGATGGCGCCCATGTCTGTGGACCGAACACGGATTTCGCCGGGCTGAAGCTGCCCGATCTGGCTGCGGCCGGTCGCATCGAGTACACGGTTCCGTATCTGCCCTTGCTGGACGGCCTGTACCTGGTGTCCGCTTCCCTGCACGACCGGGAGGGCCTGGTGATGTACGATTACCTGGACCGGCAGATTTCGTTCCGGGTGGAGAATCGGCCCGACAGCCGGGTGAAAGAACGTTACGGCCTGATGACACTGCAAGGGGTGTGGACGCACCACGCCGGCGCCCGCGCATGACGGTCCGAGCCTCGATCATCATCCCGGTCTGGAAGGGGCGCGCGTATCTGGCCGACTGTCTGACGGCGCTGCTGGCCGAGCTGACGCCGGAGGACGAGATCATCGCCGTCGACAACGCCTCCCCGGACGACTCGGCCGAGTTGATCGCCCGGGATTTCCCGATCGTGCGTCTGATCCGCAGTCCGGCCAACCGCGGTTTCAGCGGGGGCTGTAACCTGGGGATGGCGGCGGCGCGCGGGGCTTACTGCCTCCTGCTCAACCAGGACGTCGTCGTTCAGCGCGGTTGTCTCGCGGCGCTGCTCCAGGCTCTGGCGGCGGATGAGCGGATCGGGATCGTCGGCGGCAAAGGGCTGTACCCGGACAACCGTGTCCAGCACGCCGGCGGCCGGCTGGAATGGCCGCGCGGCGTGGTGGCGCATTGGGGGTACGCGCAGCCGGATGGCCTGTGGGACACGCCGCGCGACGTCGATTTTGTCACCGGCGCCGCCCTGGGGATGCGGCGCGCCCTGGTGGAGCGCCTGGGCCCGCTCGATGAAGGCTTCTGGCCCGGCTATTACGAAGACGTGGACTACTGCCTGCGCGCCCGCGCCGCCGGATATCGCATCCGCTATTGTCCGGAAGCCGTCTACATTCACCAGGAGTCGACCTCCACTGAGACGGCGGCCCGCGCCTGGTACACCCACCGCGGCCGCCTGCGATTGAGCCTCAAGCACATGCCTCCCGCCCGGTGGCGCCGTGAATTTGTCCCGGCCGAGGCCGCCGCGCAGCCGCAGGAGGTTCAGGCCGGGCAGGGCCGGGCCCTGCGCCTGGCTTACCAGGATACGGCCCGGAAGCTGCCGGAATTGCTCCGCGACCGGCCGGAGGCCGATGACGCGCTCTTTGGGCAGATGCTGACGGACCTCCAGGAGCTGGGCCGGGCGCTGTGGCGGCTGGAGACCCTCGGCGGCCGGACGGCGTTGCGCTGGCCGCTCAACCCGGTCGATCTGCAGCCCGATTACGTGCAGACGCTGCAGACCCGCCAGGGGGAGGCGGCGGAACCGTGGACCTGGGCCGGGTTCCGCGAATATCAATTCCGGTCGAGCCTGCCGCTGGTGGGCCCGCTGGTGGCGCGCCTGCGGCGCTGGTGGTTCGCGATCGCGGCGCGCTGGGCCGTCCTGTTTCTGATGCAGCAACAGGAGGCGCTCAACCGCGACCTGTATGCTCGGATCGCCGACCTGATGGAAGATAACCTGCGCCTGGCCGAGCAATTGACGGCGCGCGAGGCGTGGGAGGCCTGGCGCGCCGGCGGGCGCTTGCCGCGCCATCCTGAGGAGAGTGGCTATTGTCAGCCCGAGACGGACTGAGCCGGATACTGCTGACGCTGGACCAGTGGCTGGCCTCCCTCGTCGCCCGTTTTCGATCGCGGCTGATCCGGCTGGCCGAGCGGCTGGCTGAACGCGGGAGCGCCGGGTCGACGCCGGCCCTCCCGCCTGTCACGCCGGCGGTCGGGCGGACGATGCGCGCCGCCCTGCCCGAGGCGGAGCTGCGCCAGAAGATCGCCTCGCGGCCCTTCTGGTATCACCAGATCGAGCTGGCGCCCGGCGTGGTCGCTCCAGGCATGAACGACTGCCGGTTGACGTTGCAGCACCTCCAGTTGCCGGCCAGCCTGGAGGGCCGGCGCGTGCTGGACCTGGGCGCCGCCGAGGGCTACTTCACTTTTGAGTGCGAGGGCCGCGGCGCTGCTGAGTTGCTGGCCGTCGACTACAGCACCCCTGAGCATACCGGCTTCCGAATGTGCGCCGAGCTGCTCGGTTCCAGGGCCCGGCATCTCTATTCGACCCTGTACGACCTGACGCCGGAGCAGATTGGACAGTTTGACGTCGTCCTGTTCCTGGGCATCCTCTACCATCTGCCCGACCCGCTCCTGGCGCTGAACATCGTGCGCCGCCTGTGCCGTCCGTCCGCGCTGGTATTTGTGGAGACCTACGTGACGGAGGCGGCCCTCCTCCGGCCGGACGGGGTCTGGGTGCCGCTGCGGCCGGAAGTCCGGGAGGCGCTGGACGAGGTGCCGCTGATGCAGTTCTTCGTCGGCGACTCGCTCAACCGGGACGATTTCACCAATTTCTGGGGGCCGAACGTCGCCGGTGTGCGCTGGCTGCTGGCCGAAGGCGGCTTCGAGGTCCTGAGCTACAGCCGCCCGATGGGCAATCGCGCCGTGTTCAATTGCCGGGCGGCTGAGCCGCCCAGCCGGCATCCGCTGGTACGCCAGGCCTATGGGCGCTGGCTGGCCGATGGCGGCGGGCCGGCGGCCTCCCCGAAATCGGCGGCATGAGCCCGTCCGCGCCCCTCGCGCCACGGTTGCGCCCGGAAGAGCCTGTCCGCCGGCCGGTCCTCATCATCAGCCACGATGTCGTCGGCCCGCGGCTGGCCGGCCCCGGGCTGCGCTATTTCCATCTGGCGCGCGTGCTGGCCGGCGATGGGCCGGTGGTCCTCGCAGTCCCGGAGGCCTCGCCGGAACTGGAAACGCCGCCGCCCTTCGCCCTCCTGCGCTACGGTCCCGGCGACGATCCGCGCCTGGCCGTTGCCGTGCGCGAGGCGCGGGTGGTGGTCGTCGCGGCGGTGGGGTGGGCCCACGTGCCGGCGCTGGCGGAGGCCGGCGCGCCGCTGGTGGTGGACTGCTACGACCCGATCGTGGCCGAGGTCCTGCACGCGCAGCCGTCGGCGGCGCGCGCGCAGCAGGCGGCGCTCAGCCGCGCTTACCTGGCAGGCGATTTTTTTATCTGCGCCAGCGAGCGCCAGCGCGACTGGCTGCTCGGCCTGCTTGAGGCGCACGGCCGCATCAACGCCGCCACCTATCAGGCCGATCCGTCCCTGCGCCGGCTGGTGGATGTGGTGCCGTTCGGTCTGCCGGAGACGCCGCCGCGCCGCGCCGCGGCGGTGATCCGGGGCGTGTGGGACGGGATCGGGCCGGAGGACCGTGTGCTGTTATGGGGCGGCGGGTTGTGGCCCTGGCTGGACCCGCTGACGGCCATCCGCGCGGTGGCGCAGCTGCGCGCGACCGCGCCGGACGTGCGGCTGATCTTCCCCGGCACGCGCCATCCCAACCCGGTGATGGGCGCGTTCCCGTCGTATGCGCCGGCCGCCCGCGCGCTGGCGGCGGAACTGGGGCTGCTGGACCGGCACGTCTTCTTTGGCGACTGGGTGCCCCAGGCGCAGTGGCCGGGCGTACTGCTCGAAAGCGACCTGGCGCTCACCCTGCACGGGAGCGAGACCCTGGAGAGCCGCCTGGCGTTCCGTAGCCGCGTATTGGATTACATCTGGGCCGGCCTGCCGATTGTCGCGACGCGCGGCGACGCGACCAGCCAGTTGATTGAAAGTTACCGGTTAGGCGTCGTCGTGGAGGCCGGGCGTCCGGAAGCGGTGGCTGAAGCGATCGCCGGCCTGCTGGCGCAGCCGCGCGGGGCCCTGGACGCCAACTTTGCGCAGGCGCGGGCGGCGCTCACCTGGGAGCTGGCGGCCGGTCCGCTGCGTAAGTTTTGCGCGGCGCCCACGCCTGCCGCGGATCACGCCGGCGCTGGCGATCGGCCCGGAAACCCGTTGTATGTCGACGAAATCACCCGCCTGCGCGAGCGTGTCGCCGTCTATGAACGGTTGTGGAGCGTCCGGCTGGGACGCTGGCTGCATTCCCGCTGGAGCCGGCGGGCTGGTCGTTGAATGGCGGCCCGCCGGCCGCCGCGCGAACATGCCCGCCTGATCCTGATTGTCCTGACCCGATGAGCCTGCCCCCTCCCGATCCCGTGGCCGACCCCGGCCGCTCACCGTCCGACCCGGCCGACCTCGCCGCGCAGCTGACGGCCTGGCGCGCCCAGGCGCTGCGCCTGGCAGGCCGGTTGCAGGAGGCCCGCGCCGCCCACGCGCGCCTCACGGCGCAGCAGTTTGCGACGCAGGCTGAGCTGGTCCAATGGCGGACCGGACCGGCGGGGAGGCTGGCCCAGGCCTTGCAGCAGTTGCGCGAAGGGCTGGCGCCGGACGGCAGTCTGCGGCACCGCCTCTTGGCGCTGGCCCTGCCGACGCTGTTGGGGACATCGCCGGCGGCGGCCGGGGCGGACGCCGGCGGCGCAGCGCCTGATCCGGCCTGGGAGGCCGTCGCGCAGCGAACGCGCGCCGCGCTCACGCCGCCCGCGCCGGCCAGGTCCTGGGCGGCGGACGAGGCGCCGCTCGTGAGCGTGATCGTGCTGAACATGAACGGCCGGAGCGTGCTCGGCCGGTGCCTGGACCGGTTGCTGGCGCAGCGTTACCCGAACTTCGAGATCATCGTCGTTGACAACGCCTCCAACGACGGCAGTCTGGCCCTGCTTGAGCCTCATCTGGCGACGGGTCTTCTGACCGTGGTGCGCAGCCCGTATAACCGGGGCTGTC
>DAOUAB010000254.1:0-3571 GCA_034434015.1 Anaerolineales bacterium
GAGGGGCGGACTGACGCTCATGCGGGTGAAAGCCTGGGGCGCTCCCGGTCAGCGGCAGAGCAGCAACGGGCGTTCGGCGGCGCGCAGGACCTGGTCCACCGAGCTGCCCAGGATGACCTCGACGACCGGCCGCGCGCCGTAGCCGCCCATCAGGATGAGATCACACTCACGCTCAGCGGCCGTGTGCAGGATGGCGGCCGGCACCGGGCCGGCGGCGACTTCGACGAAGTCGGCCGACAACTCGTGGAACTCCAGGTACTTGTGCGCGAAGTCGAGCGCGGCGGCCGCGCCGTTGCCTTCCTGCACGGTGATGACGGTCAGCGCCGACTTCCACTCGCCGGCCAGGTAGGCGGCCACAAACAGCGCCTCCCGGGCCTTCGGGCTGCCGTCGAAAGCGAGCAGCAGCCGGTCGCCGGCGGCGGGCGCGCGCGGGACCGCGAGCAGGGGGCGCGGGCAGCGGCGGACCAGCGCCCGGAAGCCCGAGCTGAGCCGCTCGAGCGGCCCGGCGCCCGGTGGGTGGGCCAGGTTGACGATCACCAGATCGGCGAGGGCGGCGCGGGCGCAGATCCGCTCCGCGACCTCGCCGGCGTCCACCACCAGCGTGCCCTCCGCCCCGGCCTCAGCGCAGCGCCGGCCGAACTCGGCGCGCACGGCCTGCGCGGCCGGCCCGGTCCGCGCCGCCTCCTCGCCGACGACGTGCAGCCCGAGCAGGCGCGCCCCCTCGCGCCGGGCGAAGACCAGCGCCTGATCGAGCGCCCGCCAACCCTCCGGCTCGCCGCTGACCGGCACCAGCACGTCGGGGAACAGGCGCTCGAGGTAGCGCGCCTCCAGTCGATCCTTGCGCCAGGCGCCGGGCGCCGGGCCGTCGACCAGGGCTTTGGCCGTGACCAGGTTCAGCACGCGCTGCCCCCAGCGCCGGCGGCGCGGGCTGAACTGCGCCGCGAGTTCCTCGGCTACGGCCTGGGGCTTCACGGGCCAGCCCAGCTCCTCGCGCAGCTCGGCGGCGTGCTCCACCAGCCACAGGTACAGGTCGGTCTCGGTGCGGCCGGGGAAATCGCGCAGCAGGCCGCGCTCGCGGATCACCTGGACGATGGGTAGGTAGGCCTGATCGTACCAGCTGACGACGGCCTCGTCGTCGCTGAGCGACCGGCCCGATTCGGTCTCGACGACGTAGCGATGGACTTCGATGTGGTCGAGCAGGCGCTGATACTGACCGAGCGCGCTCACCGACAGATCGGCGCCGGGGCGCAGCTCATCCAGGCGCGTGGCTTCCAGGAACTCGGCGTACTCCGCCATGCGGATCAGGTCGTCCGGCTGGTGCTCGGGGGAAAGCGGCACCTTGGCGCGGACCTCGGTGACGTAGGCGGCGATGGTTTCGACGCCCATCGCGCGCGCCACCGAGACGCGGTGATGGCCGTCGCGCACGAAGTAGGCGTCGCCCACCTGATAGACCTCGATGGGCGGCAGGCCGCCCGCGTCGGCGGCCGCCTGCTTGACGCGCGCCCAGCGCACCTCATCGACGGCGGCGCGCGGCAGGAAGTCGCGGGTGAAGTCGGTGTAACGGCCGGCGCTGCCGACGATGGCGCTCACCGGGATGTCCTGCAGCCCGCGCTCGGACATGGCGGTGGCGCGCAGTTTGCGGCGAACTTCCTCGAAGGCGAGCAGGTCAATCGACTGGCCCGTGACGCGGGCCATCAACTCCTGTAACGCGGCTTGCTGGCGCGCCCGGCGGAAATCTTCGCGGGCTGCGCTCAAGGTGTCTGTATTAAGCATACAGCCTGGCTAGACGGTCTCCTTAGGATTACGTCAGGTAGTGTATCATAGGGCGGGTTTGGTTCGCTACCCGGCGGCGCGACAGCGGCCGGTTAAAACTCCCATACATCCGTCTCACAAGGAGAACATGATGCGCAAGAAAATCACCATCGTGGGCGCCGGCAACGTCGGGGCGTCCTGCGCCCTGTGGCTGGCCCAGCGCGGGATCGCCGACATCGTGCTGGTGGATGCCGCCATCGCCAAAACTGCGCCGGTGGGCAAGGCGCTGGACCTGCTGCAGGCCGGGCCGATCGTGGGCTATAACGCCCGGGTGACGGGCACGGCCGACGGCAATTACGACGGCACCGAGAACTCGGACGTGATCGTGATCACGGCCGGCTTCCCGCGCAAGCCGGGCATGAGCCGCGAGGACCTGGTGGGCGCCAACCAGGCCATCATCACCGACGTGCTGGACAAGGCCCTGCCGCGCTCGCCGAACGCCTATATCGTCGTGGTCACCAACCCGCTGGACTCGATGACCTACCTGGCCTACAAGCACTCCGGGCTGCCCAAGCACCGCGTCATGGGCCAGGCCGGCATCCTGGATTCGGCGCGCATGGCGGCCTTCATCGCCCTGGAGATGAACGTCTCCATCGAGAACGTGCAGACGGTGGTGCTGGGCGGCCATGGCGACGAGATGGTGCCGCTGACCCGCTATTCGACCGTGTTCGGGCGCTCGATCAACGAGTGGCTGCCGGCCGAGAAGGTGAACGCCATCGTCGAGCGCACGCGCAAGGGCGGCGGTGAGATCGTCAACCTGCTGGGCACCTCGGCCTACTACGCGCCGGGCGCGGCGGCGGCGCGCATGGCCGAGGCCATCCTGATGGACTCCAAGCTGATCGTGCCGGCCTCGGCTTACCTGGAGGGCGAGTACGGCTACAAGGACCTGTACTTCGGCGTGCCCGTCAAGCTGGGCGCGGGCGGCGTGGAGCAGATCATCGAGTTCCCGCTGACCGATGACGAGCGGGCGATGGCGGACAGGTCGGTCAAGCTGATCCGGGAGACGATGGCGGCGTTGAAATTTTAGGGACAGGGATGACAGGCGGGCATGGCTTTTTGTGTTGAGGGCGTCGTCCTCCCGTTGCGGGGACAATATCTCCTGGTCTACGGCCCGGACGCCGGCGCGCTGGGGGCGCCGGTGTTCGGGCCGCCGGCTTATCTGCGGCCGGGCTACCGTCTGTGGGAGCCGCCGGCGCCCTATTTCCTGCCGCAGACGGTGGTGGACGACATCGGGCAGGAGTTCGAAGCGCCGGAGGTCTACGAGTGGCTCGAGGTGCAGGGCGACCTGTTCCCGCGCTCAGACGTCATCGGCGTGCTGGAGACGGGCGAGCCGCGGGCCATTGTGACGAAACATCTAGACCTGACCGACCTGGCGGTCTTCGCGGCGCCGGCCCCCGACTCCGGGCCGTTCCTGCGCCTGGCGCTGGCGGTGGAGGCGCGCGCCGTGCCGGACGCGTATGCCCTGGCGCCGGCCGAGCCGCCCGCGCCGCTCCTGGCCCGCGCCCTGCCAGCTTACCGGCTGTCGCCCGGGGTCTTTGGCGCTGTTGGCGCAGCCATCCTCAACCAGCTCCTGGCCAGCCGCCGCCGGGACTGGCGCCTGACGTATAATGAGATTGACGATATGCTCGGCGAGGGGTGAGGGTCCACGCAGAGGCGCGCCGGTGTACGAAAGGAAGTCGGGAGAAGCGTCATGTCACGTCGGCTATTGACCGTGACCCGCTGGCTCCTGGCCGCGATGCTGGCCGGGGCGGTTATGCCG
>DAOUAB010000255.1:0-18109 GCA_034434015.1 Anaerolineales bacterium
CCCAGGCCCCGGCCTCGCTCACCCTCCCCTCAGCCGGGACCGTGAGCCCGGCCGACCCGGCCGTGTCCGGCGAGACCGTCCAGTTCCCGGGCGAGGGCGCAACGCTCACCGGCTACCTGGCGCGCCCGGCCGCCTCGGGCGTCTATCCCGTGATCCTGGTCTGCCACGAGAACCGCGGCCTGACCGACCATATCCGCGACGTAGCCCGGCGGCTGGCCAGGGCCGGCTACGCCGCGCTGGCCGCCGACCTGCTCTCGCGCCAGGGCGGGACCGACGCGGTCGGCAGCGGCAACGTGCCGGGCGCGCTGGGCGCCACGCCGCCCGCCCAGTTCACGCAGGACTTCCGCAGCGGCTGGGATTTCCTGGCGGCGCAGGACTTCACGCGGGCCGAGCGGGTGGGCATGGTGGGCTTCTGCTTCGGCGGCGGCGTCACCTGGCAGATGGCGACCCAGATGCCGGAACTGAAGGCCGCCGTCCCCTTCTACGGCCCGCACCCGGACGTGAGCGCCGTGCCGAACATCCGGGCCGCCGTGCTCGGCATCTACGCCGGGCGCGATCAGCGCATCAACCAGGGCATCCCCGCCATCGAGGCCGCCATGCAGGCCAACGGCAAGATCTACGAGAAGGTCATCTACCCGGACACCGATCACGCCTTTCACAACGACACCGGCTCGCGCTACAACCCGGAGGCCGCCCGCGATGCCTGGGCGCGCACGCTGGACTGGTTCGGGCGCTACGTCACCGCATAGGAGCCTGTCATGAAAACCCGTCTCTCGCGCCGTCAGGCCCTGAAGCTGGCCGCCCTGGGAGGCCTGGGCGGGCTGGCCGCCGCCTGCGGCAGTCCCGCCACGCCGACCGCCGCGCCCACCCGGGCCGCCGCCGCCACGCAGCGCCCAGCGCCCACCACCCCGCCGACTGCGACCTCGCCCGCCCCGGCAGCCACGACCACCGCGGCTCCAGCCGCCCCCAGCCCCACCGCCCTCCCGCCGCTGGCCGACGAGATCGCCTCGGCCGCCGGGCGCTTCCTGGGCCTGCTCGACGACGGCCAGCGCGCGCAGGCCACCTACGCCTTCGATGACTCCGAGCGGACCCGCTGGCACTGGACCACGCCCCGCAACTTTCCGCGCCACGGCCTGCCGCTGCGCGCCATGACGCCCGAGCAGCGCACACAGGCGCTGGCGCTGTTGCAGACCAGCGTCTCGCCGGCCGGCTTCCAGAAGGCCCTGGACATCATGACCCTGCAGAACGACCTGGGCAACGACCCGGAGCTGTACTACGTCACCGTCTTTGGTGCGCCTGGCGGCGCGGAGCCATGGGGCTGGCGCTTCGAGGGCCACCACCTCTCGCGCAACTTCACGATCTCCGCGGCCACGGTGGCGGCCATGCCGTTCTTCCTGGGCGCCTGGCCGACGGTGAGCAACGCCGGCCTGAAGGCGATGGAGCGCGAGGAGTGGGCGGCGCGCGAGCTGATCACGGCGCTGGCTGGCCCCGCCCGCGAGGCCGCCCTCTTCCAGGCCAACACCCTCACCCGCCACGTCACTCAGAACCAGCCCGCGGTCACGCCGCTGGAACCGATCGGTGTGGGTGTGGGCGACCTGGCCCCGGACCAGCAGGCGCTGGTAGACGAGATCATCCGCGCCTATCTCAGCACCCTGCCCTCAGTCCAGGCCGAGGCGCACCTGGCCGCGCTCGACGCCGCCGGCCGGGAGAACATCCGCTTCGGCTGGGCGGGCTCCACCGAGCCGCGCCGCCCGCACTACTATCGCCTGCAGGGCCCCACCTTCCTGCTCGAGCACGACAACTCGCGCAACGGCGGAACCCACATCCACAGCGTCTGGCGCGACTTCACCCAGGACTTTGGCCGGCACCTGCTCTGAGCGCCGGGCGCGGCCCGCATGGAGACATCCGCTGCGTTTACGCGCGTCGGCGAGTGGCTGCGCGCGCACGGGCACCGGTTGCTGGCGCACGCCGCCGGCCTGTTCCCGCTGGCCTGGCTGGCCTGGGATTACGCCGGCCACGGCGACCCCTTCACCTTCAACCGTCTGGTGATGTTGCGCACCGGTTCGGCTTCCCTGGCTCTGCTGGTGGCCTCCTTCGCCTGCACGCCGGTTGGCAATCTGCTGGGATCGAGCCGCCCGG
Organism: Anaerolineales bacterium; assembly: GCA_034434015.1. Taxonomy (GTDB): domain Bacteria; phylum Chloroflexota; class Anaerolineae; order Anaerolineales; family UBA6663; genus SpSt-583. The sequence goes on from DAOUAB010000255.1 coordinate 2,140, forward strand.
CGCAGGTCCGGCGGGCGCTGGGCCTGTACGGCTTCTTCTACGCCGTCGTCCACGTCTGGAACTACGCGGTCTGGGAGAACGGCCTGGACGGGGCCCTGATCCTGCGCGACCTGGAGGAGCGGCGGGCGATGAGCATCGGCCTGCTGGCCCTGCTGGCGCTGGTCCCGCTGGCCGCCACGTCCACGCGCGGCTGGCAGCAGCGGCTGGGACGGCGCTGGCGCGTCCTGCATCGCCTCGTGTACCTCGCCCTGCCCCTCAGCGTCTGGCACTTCCTCTGGCTGGAGCGCGACCGGCTCACCCTGGCCTGGGTCTACGCCGGCCTCGTCGCGCTCCTTCTGGCCGCGCGCCTGCCGGCCGTGCGCCAGTTCCTGCGGCGCCGCTTTGCCGGCCGGCGCTGACCCGGCCCGCGGCGGGCGGCCTCCCACCGCATCGCGGGCGACCGCCACAAGCCCGGCTAGTTCTGCCTGGCCAGCGCGGGCGGTTTATTGAAAGCCGCCGCGCAGATTTTTCCTTTGCCACTTGCGTTTACAGCCCCCGGCTTGCGCCGGGTCCAGCACCGCTGCAGCAGGCCTGGATTCCGGCTTTCGCCGGAATGACGTCAACGCAGAAGTCAAATTCAGACTCGCGATCCCAGAATTCGGTATGCGACCGGCGATAGAAAATTTGTGCTATAATGGACGCTCACCACCGCGGCAGCAAAAGCGAGGGGCCATGAACTACCGGGCTAAGACTACGTTCGCCGTCAAGCGTTGGGATGAGCAGTCGTTCCTCCACTACGCCGAAGGCCGCAAGCTCACCCGCGCCCGCGTCACCCACCTGTACGCCGGCGACCTGGAGGGCGAGGGCCAGGTGGAGTACCTCCTGGCCTACACCGTAAACGGGACCGGCCAGGCCGTGGCCCTGGAACGCGTCACCGGCAAACTGGCCGGGCGCTCGGGCAGCTTCGTCATCCAGCACACCACCACCTTCGCCGCGCACGCGGTCCAGGATCGCTGGTCGGTGGTGCCCGGCTCCGGGACCGATGACCTGCGCGCCCTCTCGGGCGGCGGCGCGTTTGAGCTGACCGGCCCCGGGCCTTACCCGATCAGCTTCGACTTCCGCCTCGAGTAAAGCCGCCGGCGGCGGCGTGAACTATAATCCGGGCCGCAGCGCAACGGCGAAATCTGTTTCCATGACCTCTGAACCCGTCATCGTCGTCGAGCAACTCAGCAAGACCTACCAGGTAACCGAGCGCGAGGGCGGCTTCGCGGCGGCCGTGCGCGGCTTCTTCCGGCGCCAGTACCGCGACGTGCACGCCGTCCAGCAGGTCAGCTTCCGCATCGCGCCCGGCGAGGTGGTGGGCTTCCTCGGCCCGAACGGGGCCGGCAAGACCACCACGCTCAAGATGCTCTCCGGCCTGCTCCACCCCACCTCCGGCTCGGCGCAGGTGCTGGGCTTCACGCCCTGGCAGCTCAGGCCCAGCTACCTGCGCTCCATGACGCTGGTGATGGGCCAGCGCAACCGCCTGGCCTGGGACATCCCGGCCGCCGACTCGTTCCTGCTCAACCAGGCCATCTACCGCCTCCCGGACGACGAATATCAGCGCACCCTGGCCGAGCTGGACGAGCTGCTCGAGCTCGGACCCATCATGCGCAAGCCGGTGCGCAACCTCTCGCTGGGCGAGCGCATGAAGTGCGAGCTGGCGGCCGGCCTGCTCCACCGGCCCAGGGTCCTGTTCCTGGACGAGCCCACCATCGGCCTGGACATCACGGCCCAGGCGCGCATCCGGGCCTTCCTGCAGGAGTACAACCGGCGGACCGGGGCGACCATCCTGCTGACCAGCCACTACATGGCCGACGTGACCGCCCTGTGCGAGCGCGTCATCATCATCCACCACGGCCAGTTGAAGTACGACGGCAGCCTGGGCGACCTCTCGCGCCGGATCGCGCCGTTCAAGCTGATCGGCGTCGCGCTGGGCGAGGCCGTGGACGTCGCGCTGGACGCCTACGGCGCGCCGGTCCAGGGCGAGGACGACTCGGGCAAGCGCTTCATCCAGGTGCCGGCCGGCGACGTCACCGCCGTGACGGCGCGCCTGCTGGCCGATCTGCCGGTCCATGACATCACCATCACCGAGCCGCCCATCGAAGACGTCATCGAGCGCGCGTTCAACGCCTGAGGTCCGCGCGATGCTGCGTATCTTCCAACGCCTGTGGCAGGTGAACTGGGCCGAGCAGTGGCAGTACCGGGCCAACCTGGTGATGTACCTGCTCTACTGGCTGGTCTCGCCCGTCGTCTACCTAGCCGTGTGGACGGCCATCGCGGACGCGCAGGGCAGCGTCAACGGTCTGACCGCCAACGATTTCGTCACTTACTACATGACGCTGCTGATCGTGGACCAGTTGACCAGCGAGATCACCATCCACATCTTCGGCTACAAAATCCAGGACGGCACGCTGTCCGGCGAGCTGATCCGGCCCGTGCACCCGATCCTGACCAATACGCTGGTCAACAACGTGGCGTTCAAGGCCCTCACCCTCCTGGCGCTCATCCCCGTCTGGCTGGCGCTGGGCCTGCTCTTCCGTCCGGATTTCGGCTCGGTCACGCTCGTCAACGTCCTGCTGGCCGCGCCGGCCGTCGCCCTCGGTTTCGCCGTCAGCTTCCTGCTCGGCGCCGCCCTGACGTGCGTGGCCTTCTGGTCCACCCGGGTCTGGTCGCTGTACGAGCTCTACGCCGGCCTGGTCGTCCTCTTCTCCGGCCAGTTCGTGCCGCTGACCCTGATGCCGGCGCCGGTCCAGGCCGCCGCGCAATTTCTGCCCTTCCAGCTCTTCAAGTACATCCCGATCCAGATCATCCTGGGCCGGCTCACGCCGGCGGAGATCATCACCAGTTACCTCAGCGGCGTCGTCTGGCTGGCGGCCGCCGCGCTCCTGTTCCGCGCCGTATGGAGCGCGGGCGTCAAGCGCTTCTCGGCGGTGGGGGCGTAGCCATGCACGCCCTGCGCCTGATCGGCGCCTTCCTCAAAGTCAACGTGCAGATGTCGCTGGCCTACCGCGTGGACACCGTCATCAACCTGCTCGTCAACCTGATGTGGCTGGGCTGGGAACTGCTCAGCCTGAGCATCATCTTCAGCAACACCGCCACGCTCGGCGGCTGGGGGCCCGGCGAACTGATCGCGCTCCTGGGGGTGTTCCGGCTGATCAACACGCTCATGGCGGCCCTGATCTGGCCCAACACCGAGCGCTTCAACGCCAGCGTGCGCGACGGCTCGTTCGACTACCTGCTCCTTCAGCCCGTGAACAGCCTGTTCCAGGTCAGCTTCGCGCGCCTCACGGTCTGGCGCGCCTGGGACCTGGCGCTGGCCCTGGTCCTGATCGTGGCCGGCATCGGGCTGAGCGGCCAGAGCGCCACGCCGGCGGGCGTCGCCGGTTTCGTGGTCCTGGCCGCCTCCGGCGCGGTCGTCATCTACAGCCTGTGGATCGTGCTGATCGCGCTCACCTTCTGGTTCACCAAGTTCGACAACAACGTGACCATCCTGCAGGCTCTGCTGGACACCGGCCGCTACCCGGCCACGGTCTATCCCACCTGGCTGAGGGTGATCGTCACTTTCATCATCCCCATCGCGGTGGCGACGACCGTGCCGCTCCAGGCGCTGCGCGGCGAACTGTCCCCGGCCCAGGTGGCCGCCTTCCTGGCGGTCGGCGCGGCCAGCTTCCTCGCGGCCTCGCAGGTCTGGAAATACGGCGTGCGCCGGTACAGCGGCGCCAGCAGCTAGGCCGGCTATGCCCGCGACCTGGGACATCGTCAGCCCGCACCTCCGCCGCATGGTCGAGTTCGACCCGGACGCCGGCCTCTATACCACGCGCTTCATCCACTTGACGACCGGCACAGATCTCCTGGCGCCGGCGCGCGCCGCGCGGCGCTGGACGCCCGAGTTCGATTTCTGCATCGACGGCGAACGGATCACGAGCCTGGGCGCAATGTGGCAGCTGGTCGCGGCCGCCGATCCCGATCCGGACCCGGCCCTCGCGCGCGTCCAGGTCATCAGCCTGCGCCATCGCGCCCGCGGCCTCGAAGTTCACGTCAGCTATCGGTGTGACGGCCCCCGGGCCGACAAGCGCTACCGGATCACGAACACCGCCCGCCAGCCGATCACGCTCACCCACCTCGCCATCGAGACCCTGCCGGTGGAGATCGGCCCGCCCGGCGACCTGCAATTGTGCGCGCACTACGGCGCCCTGCCGCGCGAGACCTTTTTCACCGGCCGCGTAGACGATTGCGCCGTGGTCCTGCGCAACCCGCGCACGGGCGAGAACGTGATCCTGTTGAACGAGGCGCCCGGGCACTTGAAACGGACCGAGACCGGGGCGTGGTTCTGGGAAGGGTTCGCGCGCCTGATGTACGACACGGACCTCTTCCCGCTCGAAATCCGCCTGGCGCCGGGCGAGACCTGGGCCACGGCCTGGGCCGGCCTGGTCTTCGCCGTGGACGGCCGGGGCCTGGCCGACCCGCGCTGGATCATGCCGGCGGCGGCGCAACGCCGGCCGCGCGCCGCGCCCGCCTGGCATTACAACACCTGGGACCCCTTCGGAACGCGCCTGGACCAGGCCACGGTGATGGACCTCATCCCGATTGCGGCGCGCATGGGCTTCGACACCTTCACCCTGGACGATGGCTGGCAGGCCCGCTACGGCGACAACGCCGTCAGCCCGGAGCGCTTTCCCGACGGGCTGGGGCCCATCCGCGACGCGGCCGAGGCCGCCGGCCTGCGCCTCGGCCTGTGGGCGCCGCTGGCCGTCGTGGACCCCGCCATCGCGGCGGCGACCCCGGCCATGCGCGCCGCGCAATGCCGCGACCGTCACGACCGCGTGAAAACGACCCTGACGGCCATGGGCGAACAGGTCGTCATGTGCCTGGCGGGCGACTACGCGCCGCGCGCCGCCGAGCGCCTCAGCGACCTGGTCGAGCGCAATCACCTGGCCTACCTCAAGCTCGACCTGACGACGGTCTTCAACGCCTACGGCGAGGCGCCCGGCTGTTACGCGGCCGGCCACGGCCACGCCAGCGCGGCCGAGTCCGTGGCGCGCATCTATGACGCCATCGCGCAGATCACGCGCGCGGTCTACGCCCGCTGCCCGGGCGTGCTCATCGACCTGACCTTTGAGCTGTGGGGCCACAAGCACACTCTCGACTACGGACTGCTGCGCGCGGCGGACCTGGCCTGGATCAGCAATGTGGGCGACAACGCCGACGACGCGGCCGGTCCGCGCCAGGCGCGCACCCTGCTCTATCACCGGTCGCTCGCCATCCCGGCCGAGACCATGCTGATCGGCAACCTGCGGGCCGAGACCGGCGACCCGCGCGAGAAGTTCGCGACCGCGCTGGGCGCCTGCCCCCTGTTGCTCGGCGATCTGCGCCGGCTGACCGATGCGCAGGTGGCCTGGTACGGCGCCATGATCCGCTGGCACAAGGCGCTGCGCCGCGCCGTCCAGCTGGACGAGAGTTTCTTCCCGCTCGGCAGTTGGCGGCAGCCCAGCGTCGTGGAGTGGGACGGCTTCGCGCGCCTGGCCCGCTCCGGCGAGGGCCTGCTGGCGCTGTTCCGCAACCACAGCGGCGCGGACGCAGCCCCGGTGCGGGTTCCGTTGCCGGGCGCTGGCCGTTACACGCTCACCTCCATCCTGGACGGCGTTCGGCTGGGCGCGCGTTCGGCGGCGGATTTCCGCGCCGGCTTCGAGGTGCCGTTCGGCGGCGCGCCGGTCGTGGTGATCGAGATACGGCAGGCGGACACGACAGCATGAGACGCCTGTTCGCCTTCCTGCGGGCCATCAACGTCGGCGGCCACACCGTCAAGATGGACCACCTGCGCCAGCTCTGCGAGTCGTTCGGCCTCGCGCGCGTCGAGACCTTCATCGCCAGCGGCAACGTTATCTTCGAGACGCGCGCCCGGGACGCCGCCGCCCTGGAAACCAACATCGCGCGCGGCCTGCGCGCGGCCCTGGGTTACGACGTCGCCGTGTTCCTGCGGACCGAAACGGAGCTGGCCGCCATCGTGCGCTTCCAGCCCTGCGCCATCGCCTATCCGGGTTTTGTTGATGCAATTGGGATAGCTTCGCCGGCAGGGCTGCTCCGGGCGCAGGCGCGAAACATCCCGCGTCCCCGTGCGTAATCACATGAGAGTGCAACGCGCCGACGCCGGAACGACGTCCTACCAGAAAGGGTGCCGCATGGCCAAGATCGATTCCCTCGTGCAAGACTTCCTCGCCCAGAAGAGCATCGCCGTCGTGGGCGTCTCCGACAAACGCGAGACGGGCTGTAACCTCGGCTACCGCAAGTTCAAAGAGGCCGGGTACACCGTCTACGCCGTCAACCCGCGCCTGACCAGTTTCGAGGGCGCCCCGTGCTACCCGGACCTGCGCGCCATCCCGCACACGCCGGACGCGGTCTTCATCCTGGCCAACCCCAGGGTCACCGAGCAGATCGTCCAGCAGTGCGTGGACCTCGGCATCAAGCACGTCTGGATGCACTGCATGATGGGCACCAAACCCGGCCTGGCGGCGGGCATGACCAGCGTCTCGCCGGAGGCGGTGCGCCTGTGCCGCGAGAACGGCATCGCCGTGATCCCGGGCGCCTGCCCCAACCAGTTCCTCAAGCCCGATTTCGGCCACGCCGCGATGCGCGTGCTCTGGCGGATGGTCGGCAACCTGAGCGTGAACTGAGCGGTCCATGAAGCCCATCCTGGTTGCCCACGCCACGTTCGCCGGCTCCACCGCCGAGGTCGCCCAGGCCGTCGCCGACGAGATCGCCAGAACCGGCTGGCCGGTGGAGGTCCGCCCGCTCGGCGAGGTCACGGATGTGGCGCCGTACGCCGGCGTGGTGGTCGGCGCCCCGATGATCATGGGCTGGCACCGCGCCGCCCTGGGGTTCCTCCAGAAACACCGGGCCGCCTGGCGGCGGGTCCCGCTGGCCGTCTTCGTCATGGCGATGAGCCTCACCCAGACGGGCGAGGCCAGCGTGGACGGGGTGCCGGTGTGCGTGGACGAGCGACTGCCCAGGCCGCCGGCGAACGCCGGGCGCCTGTCTCTGCGCGAGCGCTACGCCACGCTCTCGAACTACCTGCGGCCCATCCTGCGCGCCGCCCGCCCGGTCAGCCTGGGCGTCTTCGGCGGGCGCCTGGACTACGGCCGCCTGAAGTGGTGGGCGGTGCTGTTCTGCATGGTGATCGTCCAGGCCGCGGCCGGGGACCGACGCAACTGGGCCGCTCTGCGGTCCTGGGCGGCCGGGCTGCCGGCCGCCTTCGGGCTCGCGGCGCCGGAGGCCGCCGGGCCGGCTTAAGTCTCGGTCCCGCCGATCAGCAGGCCCTGCAACAGCGTCCGCTGCATCACCAGGAACATAGCCACCACCGGCAGGCTCATCAGCAGCGCGAGCGCGGCCAGCTGGTTCCAGGTCACCGAGCCCTGGCTGATATAACTGGACGACGCCATCGCCAGCGTGACGTTCTCGGCCCTGTCCACGAACAGCCAGCCCATAGCGAACTCGGTGTAGCCGGCCAGGAACGCGATCAGCGCCGCCACCCCGATGGCGGGCAGCGCGATGGGCAGCGTGATCAGCAGGAACGTCGTCAGCGGGCTGGCGCCGTCCAGCGCGGCGGCCTCCTCCAGCTCCGGCGGGACGGCCTGGAAGGCGGCGCGCAGGTTCCAGATGCAGAACGGCATGGCGAAGGCCGTGTACACCACCATCAGGCCGAGCAGGGTCGTGCGGAGCTTGAGCGCCGTCAGCAGGATATAAAGCGGCGTCATCAGCGCCACCGGCGGCAGGAGCGCGCCGACCAGCAGCGCCAACAGGCCCGCCTGCCGGCCCGGGAAACGCATCCGCGCGAAGGCGTACGCCATGCTGGCCCCCAGCGCCACCGACAGCGCCATAGCCCCGCCGGCCACGATCAGGCTGTTGCCCAGCCCGCCCACAAAGCTCTGACCCTGGATGATCCGGCCCCAGACGGCCTGCACCGGCTCGAAACTGAACTCGCGCGGCCAGACATAGAAATCGAGCGGCGGCCCCTGCAGCGAGCCGTCGAACGCCAGCCGCGCCAGGCCCAGGATCGGGACCAGGACGAACAGGCCCACCAGGGCCAGGCCCAGTTGATAGATCATCTGCTTCCAGACCGGCAGGTCACGCATACGTCACCCCCTCCCCTGCCCGGCTCCAGCGGTTGAACCACAGGATGAACAGCACCAGCACCAGCACGATCAGGATGTTGATGGCGGCCGAGATCGAGAACATCCCGCCGAACGTGGGCGTGAAGACGAAGTAGGATTGGGCGGCCAGAGTCGTCAGCGGGATCTGGCCCGAGGTCAGGTAGCCAAAAACGTAGAACAGGTAGAACTGGTTAAAGGCCAGGATGGCGCGGATGATCAGGGCCGGCGCCAGCAGCGGCAGCAGCATCGGCCACGTAATCAGGCGGAACCGCTGCCAGGCTGTCGCCCCGTCGATGGCGGCGGCGTCGTAGACCTCGGCCGGGATCAGCTGCAGGCCGGCGCCGGCGGCCAGCATCAGCAGCGGCCAGCCCATCCAGACGGCGGCCGTCGCCAGCACCAGCAGGGCCTGCTCCGGGCTGTTGGTCCACTCCAGCTGGCGGCCGAGCGCCAGGCTCACCCAGCCGTAAGTCGGGTGCATCAGGTGTCCCCAGGCCAGGGCGCCCACGAACTCCGGGATCGCCACCGGCAGGATGAACAGCGCCTGCCACCAGCCCCTGAAGCGCACCCCGGCCTGCCGCAACAGCAGGGCCACGGCCACGCCCAGCGCCGTCTGGCCGGCGACCACCGCCAGGGTCCAGATGACCTCAAAGGCCAGGATCGTCGAGCCGCTGAAGAGCACATCCAGCAGCAGGCCCGGCCCGGCCCAGTGCAGTTCCAGGCCCTTGCGGTCGAACGAGACCGTCACCGGCTCGGCCCGGCCCGTCAGCCCCTCCCCGACCTCGCGCCACACGCCGCCGGTCATGCCGTCCCGGAGGGAGAGGTTGCTGAAATCCGTCAGCGCCACGCCGACCTGGAAGACCAGGGGGTAGAGCGTGATGGCCGCCAGCACGACCAGGCCGGGCAGCAGCCAGGGCGCGGCGCGCAGACCGCCCCGCCAATCCGGGCGCCGGCCGCGCCGGCCCTCGGCCCGGCCCGCCCACCCGCGCGCCAGCGGCTCCCAGACCACGGCCTGGAAGCCGTAGGCCGCGATCAGGCAGAACGGCGCCATCAGCATCAGGATGTACTGCGGCCACTTGGTGCTCCACACGAGCAGGAAGCCCAGCGTCAGGCCGAACCACAGCACCATCACGGGCTGGCGTTCCCAGGCGCGGCGCAGGCCGAATATTGCGAAGAGCGCGATGAGGGGATCAACGCTGAGCACAAACGCCGGCCCATGCCGGCCGAAAGTCAGCGCGCTGGCCGTCAGCCAGGCCAGCGGCTGCCACATGGGGAAACCCGCGCGCTGCACGGCCTCGCTCTGCGCGTACCCGGCGTGATAGAACAGCGACTCGCGCAGCCGGGTCACGGGGTCCGGCCAGAGATAGGGATCGGCCAGGAAGAACACGGCCAGGGCCAGCGCGGCCCAGGCGGCCACCGGGGCCAGCCAGCGGGCCAAGGCAGCCAGACCGGGACGGCCGTCGCGCGGGAATGTCTGCCACAGCCAGTGCGCGCCCACGGCGACCGCCGCCAGGCCGTACGGGTACTTGGCGGCGGCCGTCAGCCCAAAGGCGGCGGCCGAGAGCGCCAGCCAGACCCGGTCGCGCCCTTCCGAGCGCAGATAGAAGAGCACGATCAGGAGGCTGGTGAGCGTGGGGACGCCCTCCAGCATCACCTGGCTGGTGTATTTGATGCTGAGCGTGTGGACGGCCAGGAACAGGCCGGCCAGCGGGTTGAGGGCCGCCAGCGCCAGGACCGCCAGCACGTTGAAGGCCGCCGAGGCGGCCCGGGCCGCAAACAGGTGCGGCTGCGGCAGGTTCCGGGCCGGGTTGGCGGTGGTGGGCGTGTCCGGGATTTCGGGCGCCGGCGGCAATCCGGCGAGCGCGAACCCGTAGACGATCTTGGAGAGCGGCGGATGCTCCGTCCGGTAGTTCTCGCGCAGGAACACACCCCAGTCCCCCGCCTGGAGACCGGTCGCGTATTGCTGGCCGGCGCGCAGGTAATCGTCCTCGTCGTAGTCGATGGGCAGGCGTTCGGCGGCCCGCAGGCGCAGGGCCAGGGCCAGCACCACGACAGTGAATATGGCCATCGCCCGCAGCGTCCACTGGGCGGCGGTCAGCGCGCGGGCCGGCTCGCGGCCCACGACAGGGGCCAGAAAAGGGGATATGGGATTGGTCATTGTGGCTGGATCCTGGCGCGACTCTAACCCAATTCCGGGCGCGGGAACAGGCCCGAATACAATGACGCCGCCCGGCAAAGGCTGGACGACGCCCGGACGGGATAGCGGCTCACAGCGGGGCCCGCCTCCCGACCTGGACAATTCGGAGGCGACGTCAGGCGGCCAGCGGGCCACGCACTGCTCCGAAAACGCGCTTTTCGCTCTACAATTCCGGCCAGGCGGCGCTCGCCCCAACCGTTCCGGCCACGACACGGCCAGAACAGCTGTTTACACTTGGCCGCATGCGCACCCGTCTCAAACTCAAGCCCGGGCAACGCGGGACCAAGAAGTTATTGCATCAATACGGCGACCGGCTCGTCTGCGTCCGATACCGGTACGACGAGGACCGGCAGCGGCGCTACAAGACCATTGAACTGATTATTGACGAAGTAGAGTGGAGGCCCAGACTTAGACCCGGCACGATCGTTTATCTACGGGTCGCCTGGGACGAGAACGAAATTCAGGCTACAATAAGGCAAGCGGGCGGGCGATGGAACAGGCAGAAGCGTTATTGGGAGTTGCGCTACGACCTGGCGCAAAGACTGCGGTTGGAGAGCCGCATCATCGGCCACCAGCGCATCTACGGTTAGAGACGGAGCTATACATTCAGATGCTCGCCCCAAACGGCCAAGAGCATCTACACGCAGATGCTTGCCTCTGCCTTTAGGGGTCTGGTCAGTCTAATCAAGTGTTGGGCGGCACTTTGTACGAGATATTGCAAAAGATAGTGTAAGCATATTCCTTTGATACAATTGAATAAATAAGGCGATGGAGTTCGCCATTAAATGCCCTGTGCTGATGACTCCTACTACACTACTTTGTAAAAGGAGTCATCAGTGAATAAAATATTTTTGATTGGCACTGGCGGTTTTGTGGGTTCAGTTCTACGATATTTAGTCAGTGGCTATATCCAGCAAATAACAAAAAGCGCTTTATTTCCATATGGTACGCTTGCAGTTAATCTCATTGGTTGTTTTATTATCGGTTTTCTTTCGCAATTAGCAGATACACGCGGAGTCTTCACCCCCGAATCACGCGCTCTTGTTTTCGTTGGTTTTTTGGGCGGGTTTACTACTTTTTCAACCTTTAGCAATGAGAGCGTGAATTTACTCCGCGATGGCGAAAACCTTTTTGCTCTGGTAAACGCTGGAATACATTTTGCGTTTGGCTTTGGAGCAGTTTGGCTGGGGCGCACCGTGTCTTATCTAATTTGGAGATAATAATATGACACTTCCAGAAGAAGGCTACCTCCTCCGTGTTTTTATTGGCGAGAGCGATAAACATTCTGGCATACCTCTCTATGAATGGATTGTTGTTGAAGCCCGTCAGCAAGGAATTGCAGGGGTAACTGTAACTCGCGGCATGATGGGTTTTGGCGCAAATAGTCGCGTTATCCATACATTCAAAATTGAGCGACTTTCAGAAGATTTGCCTATCATTGTTGAAATAGTGGATACCCGCGAAAAGTTGGAAAAGTTTCTTGCCTATATTGATGACAAGATTCATGCAGGATTGGCAACATTAGAGAAAGTACAGGTTCGCATTTATCGAAGTGAAAAAAGAAATTCGCAAAAGTAGACTAATACAAATTGACAACTTTCACCATTGCATCCCTCACCGTTTTAATTCTAGTCGCCGCTTTACTCTATTCTTCTGTTGGTCATGCAGGCGCATCGGGCTATCTTGCGGCTATGGCTTTGCTCGGAATTGCTCCCGATGTAATGAAGCCAACCGCCCTTGTCCTTAATATCCTTGTGGCAACTATCGCTACAATCAAGTTTTATCGGGCAGGCTGTTTTTCTTGGTCAATTTTTCTGCCGTTTGTAATCACATCTATTCCATTTTCTTTTATCGGCGGTAGTATTTCATTGCCAAGTCATCTTTATAAACCGATTGTCGGAGTAATTCTGTTATATGCCGCATATCGGCTCTTTCGTGTGAATTCTACTCACGTCACAACCGAAATAAAATCTATTCCGCTTTGGTCAGCGTTGCTATCTGGCGCAGGAATTGGTTTATTATCAGGTTTAACAGGAACAGGCGGCGGTATTTTTTTGAGTCCGTTATTGTTATTTATGGGCTGGGCAGAAACACGGCAAACAGCAGGTGTATCTGCCGCATTTATTTTAGCCAATTCGATTTCGGGTTTATTTGGTAATCTTGCCAGCACTGCTTATTTACCGTCTGCAATTCCTGTTTGGGCAGTTGCGGCAATCATCGGCGGTTATATCGGTGCAGAATATGGAAGTAAGCGGCTTGGCAATATCACGCTTCGACGTTTGCTTGCTGTTGTACTTGTGATTGCAGGCTTGAAAATGATATTCACATGAATCGAAAAGTTTTAATCGAGTCTTCCATTCAAAGTCGTCTTGTAAAAACCGTGCCGCCCAACAAAGCGTGCAGCGGATTTTTGGGAGTCTGCGGCTTCGAGAAGCATTTTTCTGGCTTCGGGTTTTTCCTGCTCTCAGGCATTTTCCCAGCCCGCCCAAAATCCGCTAACGCAAACCGTTAGGCGCACCCGTGCAAAATAATGGATGTGCAATTTTTTTGTATCGCTCTTGACGAATGCTTGTTTACGGGAGTATATTCACCCCGTTTATGGATACATTTTCAATATCCGACCCCGACCATAGTACGATTCAAAATCCCATCCAATTGGTAATTTTGGGCTGATACAGCCCTGCCAGAGCAAATCAATCTCCTGCCCTGCGTACCAATTGGCGCAGGGTATTTTATTCTGGAGATGAATATGGGACTGCTTCAAAACATCCTGCCACCCAAAAAACGTATGAAACACTCCTTCACTTGGGGAGATGTGATTGTCATCTTGCTAATGGTGGTGCTTCTCTATGGGGGAGCGCGCCTTGCATTTGATTCGCCGCCCATCATTGAAGGTCCGCAAATTTCGCTTGATCCTGTCGCGTTGCCCTGGTATACAATGCTTTCGGTAGGGCGAATGCTTGCGGCTTATCTTCTCTCGTTGTTATTCACACTCACCTACGGACGCACTGCGGCTTACAATCGTCGCGCTGAGTCTATCCTCATGCCCCTACTGGATGTTTTACAGAGTGTACCAATTCTTTCCTTCCTGCCGATCGTCTTGTTGGGATTGAGCGCAATTTTGCCTCAGCGTGTCGCGGCGGAATTGGCGGCTGTTGTGTTGATATTCACCAGTCAGGCATGGAATATGACTTTTGGCTGGTATCAATCCCTTACTACAATTCCAAAAGAATTGCGCGAAGCAAGTTCTATTTTTCGCCTGAATAATTGGCTACGTTTCAAACGCTTGGAACTGCCTTTTGCAATGATTGGACTCATTTGGAATAGTGTTATGTCTTGGGCGGGCGGCTGGTTCTTCCTGATGGCGTCAGAAATTTTCACAGTCGGGTCAAAAGATTTCCGCCTGCCTGGGTTGGGCGCATATCTTCAGGAAGCCTCTAATCAAGGCAATTACCGCGCGATTGCATTTGGGTTGACTGCGCTGATTCTTACTATCGTTTCGCTTGACCAATTCATTTGGCGTCCGTTGCTGGCATGGTCAGACCGTTTCAAAGTGGAAATGGTAGAGAGCGACCAACCGCCGACATCATGGTTTTATGATTTGATTCACACTTCAAGGATATTCCTGTGGACAAGAGCGGTATTTGAAAAAATAAATGAGCGTCTTGACCATTGGCTTGTTCAGCGTGCGCCAATGAAAGCAAACTGGAATGGAAACGACGCGAAACTTAATTGGAAGTTATTCGTCTTTTACCTACTTATTGGCATCCTTGTACTGTACGGCGGATTTCGCGCTATGCAGATGTTGATTTCAGTCCCACAAACCCAATGGGGTCAAATTGGAATTGGTGTACTGGCAACTTTTTTGCGCGTGAATGTTTCTTTGATTATCGCTCTACTATGGACAATTCCCGTTGGCGTTGCCATTGGGACGAATCGCCGCGTTGCCTCCATCCTCCAGCCCATTGTACAAGTGACAGCGGCTGTACCTGCTACCGCTATTTTTCCTATTATCTTGTTATTCTTCATCAACATGGCAGGCGGACTGAATATCGCCGCCGTTTTCCTCATGTTGATGGGAACACAATGGTATTTGCTTTTCAATGTCATTGCGGGGGCAAGCGCAATTCCGCAAGACCTAAAGTACACATCTTCTTTATTGCAACTCTCGCGTTGGGAAACATGGCGCACGCTTATTTTGCCCGCATTGTTTCCTTTCATCATCACAGGCGCAATTACAGCCAGCGGCGGCGCGTGGAATGCCAGCATCGTTGCGGAATTTGTTCACTTTGGCGGGCAAACGTTGTTCGCTACGGGCATAGGTTCGCTCATCTCGCAGGCAACCGCAAAGGGCGATTACCCATTACTTCTGGCTTCCACCCTCAGCATGATTATTACGGTTGTACTAGTCAATCGTCTATTCTGGCGGCGGCTGTATAAAATCGCCGAAGAAAAATATCGAATGGAGTAATTATGGCAACCAATCACACCAATAACGCATTGCTCAAACTGCGCCACGTTCAACAAATTTATACCAGCGGTCAACGCCGCTTTACCGCTGTGCAGGATGTAAACCTGACTGTTGTCGAAGGCGAATTCGTGGCGTTACTAGGACCTTCGGGCTGTGGAAAAAGCACCTTATTACGAATCATCACGGGTTTGCAAAAACCTTCCGAAGGAAGTGTACTGTACCGCGACCAGCCTTTGAAGGGCGTCAATCCACACGCGACCATCGTTTTCCAAAGCTTTGCTTTATTCCCCTGGCTGAGTGTATTTGAAAATGTAGATTTGGCATTAAAGGCGCGCGACATTCCTTCCAATGTTCGGACACCTCGTGTACTGGATTTGATTGACCGAGTCGGTTTGGATGGTTTTGAAACTGCCTACCCTCGCGAACTTTCGGGCGGAATGCGTCAAAAGGTAGGCTTTGCTCGCGCAATGGCAGTTGAGCCTGAATTGCTTTGTCTTGATGAGCCTTTTTCCGCGTTGGATGTTTTAAGCGCCGAATCCCTGCGCGGTGAATTGATGGAACTCTGGACGGGCGGGAGCATTCCCACGAAAGCCATTTTAATGGTCAGTCACAATATTGAAGAAGCCGTATTTATGGCTGACCGCATCGTGGTTATGGATAAAGAGCCTGGGCGTATTATCGCCGAAGTGAAAGTTGAATTTCCGCATCCCCGTCAACGCAAATCGGATGAATTCCAGAGAGTCGTGGATGAAGTCTATGGAATGTTGGCAGGACAAACACAATCCGAAGCCATTGAATTAGGTACTGCACCTGGCGAACAGGGTCATACCCGCTCTCTACCGAAAATCGCAATCTCAGATTTGGCAGGCTTGTTGGAACATCTCTCGGAACTGCCAGCAAACCGACAGGACATTTACCGTTTGCCAGAAGAATTAAAGGTTGACCCAAGCCACATTTTGAGCCTCGCTGAAACCGCAGAAATATTGGGGTTTGCATACGTTGAAAAAGGTGATATCAACCTGACCTCGCTCGGTGAAACCTTTGCCGAAGCCAGCATTCAGGCACGCAAGGAAATTTTTGCCACGCGCATACGCCGTCTACCTTTGGTGCGTTGGCTTACAACCATGCTAACTCATT
>DAOUAB010000256.1:0-7616 GCA_034434015.1 Anaerolineales bacterium
CGCGGCAACGCCCTGCTCATCGGCGTCGACACCGACTGGTTCGTCAGCGCGCCCGAGTACCAGGACATCATCCTGACCTCCGTCCTCAAGCGCCTGGAGCTCTCCGTCCAGACCGCCGCCAAGGCGGTGGCCGACGGCTCCTTCGCCGGCGAAGTCAAGGTCGGCAACCTAGCCAACGGCGAGATCGGCATCGCGCCCTTCCACAACTTCGACAGCCAGGTCTCCCAGCAGGTGAAGGACGACCTGCGGCAGATCGCCAGCGACATCGCGGCCGGCGTGATCAAGGTCAACAGCTTCAGCACGCTGCCGTAAGGCATATCCACCGACCGGGCAGGTCCCGCGTGAAATAAACTGGCGGCCGGCATACCGGCCGCCAGTTTATTTTTGTCTGTGGCTGTGCTAAACTTGCCCAACGCTGCCCGCCTCCCGCACAATTTGATAATCTATGCCCCCCATCCTTGAGCTCCGCGGCATCACCAAACGTTTCCCCGGCGTCCTGGCCAATGACCACATCGACCTGACGCTCAACCAGGGCGAGATCCTGGCGCTGCTGGGCGAGAACGGCGCCGGCAAGAGCACGCTCATGAACGTGCTCTACGGCCTGTACCCGCCGGACGAAGGCGAGATCATCGTCCGCGGCAGGCCGATCAAGGTCCACAGCCCCAACGACGCCATCGCCGCCGGCATCGGCATGGTCCACCAGCACTTCATGCTCGTGCCGGTGCTGACCGTCACCGAGAACGTGATGCTGGGGGTCGAGACGCTGCGCGGCGGCGTCTTCCTGGACCGGCAGAAGGCCGCCGCCCGCATCCGCCAGATCTCCGAGCAGTTCGGCCTGCCGGTGGACCCGGACGCCTACATCAAGGACCTGCCGGTGGGCGTGCAGCAGCGGGTGGAGATCATCAAACTGCTCTACCGCAACGCCGACATCCTGATCCTGGACGAGCCGACGGCCGTGCTCACCCCGCAGGAGGTGGACGACCTCTTCAAGGTCATCCGCTCGCTGGTGGCCCAGGGCAAGTCGCTGATTTTCATCACCCACAAGCTGCGCGAGGTGCTGGCCGTCGCCGACCGGATCGAAGTGCTCCGCCTCGGCAAGGTGGTCGGCCAGGCCGACCCCAAGACCGCCACGCAGGCCGAGCTGGCGTCCATGATGGTCGGCCGCGCGGTGGAGCTGATCGCCCACAAGACCCCGGCCAGGCCCGGCGAGCCGGTGCTGCAGGTGCAGGACCTGCGCGTGCTGGACGACCGCGAGAACGTGGCCGTGGACGGCGTCTCGCTGGAGGTGCGGGCCGGCGAGGTGCTGGGGGTGGCCGGCGTCCAGGGCAACGGGCAGACCGAACTGGTGGAGGCGCTCACCGGGCTGCGCCCGGCGCTGGCGGGCCGGATCCGCGTGGCCGGCCGGGACGTGACCCGCGCCAACCCGCGGCGCATCACCGAGAGCGGGGTGGCGCACGTGCCGGAGGACCGCCAGCGCGACGGCCTGGTGCTCACTTACCCGGTGGCCGACAACATGGTCCTCAACACCTACTATCTCCCGCCGTTCGCGCAGGGGGTGATCATCCAGCAGGCGGCCGTGGACCAGGCCGCGGCCGAGCGCGTGAAGCAGTTCGACGTGCGCACGCCCGGCATCGGCGTCAACGCCGGCACCCTGTCCGGCGGCAACCAGCAGAAGGTCATCGTCGCCCGCGAGCTTTCGCGGCCGATCAAGCTCCTGATCGCGTCGCAGCCCACGCGCGGCCTGGACGTCGGCTCGATCGAGTACATCCACGGCCGCATCCTGGCCAAGCGGGACGAGGGCTGCGCCGTGCTGCTGGTGTCCACCGAGCTCGACGAGATCATGGCCCTCTCGGACCGCATCGCCGTGATGTATCGGGGCAAGATCGTCGCCGTGGTGGAAGCCGCGCGGGTCAACAAGGGTTACCTCGGCCTGCTCATGGCCGGCGTCCACCCCGACCAGGTGGCCGCGCCCGAGCAGGGTGAAGAAGTCGAAGCGGTGTTCTAGACAGGAAAGCCTCTATGACGCAAGCCACGGCCCCCGTCAAAACCGCGCGCTGGCAGCAGGCGCTGCAACCGCTCGCCGCCCCGGCCCTGGCGATCTTCACCGCGCTGGTGGCCGGCTCCGTCCTGATCGTCATCACCGACGAAGGCGTCCTGGAAGCGTTCCGGACCGCCCCGGCCACGGCGCCGGGGGCCATGTGGCGGGCTATCACCACCGCCTACGGCTCGATGTTCGAGGGGTCGCTCGGGAACCCGGCCAGGATCATAGCCGCCCTGCAGAGCGGGGATCCGAAGGCCATCGCCGAAGCCTTCTTCCCCATCACCGACAGCCTGGTGACCGCCACGCCCTACATCTTCGCCGGCCTGGCCGTGGCCGTGGGCTTCCGGGCCGGCCTGTTCAATATCGGCGTGGAAGGCCAGCTCTTTATCGGCGCCATCTGTTCGGTCTGGGTGGGCTTCGCGGTCAAAGGTCTGCCGGCCATCCTCCACATCCCGCTGGCGATGCTGGCGGGCGCCCTCGGCGGCGCGCTGTGGGCCTTCATCCCCGCCATCCTCAAAGCCAAGACCGGGGCGCATGAAGTCATCAACACGATCATGATGAACTACATCGCCTTCCGGCTGAGCGAGTGGCTGCTGGGCGACAAAGGGCCGCTGCAGCGCCCGGGCACCGCCAACCCGGTCAGCCCCTTCATCGAGCCATCGGCCGAGCTGCCGCGCTTCTTCCCGGACCCGATCCGCTTCCACCTGGGCTTCTTCATCGCCCTGGGGGTGGCCTTCCTGGTGTGGTGGTTCCTGTTCAAGACCACCTGGGGCTTCGAGGTCCGCACGGTGGGCCAGAACCCGAACGCGGCCAAATATGCGGGCATGAGCATCACGCGCAACATCGTGATCGCCATGTGCCTCTCGGGCGCGCTGGCCGGCCTGGCCGGCGCCAACGAGGTCCAGGGCGTCAACCACAATCTGGCGTACGCCTTTTCGTCCGGTTACGGCTTCGACAGCATTGCGCTGGCCCTGCTGGGCAAGAGCCACCCGGCCGGCGTCGTCGGCGCGGCGCTGCTCTTCGGGACGCTGCGCAGCGGCGCGACCCGCATGCAGAACATCGCCCGCATCCCGGTGGACATCATCGACATCATCCTGGCGCTGGTCATCGCCTTCATCGCCGCCCCGGCCATCATCCGTTTCCTCTACCGGCTGAAGACGGCCGGCCCGGGCGAGGGCACGGTCTTCACGCGCGGCTGGGGGAAGTAGCGGCGCGACGCCACGACGACACACGGGACACCATTATGACAGCCACTACCACGGCCCTCTCCTCCAAATCGGCGGCGGAACAGGCGCACCTCATGCGCAACCGCGCCTACGGCGTCGCCTTCATCGTGATCGCTCTGGCCATGTACTGGCTCTTCGCGCAGGGCGTGGACCCGGCGCTGATCTCCAGGTACGGCCTCAACCAGGGCACCGTGCCGGCCGCCGAGCGCCTGCCGGACTGGGAGGTGCCGACCTACGGCACCGTCACGTTCCTGGCCATGATCTCGGCCGCCATCGGCGCCTATCAACTGGCGCGCGGGTTCGGGCGGGCCACCAGCGTGATGCTCGGCCTGATCGCCCTGTTCTTCGTCTTCGCCTTCCTCACCTGGGCCACGCGCGACCAGTCGATCAACCTGGCCGGGATGCTGCGCAACATGGTGCTGCGCGCCGTGCCGCTCACCCTGGGGGCGCTGTCCGGCATCCTGTGCGAGCGCGCCGGGGTGGTCAACATCGCCATCGAGGGCCTGATGCTCTCCGGCGCGATGATGGCGGCCTTCATCGGCAGCGTGGCCGACAACCTGTGGGTGGGCGTGCTGGCCGCCACCCTCACCGGCGGCCTGCTGGCCTTCGTCCACGCCGTGCTGTCGATCCACTACAAGGTGGACCAGATCATCAGCGGCACGGTCATCAACATCTTCTCGGCCGGCATCACCAGCTACATCTCCAGCAAGTTCCTGCAGACCTACCAGGAACTGAACAACCCGGGCACCTTCCAGAACGTGCCCATCCCGGTGCTGTCCAAGATTCCGCTCATCGGCGGCATCTTCTTCGAGAGCAACATCTACACCTACGGCGCTTACATCCTGCTGATCGTGGTCCACGTCGGCCTGTTCTACACCCGGTGGGGGCTGCGCGTGCGGGCGGTGGGCGAGCACCCCAAGGCCGCCGACACCCTGGGCATCAACGTCTTCCGCGTGCGCTATCTCAACGTGGTGCTGGGCGGGCTGGTGGCCGGCTTCGCGGGCTCGTATTTCACGCTGGGTTCGGTCGGCCGCTTCGATGAGTTGATGACGGCCGGGCGCGGCTTCATCAGCCTGGCGGCCATGATCTTCGGCAAGTGGACGCCGTTTGGGGCGGCCGGCGCCAGCCTGATCTTCGGCCTGGCCGAGGCGCTCCAGGGCCGCCTGGCCATCCTCAAGGTGCCGATCCCGTCGTCGTTCCTGCTGATGGCGCCCTACATCGCCACCATGATCGCCCTGGCCGGCCTGATCGGGCGGGCGGTCCCGCCGGCCGCGGATGGCCAGCCGTACGAGAAATAATCCGCCGGAGGCTCCCCCGATGCGCGCTGGCCGGCCTGCTCCCCGCTTGCTGGCGGCCCTGACCGCCGCCGCGCTCGCGCTGACGGCGTGCAGCGCGCTCGCGCCGGCCGACGACGGCGTGTTCCGCGTCGGCCTGGTCACGGATGTGGGCGAGGTGGACGACGCCGGCTTCAACCAGTCCGCCTGGGAGGGCGCGCAGCAGGGCGCCGCGGCCGTGGGCGGCGTGGCCGATTACATCGAGACGCTGGACGCCAAGGACTACGCCGACCACATCGCGCGCTTCGCCGATCAGAACTACGAGGTGATCGTCACCGTCGGCTTCGAGTTGGGCCCGGCCACGGTGGCCGCCGCCCGGAAATATCCCCGCATCAAGTTCATCGGCGTGGACCAGTTCCAGGCGGAGACTATCCCCAACCTCACCGGCCTGATCTTCCCGGAGGACCGGGCCGGCTACCTGGCCGGCGTGCTGGCCGCCAGCCTCACCCGCACCGGCGTGATCGCGGCCGTGCTCGGCACCGACCTGGTGCCGCCGGTGGTGGCCTTCAAAGAAGGCTACGAGGCCGGCGCCCGGGCCACGCGCCGGAATATCAAGATCATCTCCACCTATCATCCCGGCAGCGCCGACATCGCCTTCACCGAGCCGCAGTGGGGCGCGCGGACCGCCGCCCAGGCCATCGACCAGGGCGCCGACGTGGTCTTCGCCGCCGGCGGCAAGACCGGCAACGGCGCGCTCCTGCAGACTTCGATCCTGGCCCAGGAGAACCCCGGTTCGCTGTACTGCATCGGCGTGGACACCGACCAGTGGTTCACCATGCCGGACGCCCGCCCCTGCCTGGTGTCCAGCGCCATGAAACTCATCACGCCCAGCGTGGCGGAGCTGATCCGGCTGGCCCAGGCGGGCCAGTTCCCGGGCGGCAACTACATCGGCGAGGTCGGCCTGGCGCCCTACCACGCCTTCGACGGGTTGGTGCCGGTGCGCGTCCAGCAGCTCATCCTCGACACGGCCCGCAAGCTGGAAAGCGGCGAGCTGCAGACGGGCTATCAGCCCTGAGGTTTCGATATGCTCCAGGAATTCCGCGACTTCACCGCCGCGGGCAACGCGCTCGACCCGGCCATCGGCGGCGCGTTCGGCGCCATCGTCGGCTTGCGGGTCAACGACGGGCCGATGCCGGTC
Organism: Anaerolineales bacterium; assembly: GCA_034434015.1. Taxonomy (GTDB): domain Bacteria; phylum Chloroflexota; class Anaerolineae; order Anaerolineales; family UBA6663; genus SpSt-583. The sequence goes on from DAOUAB010000256.1 coordinate 5,740, forward strand.
ATCAGCCCCGGCAGAGAAGAGACCCTGCTGGGCGAGCGCCGGGATTTGTTGAAGGCGGGACAGTCGTAGAGGCCCCCGCCGGGGCGTCTTTACGGAACCCCCCATGCGCGCCGTCTGGCTGGAAAACAGGGCCCTCTCCCTGCGCGATGTCCCCCTCCCGGAGCCGCCGCCGGGCGAGGTGCTGGTGCGCGTGCGGGCAGCCGGGATCTGCAACACCGACCTCGAGCTGACGCGCGGCTATTACCCCTACACCGGCGTCCTCGGCCATGAGTTTGTGGGCGTCGGGGCGAGCGACGGCCCGTGGCTGGGCCGCCGCGTCGTCGGCGAGATCAACGCCGTGTGCGGGGCGTGCGAGCAGTGCCGGAACGGCCGGCCCACGCACTGCGAGCGGCGCACCGTGCTCGGCATCGTGAACCGCCACGGCGCCTTCGCCGAGTATCTCGCCCTGCCGGCCGCGAACCTGCACGCCGTCCCGGACGAGGTGCCGGACGAGGAGGCGGTGTTCACCGAACCCCTGGCCGCCGCGCTGGAAATCCTGCGGCAGGTGCACGTCCACCCGGACGACACGGTCATCGTCCTGGGCGACGGCAAGCTCGGCCTGTTGTGCGCGCAGGTGCTGGCCCTCACCGGCTGCCGGTTGACGGCGGTCGGGCGGCACGCCCACAAGCTCGAGATCCTGGCGCGGCGCGGCCTCCGCACCGCGCCGGCCGAGGCGCTCCCGGCCGGACGCGCCGATGTGGTGGTGGAATGCACCGGAAGCCCGGCCGGCTTCGAGCTGGCGCGCCGCCTGGTCCGCCCGCGCGGCGCGCTCGTGCTCAAGAGCACCTATGCCGGCGCCCTGACGCTCGATATGAGCCGGGTCGTGGTGGACGAGATCACGCTGGTCGGCTCGCGCTGCGGGCCGTTCCCGGCCGCCCTGGACCTGCTGGCCCGCCGCCAGGTGGATGTGCGCGCGTTGATCCACGCGCGCTATCCGCTGGGGCGGGCGCTGGAGGCCGTGGACCACGCGCAGCGGCCGGGCGCGCTCAAGGTGCTGCTGGAGATCGGGGCCTGACCCCGGGAAAGGGTAACTCACCATGTGGCGAGCGGGTTTGATCGTCGGCGGCGTCATGCTGGCGCTGTCAGTCCTCACCGGCGCGATTAACTTCCTGATCTGCCTCCCGTGCCTGGCCGTGCTGGCCGGCGCCCTGGCCGGCTACCTCGGCGGGCGCTTCGACCGGCCGCCGTCCAACAACGCCGCCCTGCGGATCGGCGCGAGCGCCGGCGCCATCGCCGGGGCGGGCGCCTGGCTGGGCTCCCTGGCCGGCGGCCTGATCGGCGCGGCCCGGATCGGGCCCGAGCAGGCGGCGCAATTGATCGACGAGTTCTCGCGCACGTTCGATCTCGGCCTGCCCACCGCGCCCGTCGGCCCGGTGACGTTCTACGTCTCCAACGCGCTCACCTCCTGCTGTCTGGGGTTGTTCGTCGTCGTGATCATGGCCGGCCTGGGCGCGTTGGGCGGCGCGCTGTGGTGGCGGACGACGGGCCAGAGCCAGAACCCGATGGGCGGCGCCACGCCGCCGGGCGCGCCCTTCGCCGCCTGAGCCGCACGAGCGCCGATGGCCGACCTCTGGGAGACTTTGCGCCTGGGCCTGCTCTCGCCGATGGTGCTGGCCTTCGGGCTGGGCGTCGCGGCGACGCTGCTGAAGAGCGACCTGAAATTCCCGGGCGAGGTCTACACCGCGCTTTCGATCTACCTGCTGTTTGCCATCGGCCTGAAGGGCGGCGCCGAACTCGCGCAGACCGCCCTGGCCGATTTCTGGGCGCCGGCCCTGGCGACGCTGGCGCTGGGCGTCGCCGTGCCGGTGTGGTGCTACGCCATCCTGCGCCGGCTGGGC
>DAOUAB010000257.1:0-20979 GCA_034434015.1 Anaerolineales bacterium
ACGGCAGTGCCGTCGGCGACGCCTCTGCTGAGGTTTAGAGACAGGTTCTTATGCCGAGGGGTTGACTACGGACGGCCGGGCCGCGCCAGAAGCCGCTCTCACTCGACCGGGTAGTAGCACAGCCCGGCCGTCCCCGGCCCGGTGTGGACGGCCAGGGCCGGCGACAGCTCGGCGGTGAGCGTCTCGACGCACGTCAGCTGGCTCTCGATCAGGGCCTTCAGCTTGGCAATCTCCTCCAGCGCCCCGGCGTGGACGTACGCGATCTTGATCCTGCCCAGCGGCCCGACCGCCCGGCACACCGCCTCGACCATCATCTGGTAAGCGCGCTGGCGGCTGCGCGCCGTGCCCAGCGAGACGATCACGCCGTCGGCCATGCTGATGAGCGGTTTGATGTTGAGCAGCGAACCGACCAGATGCTGCGCGCGCCCGATCCGGCCGCCCAGGTACAGGTACTTGAGCGTGTCGGCCGTCTGGATCATGCGCGTGACCGGGATCATGCGCTTCACCTGGGCCATGATCTCGGTCACGCTCAGCCCGGCCAGCGCGGCGCGGGCCGCCTCAATCACCATCCAGCCCTGGCACAGCGAGACATTGAGCGTGTCGATCACCTCGATGCGCACGTTCGGGAACTGCTCGGCCGCCAGCGCCTGCGCCGTCCTGGCGGCCTGGTAAGCGCCGCTGCCCTTGGAGGTGATGTGCAGGCTCAGGATCGCGTCGAAGCCGGCCGCCGCCAACTGCGCGTACTTCTCAAGATAATCGCCCGGGCCGGGACAGGCCGTCGTCGGCAGGCTCGTGGCGGTCGCCAGCCAGCGCAGGAACTCGTCGCGCTGGACCGTCACCAGGTCCCGCAGGACCTCCTGGCCGCGATGAATGTAGTACGCGACAGTGTGGATATTGAGTTCCTTCAACAGCCGCTCGGGGATGCTGGCGACGGAGTCGGTGAGGATAGCAATCTTCGACATGGCAACCTGTTTCCTGAGATTCCCCTCTCGCCTCTTCATTATACGCAACAAGCCGGCCGCGGCCGGCGGCGAACGGGCCGCGTCAATTGACCTCGACCAGTGAATCCCCTACAATCCGGACAATTTCAGGCCGTAAATGCAAGGACTGGCGCGACCCTCCGACCGCCGACCGCCGCTCCCGCGCCCGCTCACGCCATTCGTCGGCCGGGAACGCGAGCTGGCCGACCTCCGCCGCCTCCTGGCCGACCCGGACTGCCGCCTGCTGACGCTGGTCGGCCCGGGCGGCTTCGGCAAAACCCGGCTGGCCCTCCAGGCGGCGGCGCAGGTCGCCGGGTCGGAGCACGAGCCCTGCTTCGTTGATCTGCCGGCCGTGCGCGCCCCCGGCCGGCTGGCCCAGGCCATCGCCGATGCGCTGGGCCTGCCGCTCGCCGGCGCCGCCCCGCCTTCCGCTCAACTCATCAGCCACCTGCGCGAGAAACGCTGCCTGCTCGTGCTCGACAACTTCGAGCACCTCCTGGACCTGGACGCGGCCCCGGCTGAGGCCATCGCGTTTCTGGGCGACCTGCTGGAGGCGGCGCCCGGCGTGAAGGCGCTGGTCACGTCGCGCGAGGCGCTCAATCTCCTGGGCGAGTGGCGCTATCCCGTGGGCGGTCTCTCCATTCCGCCGGCCGGCCCCGCTCCGGCTCCAGTCGAGACCTACGGGGCGGTGCAACTGTTCGTGCAGGCGGCGCGGCGCGTCTCCCCGGATTTCTCGCCGGCCGATGAGGCGGACGGGATCGCGCGCCTCTGCCGGATGGTGGAGGGGATGCCGCTGGCCCTGGAGCTGGCCGCCGCCTGGACCCGGACGCTCACCTGCGCCGCCATCGCGGACGAGATCGCCGGCGGCGCCGAACTGCTGCACGCCAACCTGCGCAACCTGCCCGAGCATCATCGCAGCGTACAGGCCATCTTCCGCCAGACCTGGGAACGGTTGACGGCGGAGGAGCAGACCGTCTTCGCGCGCCTGGCCGTCTTCCGCGCCGGGTTCGAGGTAGCCGCCGCCCTCCCGGTCGCCGGCGCCACCCTGCCCATCCTGGGCGCGCTGCTGGATAAGGCCCTCCTCCAGCGCGACGCCGACGGCCGTTACTCGCTCCATGAGCTGCTGCGCCAGTTCGCCGAGGCCCGGCTGGCGGAGACGCCCGACCTCGCCGCCGAGACCCGCGCCCGGCACGCCGACTACTACGCCGATTACCTGAAAGGCTGGCAGGCCGACATGCAGGGCGGCCAGCAGGCGGCGGCGATCCGCCATATCGCTGCCAACCTCGACAACATCCGCGCCGCCTGGGGCTGGCTGGTCGAGAACGCCGACCTCGACGGCCTCCAGAAGGCCGCCTATGCCCTGCATTACTACTTCCAGTTTCAGAGCCGGTACCGGGAAGGCGCGGAAACTTTCGCGCAGGCCGCGCGCAGCCTGGCGGCCCGCCACCCGCCGGGCCCGGTCCTGGCCGAAGCGCTGGTCTACCAGGGCTGGTTCTGCATCCGGCTCGGCCAGTTCGCCACGGCGCGGACGGTCCTGGAACAGAGCCGCTCGATACTGGAGTCCCTGGACCTCCCGGCGCCGGCGGGCACCGGCCGCGACCCCGTCAACGCGCTCGGCCTCCTGGCCGTCGTCGTCGGCGATTACGACGAGGCCCGCCGGCTCGGCGAGGCCGCCCGACGCACGCACGCCGCCAACGACGACGCCGGCAACCTGATGGACGCGCACTACGTCCTGACCAGCGCGGCCCTGGCGCAGGGCGAATACAACGCGGCCCGGCGCCACGCCCAACAGGCCTACGCCCTCTCGCAAAGCCTGAACGACCGCTGGATGATGGCTTACATTTTGAACGACTTGGGCAGCGTGGCCCGCGCCCTCGGCGACTACGCGCAGGCCCGGGAGCACTTCCAGGCCAGCTATGACCTGCGCCTGGCGTTCAACGACCCGGAGGGCATGGCGGTGGCCCTCAGCCATCTGGGCCGGGTGGCGCGACTTCAAAACGACTACGCCGGGGCGCGGACGCTCTATACGCGAAGCTGCGCCCTCTACCGCGACCTCAACGACCGGGGCGGGCTGGCCAGCGCCCTGCTCGGGATGGGCGAGGCCGCCATGCAAACCGGCGACTGGGAGGCGGCCCGGGACGCATTGCGCCAGGCGCTCCAGATCGCGGTCGAGATCGAATGGCGGCCGTTCGCGCTGACCTGCCTGGTCGCCGCCGCCGAGCTGTGGCGCCGGACCGGGGACCTGGAGCAGGCCGTGCCCGTGTTGACGCTGGCGGCCCGCCATCCCGGCGCCGACCGGGAGACGCGCGAGGCCGCCGCCGCCGGCCTGGTGGATCTCATGGAAGCCCTGCCGCCTGAACGCTTCGCGGCCGCGCAGGCGCAGGCCGCGCCGGAGCCGGACCAGAGGCTGGCGCCGATAGCCCAGGCCGTGCTGGCTATGCTGGCGACGCCCCGGCCGGCCGCGGCTCCGCCTCCGACGCCCGCCAGACGGCCGGGGCCGGCGCTGGCCGAGCCGATCACCGAACGCGAGCTCGAGGTGCTGCGGCTGGTGGCGCAGGGGCTGAAGAATCAGGAGATCGCGGACCGGCTGGTGATCACGCGCGGCACCGTGCGCGTCCACATCAACAACCTCTACCGCAAACTGGACGTCAACAACCGCGTCCAGGCCGTGGGCCGGGCGCGCGCCCTGGGCTTGCTCTGACCTCCGGCGTCCCGCCTATACCCCCCGTCGGCGCAAGATATACCTCCTGGATATGCCCCTTTTCAGATGCGGCGGCCGGCCGCCGCGCCTACACTGAGCCCACTTGGAACGCGAGCGCCCGCCGCTCGCCTCACCGGAAAGGATCTCAGTTATGGATGCGACCCTCCCCGCCCCGGCCGAAGAATACGCCCGCCAGCGCGACGCCCTGGCCGAACGGCTGCTCAACTCGACGCGCGGCACCTTCGACATCTTCACGATCTATCTGGGCGACCGGCTGGGCTTCTACCGCGCCCTGGCCGAGGTGAACGGCCGCGGCCTGACCCCCGCCGAGCTGGCCGCGCGCACCGGCACGGTGGAGCGCTATGCGCGCGAATGGCTGGAGCAGCAGACCGTGATGGGCACGTTGTCTGTGGAGGCGGCCGAGGCCGGCCCCGAGGCGCGCCGCTATCATCTGCCGCCCGGCCACGCCGAGGTGCTGGTGGAGAAGGACAGCCTGAACTACCTGGCCCCGCTGGCGCAACTGGCCGTGAGCGTCACCCGCCCGCTGGAGGCGCTGATGCGCGCCTATCGCCAGGGCGGCGGCGTGCCGCTGGACCAGTACGGGGCCGACTTCCGCGAGGGCCAGGCCGGCGTCAACCGCGCCGCCTTCCTGCAGCAGCTCGGGCGCGAATGGCTGCCCGCCATCCCGGACATCCACGCCCGGCTGCAAGCGCCGGCGCGGGTGGCCGACATCGGCTGCGGCGCGGGCTGGTCGAGCATCGGCCTGGCGCGGGCTTATCCACAGGTGCGCGTGGACGGCTACGACCTGGATGCGCCCTCGGTCGCCATGGCGCGCGCCAACGCCGCCGAGGCCGGCGTGAGCGACCGCGTGGCCTTTCACGTGCGCGACGCGGCCGACCCGGCCCTGGCCGGGCGCTACGACCTGGTGATGGCGTTGGAAGCGGTGCACGACATGGCCAACCCCGTCGGCGCGCTGCGCACGATGCGCCAGCTGGCCGGCCCGCGCGGCGCCGTCATCATCGTGGACGAGCGCGTGGGCGACACGTTCACGCCATCCGGCAACGACGTGGAGTGGATGATGTACGGGTGGAGCGTGCTGCACTGCCTGCCGGTCGGCATGGCCGAGCAGCCCTCGGCGGGCACCGGCACCGTGATGCGGGCCGGCACGCTGCGCGGCTACGCGCTGGAGGCCGGCTTCCGGGACGTCGAAGTCCTGCCCATCGACAATCTGTTCTTCCGTTTCTACCGGCTGCATCCGTGAGCCGATGGGAGCCTGGCGGACGAGGCCGACATGAAAAGACTGTTGCTCTATCTGATGCTGGCCCTGGCGTTGTCCGCCTGCCAGCCGTTGAAGATCCATCTCGAGCCGTTGCCGGTCGTGCCCGAACACCGGCGCAATTCGGCCCCGGCGCTGCCTGTGTCAATCGCTCCGGCAGGCGGCGAGTTCTGGGCGAGGGCATAACCGGGTCATAGCCGTTCCTTCTCTTTATCCATGCCGGTGGGCTGAAACCCGCCGGCTTTGTTTTTCTTGTAATTGACAATGAATATCAATATCATTAAAATATCGACAATTGTTTTCATCAAGGAACCGCATGACTGAAGCGAATCACCCCACTGCCGAAGCCTGGCTGGACGCCCTGCACCACAACGGCTACCGGATCACCGGGCCGCGGCGAGCCGTGGTCGAGATCGTGGCCCATCATCACCGCGCGCTCAACCCGTATCAGGTCTTCGAACTGGCCCGCCAGCGTTACCCGGCGCTGGGCCTGGTGACGGTCTACCGGACGCTGGAGAGGCTCGAGGCCCTCGGCCTGATCGAGCGCGTCCATCAGCCGCACGGCTGCCACGCCTACCTGCCCGCCCGGGTCGGACATCAGCATCTCCTGCTGTGCGAGGGCTGCGGCCAGGCCGAATACTTCAGCGGCGACGACCTGGACGCCCTGATTGGACGCATTGCGGCGCGCACGGGCTACCGGATTAATGAACACTGGCTGCAATTGTTCGGTCTGTGCGCGGGCTGTCAGGCCGGCGCAAGTTAACCGCGTTAATCCAAGGTGTTGAAATGAAATCGCCTGTCGCGTTCAAGCTTCTTTCCCTCTCCCTGGCCGCCGCTCTCGGGCTGGCCGCCTGCGCGCCGGCGGCGCCGGCTGATCCGGGCCGCCTCGCTGTGGTGGCGACCTTCTCCATCCTGGGCGACCTGGTGAAGAACGTGGCCGGCGACCGCGCTGACGTCCTGGTGCTGGTCGGCCCGGACGGCGACGCGCACAGCTACGAGCCGGCGCCCGGCGACAGCCGCGCGCTGGCCGAGGCCGACCTGATCTTCGAGAACGGCCTGGAGTTCGAAAGCTGGCTGGACGACCTGTACACCTCGTCCGGCTCACAGGCGGCCCGCGTCGCCGTCTCCGACGGGATCACGCCGCTGGAGGCCGGGGAGCACGCCGAGGCGGCGGACGAACACGGCCACGGCGAATTCGACCCGCACCTCTGGCAGAGCGTGCCCAACGCTATTCAGATGGTGAGGAATATCGCGGCGGCGCTGGCGGCGGCCGACCCGGCCAACGCCGACGCCTACCGGGCCAACGCCGACGCGTATCTGGCGCAACTGGACGAGCTCCAGCGTTACATCGAGAACCAGGTCGCCAGCCTGCCGGCCGGGCGCCGCAAGCTGGTGACCAACCACGACACCTTCGCTTACTTCGCGCAGGCCTACGGCTTCACCATCGTGGGCGACGCGCTCGGCGCGATCTCCACCGAAGGCGGCGAGCCGTCGGCGGCGCAGATGGCCCAACTGGCCGACCTGATCCGGGCCGAGGGCGTGCCCGCCCTCTTCGCCGAGAACGTCGAAGGCTCGCAGGTGATCGAGCGCCTGGCGCAGGAGACCGGCGTCAAGATCGGCCCGCCGCTCTACACCGATGCGCTCGGCCGGCCGGGCACGTCCGGCGACACGTATCTCCGCCTGATGCGTTACAATGTCGACTCCATCGTCGGCGCTCTGCGGTGACGCCGCAGACTGATCCATGTCCGAAGTCGTCCTGCCCTACAGCCGCCATAACCATGCCGACCCGGTGATCGGCGCGCCGGCCCTGGAGGCCGCCATCGCGCGCGTGCTCTATCCGGGCACGTCCGAGCCGGCCCTGGAAGACATCCGCCTGACCGTGCCGGTCGGGACGCGCGTGGCGCTGGTCGGTCCCAATGGCGCCGGCAAGAGCACGCTGCTCAAGGCCATCGCCGGGCTGCTGCCGGTCCAGGCCGGGTCCATCCGCATCTACGGCCGCCCGGTGGGCGACTGCCGGCACCGGGTGGCCTATCTGCCCCAGCGCACGGACCTGGACTGGCGCTTCCCGGCCGACGTGCGCCGCCTGGTGATGACGGGCCGCTACGTCCACCTGGGCTGGCTGCGCCGCCCCGGCGCCGCCGACCGGGCGCAGGTGGAGCGCGTCATGGAACAGCTGGGCATCGCCCATCTCGCGGACCGCCAGATCAGCGCGCTCTCCGGCGGCCAGCAGCAGCGCGCGCTGCTGGCGCGGGCCCTGGCCCAGGACGCCGACCTGCTCCTGCTGGACGAGCCCCTGAACGCCGTGGACGCGGACACGCGCGCCGTCATCACCCGCGTGCTGAACGAGCTGAAGCAGAATGGCAAAACCGTGATCGCGGCCACGCACGACCTGGGGCGGCTGGAGACCGACTTCGACGGCGCGCTCTACCTGTGCGAGGGGCGCGAGGTCGCCGCCCCGCCCGGCTCGTTCTTCGGCCTGGGGCTGGGCCACGAGCTGCCCGAACGCGACCACACCCATTGACCATGAACTGGCTGACCGAGCCGCTGCGCTACACCTTCATGCAGACCGGCCTGATCGCGGCCGCGCTGGTGGGCCTGGCCTGCGCGACGCTGGGCGTGTACGTCGTCCTGCGGCGCATGGCCTTCATCGGCGACGCGCTGGCCCACACCATCCTGCCCGGCGTGGTGGCCGCCTACCTGGCCGGCTGGAACCTGACGCTGGGCGCGCTGGGGGCCGGGCTGCTGACGGCGCTCGGCATCGGCTGGTTCTCGCGCCGTCAGGCGCTGCGCGAGGACACCGCCATCGGCATCCTGTTCACGGGCATGTTCGCGCTGGGCATCCTGCTGATGAGCACCGTGCGCTCATTTCGCGACTTCACCCACATCCTGTTCGGCAACCTGCTGGGCGTCACGGCCGGCGACCTGGGGCTGATGGCGGGCGTCACCGGCCTGGTGCTCGCGGCGCTGTGGCTCTTCGACAAGGAGCTGGAGCTGACGTCCTTCGACCCGACGCACGCCGAGTCCATCGGCCTGCGCGCCGACCTGCTCCGCTACGGCCTGCTCGGCCTGCTGGCCCTGACCGTGGTGACCGGGATCCAGGTGGTGGGCGTCGTGCTGACCAGCGCCCTGCTGATCACGCCGGCGGCGACGGCGTCGCTGTTGACGCAGCGACTGCCGCGCATGATGGCGCTGTCGGCCCTCGTCGCCGTGGGCGCGGGCGTGGTCGGGCTGTACACCTCGTACTACTTCAACGTCGCCTCGGGCGCCTCGATCGTGCTGGCCTGCACGGCGTGCTTCGTGGCGGCCTGGGGCTGGCGCGCCCTGCGGGGCCAGGCCTGATGCCCACCTACGCCTACCTTTGCCGCCACTGCGGGGCCGCCTTCGACGTTCAACTGTCCCTGGCGCAACTCGAGCGCGCGCGCCCGAAATGTCCCGCGTGCGGCCGCCGCCGGGCGCGACGCCTGATCGCGGCGCCGGGGATGAAGGTCAAACACGGCCCGGCGCTCACCCGCGAACAGATGGAGCGCGCGGTCGGTTACGCCGAGCGCCGGATGGGCGGCCACGGCCACGAGCCTTCGCCTGACCCCCACCCCACTTAGCCGGTTCCGTCGCGCCAGGGATCACGACCCCGTCATGGCGCCCCCGACCAAAGCGGCCTCCTGAATCTTCCCCGGAGAACATACTTTCCAGTTGACTCCCCAATTTTTTTTCTCTATAGTGTTCACATCTAAGGCGAACGTTCGCGCGAACGATCTCAGTGAATAAAAAACGCGTCTCCCTGAAGGATGTGGCCGAGCTGGCCGGCGTGAGCTACCAGACCGTCTCCAAGGTGCTCAACGGCCAGGTCCACGTCGCCCCGGAGACGCTGACGCGTATCCAGGACGCCGCCCGTCAGCTGGCCTACAAGCCCAACCGCCAGGCCCGCAACCTGCGCGTCCAGCGCTCGCACCTCATCGGCTACTCCTGGGAGCCCAGCGAGGCCGGCCAGGCCAACTTCATCCTGGACACCTTCCTCACCAGCATGGTGGCCGAGGCGGAGGCGGCCGGCTATCACCTCCTGCCCTTCCCTTACCGCGGCGGCCAGGACCTGATCCAGGGTTATCAGGACCTGATCGACGCCGGCTATGTGGACGGCTTCGTCCTCACCAGCGTCAATTACGACGACCCCCGCGTCCAGTTCCTGGTCGAGCGCCAGTTCCCGTTCGTGGCCTTCGGGCGCTCCAACCCGGACCTCGATTATCTCTGGGTGGACGTGGATGGGGAGGCCGGCCTGCGGGCGGCGACGCAGCACCTGCTGGAGCGTGGCCATCGGCGCATCGCGGCGCTGGCCTGGCCCGAGGACTCGCGGGTGGGCAACGAACGGCTGGGCGGCTATTTCGGCGCCCTGGCGGCGGCCGGGATCACGCCCCGGCCGGAGTGGATCGTCCGCGGCGAGGGCACGTTCGCCTTCGCCTTCGCGGCCACGCAGCGCTGGCTGGGCCTGGAGCCGGAACGGCGGCCGACCGCCGTCGTGGCGATGAGCGACACGATGGCCATCGGGGCGCTGCACGCCGCCCAGCACCAGGGTCTCACCGTCGGCCGGGACCTGGCCATCGTAGGCTTTGACGACGCGCCGATGGCCGAATATTTGTGGCCGCCGCTCTCCAGCATCCGCCAGCCGATCCGCGAGGCCGGCCGGCGGTGCGTGGAACTCCTAACCAAGACGATTGATGGGCAGCCGCTGGCCGAGCGCCACGTGCTGCTCATGCCCGAGTTGATCGTGCGCGCCTCGGCCTGAGGGTGTTGAGACAACGCCCCGGTCCCTGAGCACGCCAGCCGCGCCGACGCGGGACAGGTTTCGCAGGCCAACCCGCGCTGCGCGCTCAGCGCCTTCACCATCCCAAAGGAGGTGACACACCGCCGACGATCTTCAGGAACCGGGGCTGTCCCCCTTTTACACCAACTTCCGGTTTGCGACAACCCATCGATTCCCGTTTTTGGAGGAGACTTGCATGAAACGGCTGCATCAAGCTCTAAGCGCGTTGAGCCTCGTCGCGCTCCTGCTGGCCGCGTGCGCGCCGGCGGCCACCCCCACCCCGCAGGTGATCCGCGAGACCCAGATCGTCAAGGAGACCGAGGTCGTCGAGAAGGTGGCGACCCAGATCGTGGAAGTGGAGAAACCGGCCGAGCAGGTGGTGGTGCGCCTCTCGGGCTGGGCCTCCAGCCCGGCTGAGACCGCCCTGCTCGAGTCGCTGCTGTACAAGTTCTCCGTGGAGAACCCCGGCATCACGGTGAAGTACGAGCCGATCACGGGCGATTACAAGCCGGCGCTGCTGACGGCCTTCGCCTCGGGCACCGAGCCCGACATCTTTTACATGGACATCTTCTGGTGGCAGGAGCTGGCCAAGAGCGAGGTGCTCCTGCCGCTGGACGACCTGATGGCGAGCACCGGGACCGAGAAGGCCGACTTCATCCCGGCCCTGATCGACGCCTTCACCTTCGACGGCAAAGTCTACGGCATCCCCAAAGACTTCAACAGCCTGGGCCTGTTCTACAACAAGGACCTGTTCGCGGCGGCCGGCCTGGATGAGCCGACCGACGACTGGACCTGGGACGACCTGAAGGCCGCGGCCGCGGCCCTGACCGACACCTCCGATCCCAACAAGCCGATCTACGGCCTGGGCGTGCCGCCCGACCCGGGGCGCTTCCCGGCCTTCGTCTTCCAGAACGGCGGCGGGATCATGAACGCGGATTACAGCGACACCACGCTCGACTCGGCCGAGGCCGTGGGCGCGGGCGAGTTCTACACCGCGTTCAAGGCGGACGGCAGCGGCGCGCTGCCGGCGGACGTGGGCGAGGGCTGGCAGGGCACGGTCTTCGGCAAGGGCCAGTTCGCCATGGTCTACGAGGGCGGCTGGCTGATCCCCTACCTGCGCGACCAGTTCCCGAACACCAACTACGGCGTGGTGCTGCCGCCGGCCGGCCCGGGCGGCGAGGGCAACCTGATCTTCACCGTGGCCTGGGGCATCTCGGCCAACACCCAGAACCCCGAGGCCGCCTGGAAGGTGGTGGAGTTCCTGACCAACGAGGCCAGCCAGAAGCAGGTGCTGGAGAGCGGCTTCGCGCTGCCGTCGCGCCTCGCTCTGAAAGACAGCGACTATCTCAAGAACAACGCCGCCGCGTCGGCCATCTTCCGCGGCTCGCTGGAGGGCGCCCGGCCCTTCTTCTGGGGCGCGGTCGGTTCGGACGTCAACGACCAGATCAGCAAGGCCCTGGAGCGCATCTATAAGGAGGGCCAGTCCGTCCAGGACGCGTTCGCGGAGGCTGCCCAGAACATCCGCGACGCGCTCGCGAACCAGTAACCTGCGCGTTTCCAGGCAGGGCTTGCCGGGCGGCAGCCGCCCGGCAGGCCCTGCGCCTGCGGAACCGGCCGGCCGAGGAGAGCCGTCATGAGCCTATCCATGCCCCAAGATCAGTCTCCGCCGCCGCTGGCCGGGGCCGGCGCGGCCCGGCGGCCGGGCGCCTCGCGCCGCGGCAAGCGCCTGGCCGAAGCCCTGACCGGCTACGCCTTCCTCTCCCCGTGGTTGTTCATCTTCTTCACCTTTGTCGTCTTCTCCCTGGGCTACGCGCTCTATCTGTCCTTCACCCGCTACAACCTGCTCCGGCCGCCGGAATGGTGGGGGTTGGAGGGCTACCAGCGTGTGCTGGCCGACGAGCTGTTCATCCAGAAGGCCCTGCCCAACACCTTCAAATACGTACTGATCGTGGTCCCGGTGCAGACCCTGATCAGTCTGATTCTGGCTTTCGCTATGGACCAGAAACTGCGCTTCCGGCGCGGGTTCCGCACCATCTTTTACCTGCCGTCGGTCACCTCGTCGGTGGTCATCTCGCTGATCTTCGTCTGGTTGTTCGCGGCCCAGGGCGTGATCAACCAGATCACGGGCCTGACCGTCAACTGGCTGGACGACGTCAACACGGCCTTCTACGTCATCATGGGCATGAACGTCTTCACCACCAGCGGCACGCTCATGCTCATCTTCCTGGCCGGCCTGCAGGATATCTCGCCCGCCATCTATGAGGCGGCCGAGATCGACGGCGCCAGCAAATTCCAGCAATTCCTGTACGTCACCATCCCCATGCTGCGCCCGGTCATCTTCTTCGTCGTCACCGTCGGCGTGATCGGGTGCTTCCAGGTCTTCGACCAGATCTTCGTCATGACCAACGGCGGCCCCCTGGACTCCACGACGACGGTCACTTACCTGATCTACAAGTGGGCCTTCCGCGACACCACCATCAAGATGGGCCAGGCGTCGGCGCTGGCCATTATCCTGACCCTGATCATCCTGGCCGTCACCGTGCTGCAGCGCCGCGTGATCGAGGGCAGCGGTTCCAGCACCGCCTAGCGCGGCCGAGAGGAGATCCCCATGGCCACACTCGCCCGCCGCGCCGCCCCCGCCGGCGCCAACCTGTACACCGTCTGGGAACGCTTCAAGAACCCAATCTTCTATCTGATCCTGATCGCCTGGGCGGTGATCTGCCTGGCGCCGCTGTACTTCACCCTGGTCTTCTCGCTCAAACCGGTGGAGAACGCCTACACGCCGCCGCTCTGGTTCCCCACGCCGTTCACGCTCGAGAATTATCGCACCGTCCTGCAGTCTTTCGACCTGTTCCCGCGCTGGCTGGCCAACAGCGCCATCATCTCGCTGGCGACGACCGTGCTGCGGGTGCTGTTCTGCGCCATGGCCGGCTACGCCTTCGCCCGGCTGGATTTCCCGTTCAAGGGCTTTCTGTTCAACGCCATGTTGGTCTCAATGATGATGCCCGGCGTGGTGACCCTGATCCCCAAGTTCCTGATCATCGGCCCGGGCATCATCCGCGGCGGCCTGCCGCTCAGCGAGCTGCCGCTCATCGGCGGCCTGTTCGCCGGGTCCAGCGTGGTCCTGCCCACCGGCTTCAACCTCATCGATCAGTTGCCGGGCGTGATCGTGCCGCACATGGTGGACGCCTTCGGCGTGTTTATGATGACGCAGTTCTACAAGAGCTTCCCCAAGGAACTGGAGGAGGCGGCCGAGATGGACGGCACCGGGCGCTTTGGCACCTTCTTCCGCATCGTGCTGCCCATCAGCCAGACGCAACTGCTCACCCTGGCGCTGCTGACCTTCCAGGGCGAGTGGAACCGCTTCATGGAGCCCCTGCTCATCCTGCGCACGCCGGAGAACTTCACGCTGCCGCTCGGGCTGCAATGGTTCCGGGGCGAGTATTACACGCTGTACTCGGTCATCCTGGCCGGGTCGCTCTTCAACACCCTGCCCATCCTGGTGCTGTTCTTCGCTTTCCAGCGCTACTTCATCCAGAGCGTCGCGACGTCGGGCTCCAAAGAAGGCTAACCTGACGCGCGGCGGGTGGCGGATGGCCGGCGATTGGCGACGCCTGCTGTCCGTCATCCGCTGCCGGTCAGCGGCTATCGGCTATGTGGACTGTCACCCAAGACTTCTTCAATCCTAAGTCCCAGCATCATCACGAAACCATCTTCACGGTCGGCAACGGCTACCTCGCGACGCGCGGCGCGCTGGAGGAGGGCTATCCCGGCGACCGGCGGGCCACCTTCATCCACGGCATCTTCGACGATGCGCCCGTGGTCATCACCGAGCTGGCCAACGCCCCGGACTGGCTGCCGCTGGCCGTGGTGCTGGACGGCGAGCGCTTTTCCCTGGACTCCGGGACGGTGGAAGCCTTCCGGCGCACGCTGGACCTGCGCACCGGCGTCCTCACCCGGGAGGTGCGCTGGCGGTCGCCGGCCGGCCGCGCCGCCACCCTGACCTTCGAGCGCTTCGCGTCGCTGGCCGACGAGCACCTGCTCTACCTGCGCTGCACGGTGACGCCCGAGTTCGCGGGCGAGGTGGAGTTCCGCGCCGGCCTGGACGGCCGGATGGACAACGAGGGCCTGGCGCACTGGCGCGGCGTGGCGCAGGGCCGGCGCGACGGCGTCGCCTATCTCCGCTCCCGCACGCGGCGCTCGAACTACGAAGTCGGCTATGCCTTCCGTCTGCGGGCGGCCGGCGGCCCGGCGTCGGAGGCGGCCTTCTGGGACGTGCCGGACGCGCCGACCCTGGCGCTCAGCGCGCCGGCCGAGCCCGGCCGGCCCGTCGTCGTGGAAAAGTGCGTGGCCGTGTTCACCTCGCGCGACACGGCGCCGGAGCAGCTCGCGGCGCGGGCCGTCGAGCGCGTCCGGGCCGCGCCCGGCTGGGAGGCGGCCGCGCCGGCCAACGCCGCCGCCTGGGCGCAGGAATGGGAGCGGACCGACGTCGTCATTGACGGCGACGACGAGGCCCAGCTCGCGCTGCGCTTCAACCTGTTCCAGCTGCTGATCGCGGCGCCGCGCCACGACGACCGGGTGAACATCGGGGCCAAGACCCTCTCCGGCTTCGGCTATCGCGGGCACGCCTTCTGGGACACCGAAATCTTCATGCTGCCGCTGTTCACGTACACGGCCCCGCCCATCGCCCGCAACCTGCTGGACTACCGCTACCACACCCTGCCGGCCGCGCGCGCCAAGGCGCAGGCCGCCGGCTGCGAGGGCGCCTGGTTTGCCTGGGAGAGCGCCGACACCGGCGAGGAAGTGACGCCCACCTGGGTGCCGGATTTTCACGACAAGAAGAAACTGGCGCGCGTGTGGACCGGCGACCTGGCCATCCACATCTCGGCCGACGTGGCCTACGCCGCGCACCAGTATTGGCAGGCGACCGGCGACGACGCCTGGTTCGCCGCGCGCGGCGCCGAGCTGGTCCTGGACACGGCCAAGTTCTATGGCGCGCGCGCCGCGTGGAACGCGGCCGAGGGCCGCTATGAATATCGGGACGTGATCGGCCCGGACGAGTACCACGACCATGTGAACAACAACGCCTACACCAACCGCCTGGCGCAGTGGAATCTGCAGGCGGCGCTGGAGGCGCTGGACTGGCTGAAGCAGAATGAGCCGGCCAGAGCGGGTGAACTGATCGAACGCCTGGACCTGACCGAAGGCCGGTTGGCGCATTGGCGCGACGTGGCCGCGAAGCTGCAGCTGCACGTCGGCCCGGACGGCCTGATCGAGCAGTTCGACGGCTACTTCGCCCTCACAGACGTGAACCTGGCCGACTACGAGCCGCGCGCCAGGTCGATGCACGAGATCCTCGGCATCGAGGGCGCGAACGACTGCCAGGTCATCAAACAACCCGACGTGCTCATGGTCCAGTACCTGCTGCGCGACCACTACCCGGACGCCGTCATCCGCGCCAATTACGACTATTACAATCCGCGCACGGACCACACCTTTGGCTCGTCGCTCGGCCCCAGCATCCAGGCCATTATCGCCAGCATGATGGGCTACCCGGAGGAGGCCTACGAACATTTCCTGCGCGCCGTCCGCGCCGACCTGCGCGACGTGCGCGGCAACGCCGGCGACGGCATCCACGGGGCTTCGGCCGGCGGGACCTGGCAGGCCGTGGTCTTCGGCTTCGCGGGCCTGCGCCTGACACGCGATGGCTGGACCGTGACGCCGCGTCTGCCCCGGCACTGGAAACGCCTGGCTTTCCGCTTTTTCCACCGTGGAAAATTGCAGCACGTGGACCTCCCCGCCTGAGCGGACGCAGGGGTGAAAGGGAGCGGGGGGTGATCGGGACAATGCCCGCTCCCCCGCCCACTTGCTCGCCGCCTCCCAGCCATGATCCGCGCTTTCATCTTCGACCTGGACGGCGTCCTCACCGACACCGCCGAATACCATTACCGCGCCTGGAAGCGCCTGGCCGACGAAGAGGGCCTGCCCTTCACGCGCGAGGACAATGAACACCTGCGCGGCATCCCGCGCCGCGAGTCCCTGCTCCTGATCCTCAAGGGACGGAGCGCCCCGGAAGAGAAACTCCAGGCGCTGATGGAGCGCAAGAACCGCTACTACCTGGAATTCATCCGGGAGGTCACCCCGCGCGACCTGCTCCCCGGCGCGCGCGAACTGCTCGATGAGCTGCGCTCGGCCGGTCTTAAAGTGGCGCTCGGCTCGGCCAGCAAGAACGCGCGCGAGGTATTGGAGCGGCTGAGCATCCTGCCCCTGTTCGACGCCATCTCCGACGGCTACAGCGTGGAACGCCAGAAGCCCGCGCCCGACCTATTTCTGCACGCCGCCGCGCAGCTGGGCCTCCCCCCGGCCGAGTGCGTGGTGGTGGAGGACGCGGCCGCCGGGATCGAGGCCGCGCGGGCCGGCGGGTTCCGCACGGTGGGCCTGGGGCCGCGTGAGCGGGTCGGCGCCGCCGACGCGGTCTTCCCCAGCCTGGTCGGCGTCCGCCTGAGGGATCTGCTGGACGCGCTCGGCGCCTGAGAGTGTGCGACAAGGACAAAGTCTCGGCCACCACCCTGGCCGGCATCTGGTCAGCCTCCTCATGGTCAACTGGAAATAGATCCACGAAGGGGTATGAAGGGGTATGAAGGGGCACAAAGAGACACGAAGGGGGTAACGTTGCGTCCTGGCGCCTTTGCGTTAAAGTTAAGTCGCTTGACCTGCCCGGCTTTCTGCAACAGTCGAGAGAGCCAGCCTTCCCCAAGGAGGCGATATGCAGCCTTCGACCCCAATCCGGCGCGAGCCGCACGAAGTCTTCAATCAACCCCCGCCGCTGGAAAATTACAATGTCTTCGAGCACGACCCGCCGCTGCGCGAGGCGCTGGCGCGCGAGGGCGGCGGCTGGGGCGAGGCGCTGGCGCGCGACTTCGGCGCGCGGGTCGGCCGGGCCGAGACCCTGCGCCTGGGCGACCTGGCGAACCGCCACCTGCCCGAGCTGCGCACGCACGACCGCTTCGGGAACCGGATTGACGAAGTGGACTACCATCCGGCCTGGCACGCCCTCATGCAACTGGGCGTGGAAGCCGGCGTCCACGCCGCGCCGTGGGCCGACCCGCGCCCCGGCGCGCACGTCGTCCGGGCCGTGTTGATGATGCTGCGCCACCAGATCGAGGAGGGCGCCAGCTGCCCGCTGACGATGACGTTCGCGGTGGTGCCCGCGCTGCGCCTCCAGCCGGACCTCGCCGCCGAGTGGGAGCCGCGCGTCCTCTCGCGCGAGTATGACCCGCGCCCGCTGCCCGCCGACCGGAAGCGCGGGGCGCTCTTCGGCATGGCCATGACCGAGCGGCAGGGCGGCAGCGACGTGCGCGCCAACACCACGCGCGCCGAGCCGCTCGGGCGGCGCGGGCCGGGCCAGGCCTACGCGCTGACCGGGCACAAGTGGTTCTGCTCGGCGCCCATGTGCGACGCCTTCCTGGTGCTGGCCCAGGCGCCGGGCGGCCTGGCGTGTTTCCTGCTGCCGCGCTGGACGCCGAACGGCGCGCGCAATGCCTTCCATATCCTGCGGCTCAAGGACAAAGTCGGCAACCGCTCCAACGCCTCCAGCGAAGTGGAGTTCCACGGCGCCTGGGCGCGCCTGATCGGCGAGGAGGGCCGCGGCGTCGCCAACATCATGGAGATGGTGCGCCACACGCGCCTGGACTGCGCCCTGGGATCGGCGGCCACGTTGCGTCGGGCCGTGGCCGAAGCGACCCATCACGCGCATTACCGTTCGGCGTTCGGCCGGCGCCTGGCCGAGCAGCCGCTGATGCAAAACGTGCTGGCCGACCTGTGCCTGGAGTCGGAGGCCGCCACCGCCCTGGCGCTGCGGCTGGCGCGGGCCTTCGACGAAGCCGTGGCGGACGAGGGCGCGCGGCGGCTGGCGCGGATCGCGGTCTCGGTCGGCAAGTACTGGATCACGAAGCGCGCCATCGCCGGCGTGGCGGAAGCGATGGAGTGCCTGGGCGGGAACGGGTATGTGGACGAGGGCCCGCTGGCGCGCCTGTACCGCGATGCGCCCGTCAACGCCATCTGGGAGGGGTCCGGCAACATCCAGTGCCTGGACGTGCTGCGCGCCCTGCACCGCGACCCGGAGACGGGCGAGGCGTTGCTGGCCGAGCTGCGCGCCGCGCAGGGGGCCGACCGGCGCTACGACCAGCTGGTCGGGCGGCTGGAGGCCGAGCTGCGCGACCCGGCTGACGCCGAGGCGCGGGCGCGGCGGCTGGTGGAGGGGCTGGCCCTGGGATTGCAGGCCAGCCTGTTGCTGCGCCACGCGCCGCCCGCCGTCTCCGACGCCTTCTGCGCGTCACGCCTGGGCGAGGCGGGCCGGCTGATGTTCGGGGCGCTGCCGGTCGGGACGGAGTTCAGGCGGATCATCGAGCGCGCCTGGCCCCAATCAACGGAGGCGTGAGGCGCCGCTCCCGCTGATCGCCCCCTCCGCCTCCGTGTCCGCTCCTGGCCGTTCGTCCCTCACCAGGCCAGGAGGGTCGCTGTTCGAGGGGTGTGTAATTCCTCACCGGTTGGGGCGCACGGCCATGCGCCCCGATCCCTTTACACCGAAACCGGGATACGGCCGCCGGGAGTCAACGCAGGTCGGCTCGGCAGCCGTGATTGGCTTCGATTTTAAATCTGCCTATTGACTCCCAGTTCAAGTCGTCCTATACTGACGCTAACTCGTTTTAGCAAACCGTGTTAGCATGACAAAAAGGGCAACTGCCAGGCAGGTCGCCGAGCTCGCCGGAGTCTCGCGCACGACGGTCTCCTTTGTCTTGAACAATGTCCAGGGCATGCGGATCAGCGACGAGACGCGCCAACGGGTGCTCGAGGCGGCCCGGCGGCTCAACTACCACCCCGACGCCACGGCGCGGCGCATGGTCAGCGGTCAGACGCACATGATCGGTTTCGTGATGCGCCAGACGCCGGACCAGGCCTTTGCCGACCAGTTCCTGCCCCAGGTGCTCCACGGCCTGAGCCAGGCCGCCAGCGCCCAGGGCTACCATACCCTGTTTGAACCCATTCCGCCCGACAACACCTCGGGCGCCTACGTCCGGCTGTTGCGGGAACGTCACGTAGACGGCCTGGTGCTCTCCGGGCCGCGCCTGGACGACCAGGAGTTGTTGCGCGTCCATTCCGAGGGCGCCCCGCTGGTCCTCATGGGACAGCTGCCCAACGTGGCCATCCCGTTTGTGGACGTCGACAACGTCGGCGGCGCGCGCCTGGCCACCGAGCATCTGCTGTCGGTGGGTTACCGCCGGATCGCGCTGATCACCAACGCCGACCCGGCCTACACGGCCAGCGCCGACCGGCGGACCGGCTATCGGCTGGCCCTGGAAGCCGCCGGACTGACCTATGACCCGGCGCTGGTGCGCCACGGCAATTTCACTCCGCAGAGCGGGCTGGCGGAGATGGAGTCGCTCCTGGCGCTCAACCCGCGCCCGGAGGCCGTCTTCATCGCCTCCGACACCGTGGCGCTCGGCGCGTTGCAGGCCATCCGGCGCCGCGGGCTGCGGGTGCCGGACGACATCGCCGTCGTCGGTTTCGACGACATTCCGCTCGCCGAATTTCTCGACCCGCCCCTGACCACCGTGCGCCTGCCGGCCGCCGGGCTGGGCTGGGGCTCGGCCGAGCTGCTCATCCGCCTCATCACGGACGAGGATGAGATCCGCCACCCCAACGTCCTGCTGGAGACCGAACTCATCGTGCGCGATTCGTGCGGTGCGAAACGCGCGCTTTCCACAGCCGGGGCCTGACCCCCGGGCCGTTCCAACGACTGTCAGAGCGCGCCGACCGCCTCGGCTCGACGCCAAGGAGGTGATGACTATTGCCGGTCTGTCGTCTGTGAGCGTTTCAACCTGAGGCCACGATCCGAGCGTAGAACCCCGAAGTGGAGGAGATACATGAAACAGAGTTCTGCCATTCGGTTTTCCCTGGTCGTCGTCATCGCGTTGGTGGCGGCGGCCTGCGCTCCCGCCGCCACCCCCACGCCGCAACCCACTCAGGCCCCGGCTGGCGGCATTGACTGCATGGGCGCAAACCCCGGCGACACCCTCACCATGCTCTACCAGTGGTCCGGCGCGGAGGAGGCGCGGCTGAACGAGATCCTCAAGCCGCTGGTGGACGCCTGCGGCCTCGTCATCCAGCCCGAGTCGACCCGCGACCAGGCCCTGCTGGATACCAAGGTCCAGGCCGGCACCCCGCCCGACGTCGCCTTCTGGCAGGTGACCCAGCTGGTGCAGTACCAGGATAAGCTGAAGACGATGGACAGCCTGGGCGCCCATCGCGAGAACTACTCCGACTTCTTCCTGGCGCCGATGACGGTCAACGGCAAATGGCTGGGGCTGCCGATCAAGGCCGACATCAAGTCCATCATCTGGTACAGCCCGGCGGTCTTCCAGGCCAAGGGCTACACGGTCCCCACCACCTGGGCCGAGCTGGACGCGCTGGTGGAGAAGATGAAAGCCAACGGCGACGTGCCGTGGAGCATGGGCATGGAGTCCGGCGACGCCACCGGCTGGACGGGCTCGGACTTCATCCAGGACATCCTGCTGGTGCAGCAGGGGCCCGACTACGTGCTGGGCCTGATCGACGGCTCCATCCCCTACAACGACGCCGGCGTGAAACAGGCCTATGAAACCTACGGCAAGTGGGCCAGGGACCCGGCGTATACCGTCGGCGGCGCTCAGGGGACGCTCTCCACGCCCTTCCTGGACGCCATCTACAAGCCCTTCGCCGACCCGCCCGAAGCCATGATGGTCAAGCAGTCCGGCTTCGCGGGCGGCGAGGTCGCCAAGAAGTTCCCGGACCTCCAGTACGGCACCGACTACGACTTCTTCCCGGTGCCCGGCACCCAGGGTCTGCAGGGCGCGGTGGAGCCGATGATGGCCTTCAGCGACAAGGCCGCCGTCAAAGCGCTGGTGGCCTACCTGTCGTCCGACCTGGGCGGCGCGAACTGGGCCAAGGCCGGCTTCGACCTCTCGCCCAACAAGGGCGCGGCCGGCAACTACACCGACCCGTCGCTGGTGAAGAAGGGCGCGGCCCTGGCTAACACCCAGGGCTTCACGCCCGACATCGGCGACACCATCCCCGGCGGCTTCGGCAAGGCCGAGTGGACGGCGATCGTGGACTACGTCAACGGCGGGGACCTGGACGCGGCGCTGGCCGCCGCGGCGCAGGTGCAGGCCGAGGCGACCCGCTAAAG
>DAOUAB010000258.1:0-13370 GCA_034434015.1 Anaerolineales bacterium
ATAGGCGTCGCTCGGCAGCGGCGCCGGCGTCGCCTGGCCGGGGTAGCCGGCCGGATACCCGGAGACGTCCGGGGTCGGCGTGCGCCTGGCGCCATCGCCGCCGCAGCCGGACGCCGCCAGCGCCAGAGCGAGGATGACGAGCAATTTGAGCAGACGCATGTTTACTCCTGTGAATTCAGGCTCGCGAAGGGCAGGAAGAAACCGGGCAGTTCGTTGAGCGCGCGACCGAGGCGCGTGCCCGGCCAGGTCAGCAGGCTGCCGTCGAGGGTGTGCAGACGGCGGTGCCGGACGGCCGGCAGGTCCGGGAAGGCGTCGAAGGCGGCGGCGTCCTGGTCGGTGAAAGGATACGGCTCGCTCGGCAGCAGGATCACGTCCGGCGCCTGCCGGGCCACCTCGTCCGGCGTGACGCGCGGATAGCGCGTGTCGCGCGCCGGATCAGGCGGGTCGGCCGGCATCTGGCCCAGGTCGGCGGCCAGCGGGTAGCGGCGTTCCCGGTCTGCAAACACGTTCTCGCCTCCGCACACGCGCAGCAGGTCGTGCATATAGGTGTCGCGGTTGAACGTCATCCACCAGCGCGGCGGCTCAGGCGCCCGGGGCTCGCGCCAGATCGGACAGAAGGTCCGCAGACCGGGCGTGTTCTCGGCCGCCAACGCCGCGTACTCGTAGACCCGCTCCAGGGCGTCGATGACCAGGCCCCGCTGCGGCACATCGAAGACGCGCACGATGGCCCACAACAACTCCAGCGTCCCGGCGACCGTGCACGGGAACGTCACCCAGACCTTGAAACCGTCGGCCTGCAGGGCCTCGACATCTTCCCGGCGGTTCTCCTCGCGGCTGGCCAGGACCAGCTCCGGCAGCGCCGCCCGGACCCGCGCCAGGTCCGGGCTCTTGGTGCCGCCGACGCGCGGCAGATGTCGGACTTTATCAGCCGGGTGCACGCAGTAATCGGTCACCGCCACCAGCCGGTCGCCGCAACCCAGGTCGAACAGGCTCTCGGTGAGGGAGGGCACGAGCGAGACTACCCGCCGGGGCGGATGGTGGAGGCGCAATTCGTCGAGGTTGCCGAGGGCGGTCATGCGGGGAGCAGGTCTCAGGTGGCAGACTTACTTGCCACTTGTGATGGCCGTCCTTTACTTCTTCTTCGATTTACCGCAATTGCAGCCGCCGCCCTCATGCCGGTCGCACGGGCTGGCGGCCTTTTTCTGCAGAGCTTCCAACTCTTCCTTGGGCTGGATCTCGTCCTTGAGGAACTCGTACGTCCGGAAATCCTCGCCGTCCTGGATCAGCACCCAGACCGACTGTTTGAGGGGGTTGGCATCCACCACCTTGCCGACGCCCTTCGGCGTGGTCACCAGCTTGTTGCGTTTGGGCAGCTGCTTGCGCGCCGCGACGTACTGTTCGTACTCGTAGACCAGGCAGCAGCGCAGCCGCCCGCACATTCCCGTGATCTCCTCCGGGTTGAGCGAGATGCCCTGCTCTTTGGCCATCTTGATGCTGACCGGGCTGAACTCGGTCAGGAACAGCGAGCAACAGCGCGTCTCCAGCCCGCAGGCGCCCAGCCCGCCGATAAGCTTGGCGACGTCACGCGGGCCGATCTGGCGGAAGGTGACGACCTGCTGCGGGTGCTGCGCCTGCATGTCCTCGCGTAGAGACTTCAATTCGACCTTGCCGACCGGCGTGCCGCCCCCGCCGCCGGCGGCGTCGTCCGGGCCGCTGAACAGGAACGTCAGCCGCGAGCCGTCGTAGCTGTAGTCGGCCTTGACGATTTTGACGCCTTCCAGTTGCAGCTGGTGGGCGCGCTCGCGGCAGTTGATCATGGCCTCGGTCTCTTTGGCCTTCCAATACTGCTCCATGGCCAGGTCGCGGGGTGTGGCCAGGCCGTCAATGCGCTTGTAGCCGCCCTCCGGCGGCGACTGTTTTTCGGGCGGCACGAACTGCACCACCTCCCCCAGCTGCCGGCCGCGCGTCGTCTCGACGATCACGCGGTCGCCCGGCCGCACATCGCCGAACTCCGCGGCGTCAAAATGATACAGCTTGCCGACGCGCAGGAAACGCACGCCGATAATCAGCGGCGTTTTGACCTCAGTTGCCAATCGGTCCGACATAATCGCCCATCTTTCTCAACCGGCTCGAGTAGCGCAAATCATAGTCGAGGGGTGGAGAAGATGCAACCGCCGATGGCGTCCGGCCGGTATCGGGCCTATAATCGGCTCCCGGAACGGGGTGGCGGTTGGGCCGATCAACACGATGACATCCGCGACCTATCCTGTCCAGAAACTCAGGCATGTGGCCGGCGTCCTCCTGGCGTTCGGCCTGGTCCTGTTTACCGGTTGCCCGGCGTTCGCCCAGAACAACAGTCCGGGTTTCGTCTCGCCCTACGCCGGCGAGCAACCCCTGGAGGCCTACCTGGTCTTCAGCGCCCCGCCCCGCGAGAACGTGCCTGATGGCCAGATCCACTGGGTGGACGCCGAGGTGCCCGGCATTGACCTTCGGGGCCCCGACGGCTGGCTGCGGAGCATGTGTCCGGAGACGGGCCTGGCCTGGACGCTGGCGGCTGGCGACACCTACGGCGGCGGCGGCCAGTTTGTGGCCGTGGAGTGCCAGGGCGCGGCCGCCGGCTGGCAAATGCTGGCCTTTCATTTGTGCGAGATCCAAATTCAAGCTAGTATAAGCGCTTCCCAGCGCCAGTACACACGGGTGGCGCCGGGGACGCCGCTGGCGCGGGAGTGTCCGGGCGGGCACACGCACCTGAGCCTGGGCTATTGGGCCGAGCCGGAGGCCAGGCGGGAACTGGCCTGTCCGCAGTGGTATGTGCAGGGCCGCTATTGGGCGAACCCGGCCTGCCTGGTGCAGGCCGGCGGCCTGACGGAGAGCCTGCCGGCCTTCCTCGTCCGCGAGGATGACTGGGAGCTGCACGTGCTTCGCCCGGAGGTGCTGGCGCCATTGCGGCGCGCCGCCCTGTTGGTCGTCGCGTTCGGGCTGGTGGGCTATGTCCTGTGGAGCCTCCTGGCGCGCGGCCCGGCGGCCCACGACGAGCCGCGCCGCCGTGACGGGACGCCGGAAGCGGCCCTGGCCAAGTCCGGCATCCTCCTGGGCTTCATCGCCTGGCTGGTGATGCTCTCGGCCGGCCCGGTCTGGCCGTTGGGCGCCAGCTCGCCCAGCCGCTACACCACCGCCGAGGCCCCGTACCAGGCCATGGCCCAGGCCGTCGGCTTCGAGGATTGGCGTTTGTTGCGGGCCTTCTACCTGGCCGCCGTGCCGCGCGATGCGGCCGGCCGGCCGGCCGCTGACGGGGCGCCCGGCAAAGTCTTCCCGCCGGAGGCCGCGGCCGCCATTCCGTTCGGCGAGACCAACGCCGAGGAGTGGGGCCTGATCGACCCGACCCAGCCCGGTCCGTACGGGCGCGACCGCGCCTGGGACGCCGTCGCCCAGCGCTGGCCGGCCAGCCTGTACGAGCGGACGGTGCTCGGTCTGAAGGTCTCGCGCACCGCGCAACGGCAGCGCGACGGCCTGAAGGCGATCGCCGCCAGCCCGGCCATGCAGGCGCTGGGCCGGCGCCTGGGGAAGACAATCCGGCCCGAGGACCTGTACGGGTCGTCGGCCGGGGCGGTGGGCCGTACGCAGATCCTGCCCGGCCATTTCGCCGCCGGCGGCGTGTGCGCGGACGTGCCGTCCACCGATGTCTGGAACGACCCGCAGGCGGTGGCCGAGTGCACGACGCGTTACCTGACCGTCAGTGGCTGCTGGGGCAGCTGGTGGGCGAACGGCGATGTCTGGTCGGCGCTGTGCGGGTACAACCCCGGCGCCTGGGAGGTCGCCGAACACGCCTGGTATTGGAGCGTCCTGCAGGACCGGATGGCGCGGCTGGCGGCGGCCAGCGGGCCGCTGAGGCTGCCGACGGAAGCCTCGGCGGCGGCCGCGTCTTCAGCCGACCAGCTGGTGCCGACGCCGATCCTGGGGCTGAAGGTGACGCAGGTGCTGCTGCAGGCCGGCCAGGGCGCGCGGGCCCTGCCCGGCCCCTTGAGCGATTGGGTCGCGGCCCTGGCGCCGCAAGTGCAGGCGCCGGAGCGCCGGCACGTGGTGCGCCTGGTGTTCCGGTTGTTTCGGGCCTGGAGCCTGGTCTACTACTCGCCGGAGGAGCTGGCGGCCTTCGGCGTTCAACTCTGAAACGCGCCGCGCGGGAGAAAGCGCTGAGGCAACCGGATGGCCAAGTCGTCGCCGCCGCAAGGAAAGGGTCCTATGGATCAGATCTCCAAGACTGTCAACTCGTTCCTGGCCACGCTAGTGGGGATCGGGCTGATTTGTTTTGCGTCGTTCGTCTTCCTGCTGGCCAGCGCGCAACTCAACAACAGCCTGCTGGGCGACCTGCTGGCGCGGGTAGCCGGCGAGACGGCGCGCACGGCGCGCACGGAGAGTTTTGCTTACTGGGGCCAGGTGGGCGCCGAGGTGGCCAACGGCCTGGGCTACGGCCTGCCGGTGGCCGGCGGCGGCAGCGGCGGCGCGATCATCACGCCCGTCATCGTCGTCACCACGGTCCCGGGCGGCACGCCGGCGCCGACCGCCACCAAGGTGGCCGTCTCGTATGTGCGCAGCACGCCCTTCTCCGAGGGCGGTCTGCTGTTGTGGCGCGGCCTGGATGCGCGCCAGCAGCCGCTGCCGTTCGGCGTCAGCCTGCAGAATGTGCGGCAGCAGGCCGCCTACGCCCTGGAACAGAATCCCGGCGACCTCCTGGCCATCTGGCTGCAGAACAGGGTCAACCAGTGCTGGCCGCTCTACACGCAGATGCTCCAGGCCAATTACCAGGACACCAACCAGACCGACGCGATCATCACGGCCGCGGACTCGCTGATCTCGCAATGCAATCCGCGCCTGTATGAGGCCTACGCGCGCAAGCGCTGGGCCACACTCTCCAACTGGCTGGCGACGCTGCCGCCGGACGAGACGCGCGCCGAGGCCGTCCTGGGCGGGCTGCGCATCGCCATCGGCCAGAAGCTGGATGGCCCGGCCCGCGGCGTGCGGCCCGAGGACACGATCGAGGTCAGCGTCCAGTCTATCCCCGAGTTCGCCTTGCCGAGCCTGACGTTCCGGCTCACGGCCGGCACCTTGAACCGGCTGCTCGGCGAGGGCAACTGGCAGCCGAACAGCGGCGCCAGCAGCCTGCACACGGTGCCCGGCCTGCTCTTCCCGGAGACCGCGCCGGAGCCGGCCCTGCCCGGCGAGGCCGACCTGGCCGCGCCGACCCCGGGCGCGCCGGACACGGCCGCCAGCTCGGCCGAGGCCGGGGCGAGCAGCGCCCGGCCGGGCGTCTACATCGTCCAGCGCGGCGACACGCTCTACAGCATCGCGCGCAAGTACAATATCACCCCGCAGGCGCTCATCGACGCTAACCGCGACCGGGTGGGCTTCAACCCGGACTTCATCACCGTTGGTATGGAACTGCGTATCCCCTGAGCAGGTAAAGGAGGCCGATATGCGCAACCCAAACCGATCGACGGAGTCCAATCGGCTCTTCACGCTGGTCCTGCTGAGTGTGTTGAGCCTGGTGGCCTGGGCCATCGCCGTCGGCCTGTGGTGGTACTTCGCCTGGTATTGGGCCGGCTGGAGCGAGCGCACCTTTGTCCTGACCTTCATCGCCCTGCCGATCCCCTTCCTCATCTACTGGCTGTTTACGGGCTCGCCGGGTTTCGACCTGCCCGCCCGCGCCGGCCGGCCGCCGACCTCCAGCGCCGCCCCCGCCCCTGAAGCCCAGCCGGCGCCCGGCCGCGAAGACCCGGATCTGCTGTTGTGGCTGGGCAAAGGCGAGCGCTACCGCGGCGTGATGGTGCTGCTGATCTTCCTGTTCTGGACGATCCTGTACTGGAGCCTGCCGACGATCGACTTCACGGCCTTCACCTTCTCCGCCTGGGGCCTGCTGACTATCCTGGGCGTGATGACCCTGCGCGCGCTCTTCCGGCCGAGCAAGGAGGTCTCGGCTTCCGGGGAATCCAAAAGTCCCGGCAAGTAATCCCGACCGCCCGACCGGGCAGCGCTTCATCTACCCGTTCTGGCTGCTGCTGATCTTCAAGCCCGAGTTCGTGCTGTGGGAGCTGGGGACGGCCGCCGTCATCCTGCTGCTGACGGCGGCGAACCTGCTGCGCGCGATCGATATCTGGGTCGCGGCGCTGGGCATTTCCATCGCCATCCTGATCACGGCGCTGCGCTGGGCGCGCCATTTCCTGGTGCGGATGGTCATCGACCTGGACGCCAAAGGCGGCGACGGTCTGGTGACCATCGAACGGCTGCTGCCCGCCCCCAACCTGCCGGAGAGCGTCCAGCTCTCGCTGCAGGACGCCGCCGAGGGCTCGGCGTCGGTCAACACCGCCGGCCTGCTCAACACGATCATCACTTACCTCAGCCCGCTGAAATGGCTGCGCGTCCTCACCATCGGCGATGTGACCTTCCGCACCAAGGCCGGCAACTTCAGCATGACGATGTACAGCATCCAGGACCCGGAGGGCGTGCGCGACGAAGTTCAGCGGCTGTGGCGCCAGATTGCGGACTTCAAGGCGAAAGAGAAGGCCCGGGCCGAGCGCAAGGAGCAAATCGAGCGCATGACCGAGGCGGTGGCCGCCGGCCTGAAGAAAGCGCACGAGGAGTTGAAGATTGCGGTGGTGATCCCGGCCGCCGCCGCGCCCGCCGCGGCTCCGCCGCCCCTGACGACGCCGGCCGACGGCGCGCCGGCGCCCGCCAGCGACGCGGCTACCGCCCCGCCCCCCTCCGGCGACCACGCCCAGGCGCAGAGCGGCGACGCCCCGTCTGCGCCCCCGCCGGCTTAATCGCCTCCCGGCCTACGCCCGGCTGTCCCAGAGCGGCTCCGCCACGCCGCGCATTTTGTTCTCGTAGCGCGCCATCACAAACAACGCATCCGAGAGGCGGTTGAGGTACTTGAGCACGAACGGCCCGACGGGCTCCTGGCCGGCCAGGGCGGTGACGTCGCGCTCGGCGCGGCGGCAGATGGTGCGCGCCAGATGCAGGTTGGCGGCCCCCACCGCGCCGCCCGGCAGGATGAAGTTGTCCAGCGGCCCCACGACCTCGTTCAACTCGTCGATCAGGCCCTCCAGGCGCAGGACGTGCCGCGCCTCGATCTGCGGCAGGACGTATCTGGCTTTGTCCTCTTCCACAAAGCACAGGTCGGAGCCGAGGTGGAACAGGTCGTTCTGGACCTGCGGCAGCGCCTCGGCCAGGCGCGCGGACAGCCCGTGCGCCAGCGCCACGCCGAGGGCCGAGTTCAGCTCGTCCACGGTCCCGTAAGCCTGCACGCGCAGCGCGTCCTTGGGCACGCGCTGGCCGCCGCCGAGGGCGGTCGTCCCATCGTCGCCTTTGCGGGTGTAGAGCGTCGTGAGCCTGGGCATGCTTCCGCCTTTTCTAGCCTGGTCGCTCAACGGGCTGGCCTGGCCGTGGGGAGGCGCCATCCGGCAGCACCAACGGCGCGCCGTGGAGGGGATGCGAGATAACGTAGATCGGGATGTCATAGGCCCGGCTGAGATTGCCCGGGGTCAGGACCTCGGTCGGCGTCCCCACGGCTTGCAATTCGCCGCCGGCCAGCAGGGCGACCCGGTCGGCGAACTGCGCCGCCAGGTTGAGGTCGTGCAGGGCCACCAGCACGGCCAGGCCGTCCGTGCGCGCCAGGTCGCGCACCAGACCCAGCGTCCCGGCCTGGTGCCTGAGGTCCAGGTGGGCGGTCGGCTCGTCCAGCAGCATCACCGGCGCCGCCTGCGCCAGCGCCCGGGCGATCAACACCCGCTGCTGCTCGCCGCCGGACAATGCGCCGACCGGCCGCCCGGCCAGCTCGCTGGTGCAGGTGCGTTCCATGGCGCGGCGCGCGATGGCGCGGTCCTGTTCGCGCTCGCGCCCCAGCCAGCCCAGATAGGGCGTGCGCCCCATCAGGACGGTCTCAAAAGCCGTGAACGTCTCCGGCAACTGGGCGGCCTGCGGCACCACCGCGATGCGGCGCGCCCGC
This sequence comes from Anaerolineales bacterium, assembly GCA_034434015.1. Lineage (GTDB taxonomy): Bacteria > Chloroflexota > Anaerolineae > Anaerolineales > UBA6663 > SpSt-583. The sequence continues at coordinate 8,000 of DAOUAB010000258.1, forward strand.
TGCTCCGGCGACCAGCGGTGAACATCGGCGCCGTCCAGCGTCACCCGCCCGCCCGCTGGCCGCAGCAGGCCGCTGGCCGCCCGGATCAGCGTCGACTTGCCGGCGCCGTTCGGGCCGATCAGGGCCAACACCTCGCCGGCCGGCAGGGTCAGGTGCACGTCGCGCAGCACCACGCGCGAGCCGTAAGCCAGAGTCAACGAGTCAAGCGTCAGCATACGATTTTCCGTCGTAAGGGCGGACGGCCGTTCGCCCCTGCCCTTACGCCGCCGGCGCGCGCCGCAAGAGCCACAAAAAGAACGGCGCGCCAGCCAGGGCCGTGACGATGCCCACCGGCACCTCCTGCGGCGCCAGCACCGTGCGCGCGGCGATGTCGGCCAGCAGCAGGCCCGCCGCGCCGGCCAGGATAGAGAGCGGCAACAGCCGACGATAGTCGGTGCCCCACAACAGGCGCGCCACATGCGGCACCACCAGGCCCACAAAGCCGATGATGCCCGAAAACGCCACGGCCGCCGCCGCCGCCAGCGACGCCGCGGCGATGATCACCAGTTTCAGCCGGTCCACCGCCAGGCCGAGCTGCTGCGCCTGGTCCTCGCCAAACTGGAGCACATTGAGCGGCCGCGCCAGGATCAGCAGCGTGCCCAGGCCCAGGACCACATACGGCAGCGCCGCCCAGACCGGGTCCCACCCGCCCAGCGCGAAGCCGCCCAACAGCCACGCCATCGCGCGGCGCAACTCGCCCTGCGACCGGAGCATGAGGAAGGTCATCAGCGCCGTGGCGAACGCCCCCACGGCGACCCCGGCCAGGATCAGGGCCGTCAGCGGCGTCACCCCGGCGGGCGACGACGACGGCCGGCCGAGGCGCGCCAGGTTGACGACCAGCGCTACGGTGACCAGCGCGCCGAGGAAAGCCCCGGCCGGCACCGTCGCCATCCCAAGCAGCGACGCCGGCCACCGCCAGGCCATCACCAGCACCGCGCCCAGGCCCGCCCCGGACGCGACACCGACCAGATACGGGTCAGCCAGCGGGTTGCGGAATAGGCCCTGGTAGGCCGCGCCGCTCCCGGCCAGCGCCGCGCCGGTCAGCGCCACCAGCGCCGTGCGCGGCAGCCGGATGCTGAACAGGATCGTCTCCCAGGTCGACGGCCAGTTTGCGTCAGGCGCTCCACCCATAAGGCGGCTCGCCAGGAGGCGCGCCACGTCGACGGGCGGGATCGGGACCGCGCCGATACCGGCGCTGAGGAGCAGGGCCGCCGTCAGCGCCAGGCCGCACCAGAGGAAGGGAGAAATCCGTGACATGACCCGCAGGCAGAGCGGAGGGCGGATCGCCAGGCGCTGCGGCGGCGCAGCCCGCCGTCCGCCATCCGCCATCGGCCGTCTGCTAATCAAACAAGTCCGGGTGCAGCAGTTTCGCCAGCGTCTCCAGCCCGTCCACCAGCCGCGGGCCGGGGCGGCTCACCAGGTTATCGTCGAAGGCCAGGATCCGGTTGGCCTGCACGGCCGCCAGCGCCTCCCAGCCGGGCCGCGCCGCTACGGCCTCCGCCGTCACCCCGTAGGCCGCATCGCCCAGCAGGATGACGTCCGGGTTCTGGCGGATCAATTCCTCCGAGCTGATCTGCGGATACGGGTCCGACAGGGCCGCGCCGATGTTCTCGCCGCCGGCCAGCGTGAGCAGCGTGTCCATAAATGTCCCCGGGCCAACCGTGAAAGGCTTGGTCGGGTCGGTGGCGTCCAGCTCATAAAAAACCCTGGGCCTGGCCGTCACGGCCTGAGTCTTCTCCAGAACGGCCGCCACGCGCGCCTCCAGGGAGGCCGCCAGCTGTTCGGCCTCCGCCTCGCGGCCGGTGAGCCGGCCGACGAGCTTCAGGTTCTCATACAGGCCGGCGAAATCGGTCGGGTTGGCCAGCCAGTACACGGTCAGGCCGAGATCTTCCAGGGCCTTGACCTGCTCCGGGGTGTTGATCTCGGCCGCCAGCACCAGGTCCGGCTGCAGGGAGACGATCAGTTCTGTGTTGAGCGCGCCGAAGGTCGAACCGATGCTGGCGACGTCGGCGGCAGCGGCAGGGAAATCGGACAGCTCATCCCGGCCGACCATCTGCCGCCCCGCGCCGATGGCGAACAGAATCTCGGTGTTGGACGGCGCCAGGGTGATGATGCGCTGGGCGGGCGCGCTCAACGTGACGGCGCGGCCGAGGCCGTCGACGAAGGCCAGCGGCTCGGCAGTCGGGGCGGGCGTGGGAGCCGCCGGCGCGCAGGCCGCCAGGGCCACGACGGCAGCCAGCAACACAACGGGCTTGAGAAAGCGGGCGATCATGGAACGCGGTCTCCTGTCCAGAAAACGATCCCTAGAAACAAAAACCCCTTGTCGCGTGACAAGGGGAGGCCGAGAAAGAACGCCATTGGGCGCCGGTCCCCACCTCCTTTACGCGAGGTCTGTGGAGAGCGCAGAGCAGGCGGGCGACCTGGCTGATTGGGGGCATTGCGAGGCAACGCCGCCAAATTACAGTTGCGCGACAGCGCCGGACTCGGTAAGCAGCGCGATCGCGCTGCGACCATCACCGGCTTCGCCGTTTGACCCTGACCATCCGGGGAACAGGGCACCTGTTCTGCAATCTATTCAGTTGCAGGGACTATACTTCTGCCAGGGGGCGTATGTCAAGCGCCAGATGTCCGTGATTGAACATGATACGATTGCGCCCATGATCAAACGCGATTTCTCCCGCCTCCAACATTTCCCGGGCACGCACGGCAACCAGTTCGACCTGGTCCTGCGCTTCCTCGACCAGATCGAGGCCCTGCCGGCGCCGGTCTTTGCCGGGCTGCTGCTCGGCCTGGCCGCGCTGCCGACCTTGGGCCAGTGGGCCTGGACCCTCGGGCTGTGGGCCTTTCTGCTGGCCGATTGGGCGCTGCTGGCCGCCTTGCCGCGCGCCGGCAAGTCCTTCGGCCCGGCCAAGCCGCCGGCCCTCATGCTGGCCGTGCTGCGGCTGCCGTTCGCGCTGCTGCCCTGGCCGTTCGCGCCGGCGGCCCAATTGATCGGCACGGCGCTGGTGGTGTATGCCTTCTGGATCGAGCCGCACCGCCTGACCGTCACCCGCCAGACCCTGCGCTCGCCCAAGCTGGCGCCCGGCGCGCCGCCGCTGCGCCTGCTCCACCTGGGCGACCTGCACATCGAGCGCGTCACGCAGCGTGAGCGCGACCTGATCGCGCTGACCGGGGCGTTGGAGCCGGATGTGATTGTGTTCACGGGCGATTTCCTGAACCTCTCCAACATCCACGACCCGGTGGCCTGGGAGGCATGCCGCTCGGTCCTGCGCGAGCTGGCCGCGCCGCTGGGCGTGTATGCCGTAACCGGCAGCCCGGCCGTGGACCAGGAGGCGGTAGTGCCGCAGCTGCTGGACGGGCTGCCGCTGCGCTGGCTGCGCGACGAGAAAGTGACCCTGGACAACCGGGGCCAGAAAATCGACCTGCTCGGCGTGACCTGCTCGCACAAGCCCTTCGTTGACGGGCCGCGCCTGAGCGCCCTGCTGGACGGCGCGCGGGGCGTCCCCACCCTCCTGCTCTATCACTCGCCCGACCTGGCGCCGGACGCGGCCGAGCTGGGGATCGACCTGCAGCTTTCCGGCCACACTCACGGCGGCCAGGTGCGCTTCCCGGGGTACGGCGCCCTGTACGCCGGCTCGCTGTACGGCAAGCAGTTCGAGTGCGGGCGCTACACGGTCGGCGGGCTGACGCTCTACGTCACCCGCGGCATCGGCATGGAGGGCAAAGGCGCGCCGCGCGTCCGGTTCCTGTGCCCGCCCGAGATCATCCTCTGGGAGATTACGGCCGCTTAGAAAAAAGACCGCCTCCTGAGAGAGGCGGTCTGAGCATCGGGGCGGGCGGCCGGTCGTGGGGTTAGATGGCTTCGATCAGGTTGCTGAAAATGTTGCCGATCGTCGGGCCCAGGATCGCCAGGACGACGATCACGACCACGGCGACCAGCACCAGGATCAGGGCGTACTCCACCAGGCCTTGGCCTTTAACGTCTTGGAATGTGAGCATGGATGTCTCCTTGATAAGATGAAAAGCGTGCTGTTGCGGGAACGGGCAGCCTATCGCCTCGATCTGCTCGTCACTATCTTACTTAAAGACGCGCCCCAAGGCAAAGAGGACGAAAGTTAGGGCCTGTTTGGCAAAGCCGCTGGCTTCAAACCGGTATGGATCGCCATGGTGCCGAACATAAGCCGGCGGTAGGTCACGGCCTGGAAACCGGCCGTCCGCATCCGGTCGGCCAGGGCCTCGGCCTCGAGGAAACCCTGAGTCGAGTCGGGCAGATAAGTATAGGCCTCGCTCTCGCCCGCGATCCAGCGCCCCAAGGTTGGGATGACCACCCGCAGGTGAAGATGGATGAAGGGCCGCAACAGGCCCGGCGGCGGCGGTGTGGTATCCAGGCAGACCACCCGGCCGCCCGGTTTGAGCACGCGGAACTGCTCCTCCCAGGCCCGGCTCAGGTGGCCCACGTTGCGCATCAGATAGCCTGAGACGACCGCATCGAACGTCTCATCCGGAAAGGGCAGATTCAGGGCATCCGTGCCGGACCAGCGGACGCGGCCGCCGCCGGCCCGCCCGCGCCCGACGCGCATCATCGCCAGGGTGAAGTCGCCGCCCACCACGTGGACCGCAGGCTGCTGACGCAGGGCCTCGAAAGCCAGGTCCCCGGTGCCGGTCCCGAGGTCCAGCAGACGACCGCCCGGCGGCAGTTGCGCCAGGGCGACCACCTGCCGGCGCCAGGCGCTGTCCTGCCCGAACGTCATCAGCCGGTTCATCAGGTCGTAACGCCCGGCGATGCGTGTGAACATCTGCCGCACGTAGGCGGCCCGATCCGCGCCAGTGAGTTGAGCCATAGCCCCTAAATCCTATCACTCGGCTGGCGGCGTGTCGGCGTCGGCGAACCGCGGCAACCAGACGGTGAATGTGGTCCCGGCCCCCTCGGCGCTGGCCACGTCGATCCGGCCGCCGTGGCGCTCGACGATCTCTTTGCAGATGGCCAGCCCCAGGCCGGTCCCGGGCTCGCCTGAGTCGCGCGCCGTGCGGCCCCGATAGAAACGCGCGAAGAGGTGCGGCAGGTCCTCGGCCGGGATCGGCGGGCCGTCGTTGTGGATCGCGACGGCGACGCCCGCCCGCTGGCCCGCGGCCGCCTGCAGCCGGCTGCTGATGGTCACCCGGCCGCCCGGCGCCGTGTACGTGACGGCGTTCGAGACCAGGTTGGTGAACACCTGCATCATCTGCGCCGCGTCGATGGACACCGGCGGCAATCCCGGGTTGACCGCATGCACCAGGTTGACCTGGCGCTCTTCCGCGCGAGTGCTGTGCAGGGCCAGCACATCCGCCAGGA
>DAOUAB010000259.1:0-10251 GCA_034434015.1 Anaerolineales bacterium
GCGATAACGGCGGTCACGGCTGGGCGGTCAAACTGCTCACCAACCTGGTCTTCGGCGGGGGCGCCACGCTCTGGTTTCTCACCTACACCCCCAAAGACGGGCAAATCCCCAGCGCCGACGAAGCCCGCCGTCTCGCCGAACAACACGGCAAGATGATGACGCGCGGCAAATTCATCCGCTCCGCCACGCGCCCCGCATGATTCTGCCATTGCGAGACGCGTCAGCGTCGAAGCAATCTCATCTCAAAGGATGTCCATGAAATTCTTCGCCCCGTTCTTCATAGTCTTCGCCCGCTTCCTCTTCGCGCTCCTCTTTCAGGGACTGCTCGCCCTGGTCTTTTTCCTGCGCGGCGACCCGACTCCCTTCCAATCCGCCGCCCCCTGGTGGACGGTGTACGGTTCGCTCATTGACCTGGCTTGTCTGCTCGCCATCGGCTTTTTCCTCCGCCGTGAAGGACTGCGCCTCTCCGCCCTCTTTGACTTTGACCGCGCCTGCTTCTGGAAAGACCTGCGCTTCGCCTTTTTGCTCTTCCTCCTGTTTCTCGTCCTCGGTTTTGGCGGCGGGATGGCGGCGGGCGTCCTCATCTACGGCGGTCCGCCGCCCGCGCCCATGGGCGGACTACCGCCGTGGGGAACGTTGTTCAGCCTGCTGGTCTTTCCCGTCCTGTGGGGCGTCACCGAGCAGTTGACCTATCAAGGCTACGCCCTGCCGCGCCTGCGAGCCTTGACGGGCAAAACCGGACTGGCAGTTCTCATCGTCGCGTTTGGCTGGGCGCTGCAACACACCGCGCTGCCCTTCCGCCCCGATTGGCATTTCATCCTCTACCGCTTCATCTCCACCCTGCCTTTTGCCGTCGTCATCCCCATTTACCTGAAGACCAGGCGTCTCACCCCCTTCATGCTCGCCCACTGGGGCGTGGATATGCTTTCGGTAATGATGACCAGCGTCATGTAATCGCCTTCAGCAAGTACAATCGGCGCAGGAGTACCAACCATGAGCCTTATCATCCGCCCCGAAGCCCCCGCAGACATCCCCGCCGTCTTCCACGTCAACCAACGCGCCTTTGGGCGCGACAACGAAGCCCGACTGGTAAACAAACTGCGAGACGAGAACGCCATCGTCCTGTCTCTGGTTGCCCAGGTGGACGAAACAATCGTTGGACACATTCTCTTTTCCCCCGTCACCATCCGCGATGGCGAGACCGAATGGCAGGCGCTTGGGCTGGGACCGATGGCAATCCTGCCCGAATTTCAAAAACAGGGTATTGGCTCAAAACTCATCCGCGCCGCGCTGGCGGAACTGAAGGCGCTGGGGCATGACGTTGTCATCGTGCTTGGACACGCTGAATACTATCCGCGCTTTGGCTTCCAGCCCGCCCAGCCGTTTGGCATTCGCTGGGAAATTGACGTGCCTGCCGAAGTCTTCAGGCTGGCGGAACTCACCCCCGGCGCCCTGCGCGGCAGGCGCGGCATTGCGCGCTATCACCCCGCCTTTGCGGACGTCTAGCCCCCCATGAACCTGCGCCCCTGCTTGAATAATTGCGCGCCGGGCAAAACCTGCCCGCCCTGGCAGCCTTCGGTGCCAGCCGCGAGTCTATCCTGACGGCCGATGTGACGGGCGTGCGCCGCGCTTGTTGACGAAGGCAAACTGACCAAGGATGAACAGCGAATCAAGATACGATTGCCCCGGGCGGCATTGCCACATAGTCCGCTTGTGCTTAGAATCGCCTCTGCGCATGACTACCCTGGAAAGCACGTCACGCCCATCGGCTGCGCCCGCCTGGGTGCCGCAGGCCACCGGCTGGGTCGCCGGCACGCTGCGCGCCGCCGGACAGGTGCTGCTGCGGCCCGCCACTATCGTGCGACACTATCGCCGCGCCGACCTGTGGCCGGATTTCGTGGCCGGGCTGACCGTCACCGTGATCGCCCTGCCGCAGGCGATGGCCTACGCCCTGATCTCGGAGCTGCCGGCCGAGGTCGGCCTGTATGCCGCCATCGTCGGCTCCATTGTGGGGGCGCTGTGGGGCTCGTCCAACCACCTCGCCACCGGACCCACCAACACCACCTCTCTCCTGATCTTGTCGACGTTACTGGCGGTGGCGTCGCCAGGCACACCCGAGTACGTTGCCGCCGCCGCTCTGCTGGCCTTGATGGTCGGCGCCGCGCGCCTGATCATGGGCCTCGCCCGGCTGGGCGTGCTCGTCAACTTCGTCTCGGACTCGGTCATCGTCGGCTTCACGGCCGGGGCCGGCCTGCTCATCCTGGTGAATCAGACCCGCCACCTGCTGCGCCTGGACATCGCCTCGTCGCCGGGCCTGACGGATACGCTGACCCTGCTGGCCGCGAATCTCGGCGCCACCCATCTGCCCAGCGCCCTGCTCGGCGCCGGTGTCATCGCGTTGATGGTCGCCCTGCGCCGCCTCGGCCGCAACCTGCCAGGCGCCCTGATCGCCCTGGTCATCGCCGGGCTGATCGTCTGGGCGCTGGGGCTGGACCGGCAGGGGGTCCGGGTGGTCGGCGAACTGCCGCGCCAGCTCCCACCGTTCGTGGTCCCCCCGGTCTTCGACCTGACCCTGCTCGGCCGGCTGTCCACCGGCGCGCTGGCCCTCTCGGCCATCGGCCTGGTCGAGGCCCTGTCCATCACGCGCAGCCTCGCGGCCAGGACCGGCCAGCGCCTGGACAGCAATCAGGAGTTTGTCGGCCAGGGGCTGGCCAACCTGGCCTGCGGCTTCTTCTCCGGCTATCCGGTCTGCGGCTCGTTCACACGCTCGGCCGTCAACGTCGAGGCCGGCGCGCGGACCGCCATGTCCGGCGTGATCGCCGGCCTGCTGGCGCTCGTCGTCGTGCTGGTCTTCGCGCCGTTGGCGGCCTACATCCCGCTGGCCGCCCTGGCCGGCGTGGTGACGGTCTCGGCCGTGGGCCTGATCGACCGCAAGGTGATCGCGCGCATCTGGCGCAGCGATCCCGGCGACCGCCTGATCATGGTCGCCACGCTGCTGGCGACGCTGTTCCTGCCGCTGCAGTTCGCGGTCCTCACCGGCATCCTGATGTCGCTGGCTTACTACCTGCTGCAGACCAGCACGCCGCGCGTCCGCGCCGTCGTGCCGGATGACCGCTTTATCCACCTGGAGCACCTGCCGGCCAAACCGGTCTGTCCACAACTGGCCGTCATCGATATTCAGGGCGACCTGTACTTCGGCGCCGCCCACCACGTGGACGAGTACATCCGCCAGAACATGGACCTCCACCCGGAACAGCGCTTCCTGCTCCTGCGCCTGAACGGCGTCCAGCATCTGGATATCAGCGGCGTCCACATGCTGGAAGGCCTGGTGCGCGCCTACCGGGAACGCGGCGGCGATGTCTACCTGGCGCGCTTCCGCGAACCGGTGTGGGAGGTGATGCGCACCAGCGGCTTCTATCACTATCTCGGCCCGGATCATTGCCTCACCGGCGACGCCGACGCCATCGCCCGGCTCTTCTATCGCGTGCTCGACCCGGCCGTGTGCATCTACGAGTGCCCGGTGCGCGTCTTCCGCGAGTGCCAGAACCTGCCCAAACAGCTGCTGGGCATCGATGTGCGCCTGCCGGGCGCGCTGCCCGACGACCCAGGCCTGTATCTCAGCCCGCGCCAGGTGTGGGACGCGCTCCGCAGCGGCGCCTCGCCCCTGATCGTGGATGTGCGCGAGCCGCGCGAGTTCGCTCAGGGCCATGTGCCGGAGGCCCTCTCGATCCCGCTGCCGCGCCTGCTGACCGGCGCCGAACCGATCCCGGTTGAGCGCCCCGCGATCTTTGTCTGCCGCAGCGGGCGCCGCGCCGCGCGCGCCGCTGCGTACTTCCGCCAGCAAGGCCACCCGGAAGTGTGGGCGCTGCAGGGCGGGATGCTGGCCTGGGAAGCCGCCAGCCTGCTGGAGGCCATAGACTGAGCGCCTTGCGATCACGGCCCTTTCAATCACGGCGGTGAACCTATGGAAACACGCCCCCCTCGCAACCTCGGCCTCGACCTGGTGCGCGCCACCGAAGCGGCGGCCCTGGCGGCCAGCCGCTTCACCGGGCTGGGAGACCTGGACGAGCCGAACCGGGCCGCCGCCGAGGCCATGGTCAATGCCCTGAACACGCTGGACATGGACGGCCACATCGTCATCGGCGAGGAGGGCCGCCTGGGCGCGCACACCGCGCTGGACACCGGGCAGCGCGTCGGCACGGGCGATGGCCCGGCGATGGACGTCGTGGTCAATCCCATCGACGGCCGCGCCCTGATCGCCAATTTCAAGACCGGGTCGCTGGCCGTGGCCGCGGTCGCCCCGCGCGGCTCGATGTGGCGGCCGGCGCCGGCCGTCTACATGGACAAGATTATCGTGGACCGCGAAGTGGCCGGGGCCCTGGTGCCCGAGTGCATGAACGCGCCCGCCGCGTGGACCGTGGCCCTGGTGGCGCGCGTGAAAAAGAAGGCCGTGCGCGATGTGGTGGTCTTCGTGCTGGACCGTCCCCGGCACCGGGACCTGATCGAGGAGGTGCGCCGGGCCGGCGCGCGCATCCTGCTGCGGTCCGACGGCGACATCGGCGGCGCGCTGCTGGCCGCCGACCCCAAGAGCCAGGTGGACCTGCTGATGGGCATCGGCGGCGCGTCGGAAAGCGTGATAGCGGCCTGCGCGGTGAAGGCCCTGGGCGGCTCGATGCTGGCCCGGCTGGCTCCGCAGAGCGCAGCCGAACGCGAGGCGGTGGCCGCCGCCGGCCTGGACACCCGCAGTATCCTGCGCTGCGACGAACTGGTGGCCAGCCAGCAGATCTTTTTCGCCGCCACGGGCATCACCGACAGCCTGGTGCTGTCCGGCGTGCGCTTCCTGGGCCAGGTCGCGGTGACCGAGTCGCTCGTGTTGCGCGCCGAGACGGGCACGCGCCGCCTGATCCAGACCGAACACCGCCTCACCCCCTGAGGGCCACGCCGCCATGCCAGACACGCCGCTCCCCCACGATCGCCCGGCCGACGACCATCCACCGATGTGGACTTTCCGCGGCCACGCGCTGAGCCCGGCCGAGTTCAACACGGCCATGCTGCATTACTACCGCGCCGAGATCGACCGCGCCAACGTCTGGCGCACCCGGCTGGACGCCACCACCAACTGGGCCATCCTCGCCGCCGGCGCCGCGATCGCGGTGGCCCTGATCTCGGCCCAGATCCACCACACGTTGATCATCCTGGCGACGCTGCTGGTCACGGTCCTGGTCTGGATCGAAGCGCGGCGCTACCGCTACTATGAGTTGTGGGCCCATCGCACCCGCCTGATGGAGACCGATTTCTTCGCCGCCATGCTGGTGCCGCCGTTCGCGCCCAGCCCGGAATGGGCCGAGAGCCTGGCCGAGAGCCTGCTCCAGCCGGATTTCCCCATCAGCATGTGGGAGGCGTTCGGGCGGCGCTTCCGGCGCAACTACGGCTGGATCTTCGCCCTGCTCGGCGCGGCCTGGATCCTCAAAACGTACCTGCACCCCGCCCCGGCCGGCGCCTGGCCGGAGTACGCCGGCCGGCTCGCCATCGGACCAGTCCCAGGCGAGGTCGTGCTGACAGTCGGCCTGCTCTTCAACCTGGCTCTGCTGGTGATCGGGCTGTTGACGGCCGGGCTGACCCAGGCGACGGGCGAGGTCCTGCCCAAGGTGGAGGGCGAGCTGCCCATCCTGGGCCCGTTGTGGCGCTCGATGGAGGTGCGCGACAGCGCGGCCCGGCCCAAGGCCGGGGCCCCGCCGCAGCCCGGCGCCGCCGTGCGCACCTTCCGCCGCCGCAAACAGCTTCTGGCGCTGGTGATCTCGGCCAAACCCCAGGCCATCGCCGAGCGGGTCTTCAAGGAGCTGCGCCGGGGCGCCACCGCCCTGCACGGCCGCGGCATGTACGCGCAACAGGAGCGCGAGGTGTTGCTGGTGGCGATCACGGTCACCGAGATGCCGCGCCTTAAGTCCATCGTGCGGACCGAGGACCCCAACGCCTTCGTCATCGTCGCGCCAGCGCAGGAGATCCTCGGGCGCGGCTTCCAGCCCCTGGAGACGCCGTAGACGCAGGGGCCGGGGCTTACTGTATCAGGCCGGCTGCTTCCAGGCGGTCGTGCAGGGCGCCGAACAGGTCGGCCTCGGCTTGCGTCAGCGTCCCGGACTCCACCATGGCCGCCAGCGCCGCCGCCTGGCGTTCCGCGCCTGTCCCGGAGAGTGCGGCCACGTTCTCCGCCATGTAGGCCTCCACCCGGTCGTGGACGGCCTGGAACGCCTGGGCCTCCGCCTCGCTCAACACCCCCTCGGCCACGGCCTGCGCCAGCATGTCCGCCTGGCGTGTGGCCTGGGCCTCCGGCGCCCCCCGGAGTCCCGGCCCGGTCCCTCCCCGCCCCAGGGCGCGCACATAGTTGATCACGTCCCATTGCGCCTGCTCATCCAGCGTCTCCTTCCAGGCCGGCATAGCGGACGAGAACGGCGCGCCGCCCTCGCGCAGGCGCCAGAGCAGGTAATCGTCGCCCATCATCTGGCTGGTGTGCGCCACCGGAGCCGGCGCGGGGTCCAGCGCCGCACCCGCCGGGCCGTCACCCATCCCGGCCTCGCCGTGGCACGAGGCGCAATGCGTGGCATAGACCTCCGCGCCGCGCGCCAGCGACTCGTCGTCGGCCAGGATCGGGTTCACGGCCCCGGCGTACTCGGCCGGGATGGGGGCGCTGTGGCGCTGCATCATGCCGCCGCCCATGCCCATGCCCATCCCCATGCCCGGCCCACGGCCTACGGCCGCGTCCCGGGCCTCCTCCGGCGCGGCGCAGGCCGCGAGGCCCGCGCTCAACATTAATCCCAGAAATAGAAGTCGTTGCATTGCCCTTCTCCTATCGCGATGTGTCAGCGCCGCGCCCTGACCGGGCGGCGGCGCCCTTCTAACCATACCGCCGGATTGTGGAGGCCGTATGGAGACGCGCCTCCACGAGTCCTCCATCTCCTGCAGCTACACTCTTCAACAGACCTGACCGAAAGGGAGATTGTGATGACGCTCAAGCTTGCCCCCGTCCCCGGCCCGGCCGCGCGCTCCAACGCCCAGGCCTACCGGCGGCGCATCTGGCTCACGCGCGCTGCCCGCCGCCTTACCCAGTTCGCGTTCCTGGCCTTCATCGTCTACGCCGCCGTCGCCCATCACCTGGCGGCGGTGGACGGCGCGACGGCGTCCATCGATGCGCTGTGCCCGTTCGGCGGCGTCGAGACGCTCTGGCGCTATGTGTCCAGCAGCGGCCAGTACGTGCCCAAGACGCACCTCTCCAACCTGGTGCTGCTGGGCGGCCTCGCGCTGGGCACACTCCTGGCCGGCGGCGCGTTCTGCGGCTGGGTCTGCCCGTTCGGCGCGGTCCAGGACGCGCTGGGCTGGCTGCGGCGCAGGCTCGGCCTGCACGAATTCCGTCCGCCTGCCGCGGTGGACCGGGTTCTGCGCTACGGGCGCTTTCTGGTCCTGGGCCTGATCCTGTATCAGACCATCGCCAGCGTGAAGCTGTGGTTCGCGGACTTCGACCCGTACCGCACGCTGTTCGGCCTGGACTGGCTGTTCGAGTTCAACCTGGCCGAGCACTGGATCAGTTACGCGATCGCGGGCGTCGTGCTCGGAGGCTCCCTGCTCGTGGAGCGCGCCTGGTGCCGTTACGCCTGCCCGCTCGGCGGCGTCATCAGTCTGCTCGGCCGGTTCAGCCTGCTGCGCATCCGGCGCGACGAGGCCGGCTGCAAGGGCTGCAGCCTGTGCGAGCGCCCGTGCCCGGTGCGCCTGAACGTGGCCTCGGCCCGGGTGGTGTCCAGCAACTGCATCGGCTGTCTCGACTGCGTAGAGGCCTGCCCGCGGCCGGGCACGCTCGAAGTACGGCTCCAGCCCACGCTGAAAGCTTGAGAGGTGCCCCATGCGCGTTCAACCATTCCTTCTACCTGCGCTCTTCGTCGCCGCCCTGCTGGGCACGGCCTTCACGGCCCAGGCGGCCGGCGTCTGGTCGGTGAGCGGCCGCAGCGCCGTCGCGCTGGACTCGCTCACCCCGGCGGACATCAAGGGCTGGATGACGCTCCAGCAGGTGGCCGACGGCCTGGGCCTGGACCTGGCCGCTGTGTACGCGGCGGGCGGCCTCCCGGCCGGCATCGCGCCCGCCACCGCCCTCAAGGAACTCGAGGCGCTGGTCCCGGGGTTTGAGACCTCGGCCTTCCGCGAGGCGCTGGCCGGAGGCGCAAACCTGCCGACACCCGTCGTCACACCGCCGCCTTCGCCGACCCCGGCCCCGGCGATTCCCACGCCGACGCGGGTCGCGCACACCGGCGAGGGCCCTGGCCTCGGCCAGGGCGACGGGACCGGCGCCGGCCCCACGCCTCTGCCGGCCGGCCAGATCCTGCCCGCCGACCACGTGCGCGGCCGGATGACGCTGCGCGAGGTGAGCGACCAGTGCGCGGTCCCGCTGGACCGCCTGCTGGCCGCCCTCCGCCTCCCGGCGGACACCGACCCGGCGGCCAAAATCAAGGACCTGATCGCCCAGGGCGCGTTCGCGGACGTGGATGCCGTCCAGGCCGCCGTCGCCGCCCTCCAGCCCTAGCCAACCAGGAGCAATCGGCTGTGTAGGGCGCGGCGGACAGGCGCAGCCACCGAGACGCTGAGACACAGAGGCGAACTTCGTGTCTCGGCGTCTCTGTGGCCGGGCGCATCGACCCTACACCGGCACGCCCAGCCCCTGGATCAGGCGCGTCCAGTAATTCACCTGGGCGGCGGTGACGGCCAGGATGACGATCTCGCGCTCGGAAAAGTGCTGCTTCAGCTCGTCGACAAAATCGGCCGGGAACTTCAGCGGCGTCTGCGTGATCAGGCGCGCGTAGCGCAGGGCCAGGCGCTCGCGCTCGGAGAAAGACGTCGTCTCTTCCAGCGGCCGGCGGCCGCGCAGGGCCTCGATCTCGTCCGCCGTGATCCCGGCCTGCTCGTGCTCGTGCGAGTTCATGGCAATGCAGAACGGGCAGGCTGCGGCGTACGATACCTGCATCCGCACGAGCTGAAGCAGCCGCCCGTCCAGCGCACCGTCCTGGTGGACGATGAGGGCCTCCAGCACGCCCGAACTGAGGGCGGACGGCGGGTGCCAGCCCAGGAGCCGGCCGATGAGGAAATCCTGGCCGGACACGCGGCGCGCGAACCAGAGGCCCAGGCGCAGCCAGACGGGCAGGCGGGGCGGGGGTGAAATAAAAGCCGTCATGATCGTTTGGATGCCGCCGGTCCGCGCGCGTTACAGGACGCGGCCCTTACCCACGTCTCATCTTGGAAGCCCGCGCGGCGCGCTAGAATTGCGGGTAGAAGTTAACAGCCTCAGAGGCAGGTTTCTATGAATCGTATCGCCACCGTCCTGACCATCGCCGCCCTGGTGGGCGTCACGGCCGTCTCCATGTTCGGGGCCGGGTTTGCGGCCGGCCATCTCTCCGGCGCGGGCGGCCCGTTGACTTTCCTGGTCGGCGGCGGCACCCAGCCCGAGGCCGGCGGCACGCCCGGCGATCTGGCCGAGACCTTTGGGCCGTTCTGGCAGGCCTGGGACATCGTCCACCGCGAATATGCCGAGCAGCCCGTGGACGACGTCGCCCTGATGCGCGGCGCGATCCGCGGCATGCTCCAGGCGCTGGGCGATCCGCACACCGGCTACATGACGCCGGAGGAGATGGCGATCGCCAACACGCACCTCGACGGCGATTTTGAGGGGATCGGCGCCACCGTGGAGACGGACGCGCTCACCGGCTACACCCGCATCGTGTCGCCGATTGCGGGTTCGCCGGCCGAGGCGGCCGGCCTGCTGGCCGGCGACCTGATCATCAAAATCAACGGCGAGGACATCGCCGGCCAGGACATCACGACCGTGGTCGGCAAGGTGCGCGGCCCGGCCGACTCGCGCGTGACGCTGACCATCCAGCGCGAGGGCGCCGCCGACCTGCTGGAGTTCACGGTCACACGCGCCCGTATCAACATCGCGTCCGTGGAAAGCCGGATGCTCGACGGCGGCCTGGGCTACGTGAAGATCAACAGCTTTGGCGAGAAGACCGGCGCTGAACTCAAGGAGCACCTGCGCGACCTGCTGGCGCAGGCGCCTGCCGGCCTGATCCTGGACCTGCGCGGCAACCCGGGCGGCTACCTGGACACCGCCATCGACGTGGCCTCGCAGTTCATCCCGGACGGCGTGGTGATGGTGGAGCGCTTCGGCGACGGTCGCGAACGGGTGTACGAGGCCAGGCGCGGCGGGCTGGCGACCGA
>DAOUAB010000260.1:0-15119 GCA_034434015.1 Anaerolineales bacterium
TAATGTGCTCTCTGGCGGTGATATTCGGTCTAGACACACCCGAATTGTCCGCCGGTGGGCAGGATTCCGCGAGGGGCCCTGCCCACGTTCATCGTCAGGATAAGTTAGTCAAAACTCCAATTTTCAGAAACTGCTTGAAAAGGGCGTGGTGGACCCCGCCCTGGAGAAGGGCCTGGGACCCGTCCAGGCCTGGCTGACGCGCGGCTACGACCGCAGGCAGGACGAGGCCGAGCTCCGCTCCGCTATTGAGGCCGTCCTGAAGACCTCCACAGGCCAGCCTGAACCCGACCCGTGGAGGCAATACGCCTGGACCACGGCGCTGGAAACCCTCCAGGCCCGCCCGGACCTGGCGGCGCGCGCCGCCGCCGCCGCCGTGGAGCTGACGCGCGACGACCCGGACTCCCTGCCCGCCGACCTGCTGGACGAATTGCGCCTGACCGCCCACCGCCAGCCCTTCGCCCGCTTCCTCTTCGCCCTGCGCGGCGAGCTGGCCAGGCGGCCCGGCTACCGGGACGCCATCGCCTACGCCAACCAGATGGGCCAGCTCCGCCGCCTGGACGGCCTGTACGAACTGCTGGCGGCCCGGGCCGCGCGCGGCCCGGCGGGACTGGGCGCCGGCGTGGCGCTGGCCGGCGACGAAGTGACCGTGGGCGGCGATGTGGTGGGCGGGGACAAGCTCACGCTGATCTTCAACCTGAACGGCGCGCGCGAATTGCCCGCCGACGCGCGGCAACTGGAACGACCCTATCTCGAAGACGTCATCGCCGTGTGCAGCCAGCTCTCGTTCGAGGGCCGCGCCCGGGAAGAGGCCGTGGCCGGCCGCGGCAGCGGCCTGATGCGGCTGGAGCAGGTCTACATCGCCCTGGACACCGCCGAGCGGCGCCGCCCGGCCGACCGGCAGGCCGATCGCGAGGGGCGTCAACGCCGTTCCCTTCAGGCGCCCGAACTGGGACGCGACGCGCCCGACACCCGGCCCCTCTCCGCCCTGCGCGCCGTGGCCGAGCACCGCCATTTGGTGTTGCTCGGTGAGCCCGGCGCCGGCAAGAGCACGTTTGCCCGCCACCTCAGCCTGTGCCTGGCCGGCGCCCGCCTGGACGGCCCGGACTGGCTGCAGCGCCTGTCCGCAGACGACCTGCCAGCCTGGCCCCTGCCCGCCTACCTGCCGGTCTTCATCCGCCTGCGCGATTTTGCCGAGGACACCGCCTGCCTGCCGGCGGGGGCCGGCCAGCGCGGCGAGGCGCAGCACCTCCTGGCTTTCCTGCGCCAGGAATTGCAGAAGCGTTTCGACCGGCCCACCGCCGAGCACGTCCAGCGCCTCCTGGAACACGGCGAAGCCCTGATCGTGCTCGACGGCCTGGACGAGGTGACTCACCCGGAGCGCGCCCGTCAGCCCGAGAATATGCCGCAGGCCGACCAGGCCCGCCGCGTGCAGGTGGCCGAAGCGATCGCCGATTTCGCCCAGGTCCGCTTCCGGCGCGCCCGCCTCCTGGTCACCTGCCGCGTCCGCCAGTTCCTGGACGAGGCCGGCCGCCCCCTCCCCTGGCCCGCCCGGCTGGGCGACCTGCCGGCCTTCACCCTGGCCGAGTTCAGCCGCCCGCAGGTCACGGACTTCGTCACCCGCTGGTTCGCGGCCCTGGCCGGCCAGGTTGCGGAGCCGGACGAGAAGCGCGAGACCCTTCTGCGCGCCCTGGAGGAGCGGCCCGAACTGGCCGAACTGGCCCCCAAACCGATCCTGCTCACCCAGATGGCGCTGGTCCACGGCTATCGCAAACTGCCGGAGCACCGCGTGGACGTGTACCGGGAGTGCGCCGACCTGCTGCTCTGGGAGTGGGAACGCCTGCGCGCCCTGGGCCGGGGCCGGCAGGCGCAGTCCGCCGACGACTTCATCCGCGCGCTCGGGGTGCCCGGCCTGCGCCGCGACGACGTGGAGGCCGCGCTGTACGCCGCCGTCTTCGCCGAGCACGCCGAGGGCCGGAAGGAGATCCGCGAAGACACGGTGCGGAAGCACCTCACCGCCGCCTGCCTGGCCGCCAGCGGCTGGTCGCGGGACCGCGCCATCGGCCCGGCCCAGCGCTTCATGGACGAGTGGCTGCGCGACCGCAACAGCCTGCTCATCCCGGCCGGCGGCGATACCTTCGATGTGCCGCACCGCTCCTTCCGCGAGTTCATGGCCGGCCGCGTGCTGGCCCACACCGGCTACCGCGCCGGCCCGCAGGCCGACGACGAGCGCTGGTACGAGGCCGGCCCGCGCCTGGCGCTGGAGGACCCGGCCAAGTGGCGCGAGGCCTTCCGCTTCGCGGCCGCCCTGGAGGCCAAACGCGTCCGCGATGTGGCCGACGCCCTGGACCGCCTCTGGCCCGCCCGGCGCGGTCCGGTCGCGCCCGGCCGGGCGGACCGCCTCTTCCTGGCGGCTGAAGTCCTCCGTGACGTCGGCCCGGCCCGGTTCCGCGACCCGGGCCAGAAGCGCGCGCAGGAAGTCTATGAGCGCGTCGAGCGCGCCCTGCTCAATCTGTGCCGCGACACCACGGGCGCGTATCCCGACGACCGCCCGCGCCTCACCTCGCCCCAAAGCCTGCCCCCGGCCACGCGCCTCCAGGCCGGTTGGCTGCTCAGCGACCTGGGCTGGACCCCGCCGGACCTGGATGAATTCATCCCACTCCCCCTCTCCCGTAAGCTGGCGCTGCGCGCCAGCTTACGGGAGAGGGGGCCGGGGGGTGAGGGAAGTCTCCTCTTCGCCAAATACCCGGTCACCAACCTCCAGTACGCGCGCTTCCTGGATTCGGACGACTACAAAGACGAGTCGTTGTGGGAGTCGCTCGCTGTGTACGACCACGAAGAGAAAGACCGCCTGCCCATCGGCCAGGAGGCGTTGAAGTGGTTCCGTGCGAACGGCGGCCCGGCGCGCCGGCCGAACTATTGGGACGACGCCCGGTTCGGGGCCGCGCGCCGGCTCTTCCCGGTGGTCGGCGTCACGTGGTACGAGGCCGCCGCCTACTGCGCCTGGCTCACCCGCCGCTGGCGCGACCTCCCCGAACTGGCGCACCTCCGCTCTCTGCTCCCGGATCACCATTCACTGACTTTCCGCCTCCCGTTGCGGTCCGAATGGGCCCTCGCCGCCGGCGGCGCTGAGGGGGATCGTTATCCCTGGCAGAAGAAGGAGCAGGAGGAGCCGCAGACCGCCACAGAGGCCGACATCCGGCTGTACGCCAACACCGCGGAGTCCGATCTGAACGGCACCTCGCCCGTCTTCATGTACGCGGCCGGGCAGAGCACACGCGGCGCGATGGACATGGCCGGGAATGTCTGGGAGTGGGAGGCCAATTACCACGACAATGATCAGGACTGGATCGCGCTGCGCGGCGGCGCGTGGGGCTACAATCGGGACTACGCGCGCGTCGCGGTCCGCTTCAGCGATCCCCCGCGCATCTGGTACACCGGCTTCGGGTTGCGGGTGGTGGGGGCGGCGGCTCCTGTCTCTCCGTCTTCTGTTTCCTGAATTCTGCTTTCTGTTTTCTCCCCCCTCGGGCGCGCAGCGCCCTCGCCGCATTTTTTAGGGGATGGCTATTCGCAAAATCCACCCCTGGATGCCGGCCTTCGCCGGCATGACAAAAGGACAGACTATTCACCTTATAAGCATGACGTCGCCCCGGCGAAGGCCGGGGCCCAGGCTGGGCACACTTCCTGCACCCTGATCCAATGGCGGCGTCGTCGGCGCAGGCGGTTCAGCCGCCGCAGCCGGCTCGCCGCCGGGGCCAGCCGTAAACCGCTGCGCGGCGGCGCGTGGAACAAACATCAGGACAACGCGCGCGTCGCGGTCCGCAACAACAACCACCCGCACAACTGGAACACCGACAACGGGTTGCGGGTGGTGGGGGCACAGGGGCAGAATCTGTCGGCAGCCCCTGGATGCCGGCCTTCGCCGGCATGACAAAAGGACGGACTATTCACCTATAAGCATGACGTCGCCCCGGCGAAGGCCGGGGCCCAGGATTTGCGAGCCCGCGTATGCGGGGGTCATTTTCTTCCACTCAATTCATCCGCGCCAGCTCGTCCAACAGCAGGCTGCGGCTCTGGCGCACTGCGGCGGCGTCGCGGGCGTCCGGGGCCATGGCCAGGTACTCGCTGAAGCAATCCACCGCCCGCTGGTACGCGCCCTCCTTGTAGTACACCATCCCCAGATCGCGCACGTGGCCCGGCGCCTCCGGCTCCAGTTCACGCAGGCGTTCCAGAGTCCGGATGGCCTGCGGCCAGGCCTCGGCCCGGGTATAGGCGTTGCGCAGATTGTTGAGCATCCGGGCGACGATGCCGGGCGGGGCCGTCGGCGCCAGCCAGCGCGCGTC
This sequence comes from Anaerolineales bacterium, assembly GCA_034434015.1. Taxonomy (GTDB): domain Bacteria; phylum Chloroflexota; class Anaerolineae; order Anaerolineales; family UBA6663; genus SpSt-583. The sequence goes on from DAOUAB010000260.1 coordinate 4,341, forward strand.
GAACTCGCCGGGGTGGCCGGTGGCCTGCGACACCAGCCGCGCGCACTCTGCGGTCGTCAAGGCCCGCCCGCCGTTGAACGGGTCCAGATACAGCCTCTGCGCGCCGTCGGCCACGGACACGATGAAGTGGCCGGGCAGGCCCACGCCCTGCGCCGGCAGGCCCAGCGCCCGGCCGACGTGGAGGTACACGGCGGAGAGCGTGATGGGCAGGCCCAGCCGGCGGTCGAGGACCTCGTTCAGATAGGAGTTGCGCGGGTCGCCGTAATCACCGCGATTGCCCTGCAAGCCGTCCGCCCCGAACAGAAAGTCGGCCAGGGCCTGGCCGCGCGCCAGTGTATCGGCGTGCGGCGCCAGGGCGCGCGCCGCCGCGACGCGCAGGTCGTCGAGCCGCAACAGGTACTCGGACGGGCGCAGGTCCGGGTAGGCGATCTCGCGGGCAAAGAGCAGGTTGGCGCGGGCCGGGTCCAGATCGGGCCCGGCCCCCCGGACCTCGTCGGCGAAGGTGGTCGCGTCTATAGTGAACACACGCCGTCCGGCTCAAGGCGCCCGGGTGGGCACCGGGGTCAAAGTCGGGGTGACGAGGTTGATGCGCACCACGATGACCTCGCCGGCGCGCAGGTCGGCGTTGGTCAGGTCCCGGTTATTGCGCCGGTTCTGGCGGGCGATGTCCTCGGGTGTGCTCAGAAACTTGTCGGCGATGATTTCCAGCGTGTCGCCGAGCAGCACCGTGTACTGGATGCGGGCGGCGCGCGGCAGGCCGGTGGGCAGCGGGGTGGGGGTGGGCGTCTCCACGCCGCCGCCGACCGGGATGGTCAGCACCTGGCCCACCGAGAGGGCGTCGCCGGGCAGGCCGTTGAAGAGCTTGATGGCCTCCACGTCCACCTGGAACTGGACGGCGATGCCGAACAGCGTGTCCCCATCCTGCACGATGTACACCACGGGCGTGGGCGTCTCCGACGGGCCGGGGGTGACGGTGGGCGCCTCCGTAAACTCCGGCGTGGCCGAGGCCGGCGGCGCGGTGGGCGTCTGGCTGGGAGGCAGCGTCGCCGAGGGCGTCGGCGTCGGCGAGCGGAACAGCGCCACGCCCGGGCCGCTGGAGAAGAAATTGACGATCATCAGGACGATCGCCAGCACGATCAGCCCGGCCACGGCCGCCAGGATGGCCGGGATGACGCGGGCGCGGCGCCGCTTGATCAACGCCTGCACGGATTTTTTCATGGGGGGTTCGGTCCTTGGTCCAGCCTGTACTCGTTTTTCAGGTCACCACTGATCGAGTGAAATCATTCTACCACGCGCCTCCGGGTGAAGGCCGCCTGCCCCTATGTCAACCCCGGGCGGGGCGGAGGACGAATCAAGGTCCGCCGCGATGCGGTAAGATAGCGAAACCTTTGGGGAGGGCTCGCATGGCGGACACTCGCGACCTGGTTCAACAACAGTTCGGCGCGCACGCCCAGAATTACGTGACCAGCGCCGACCACGCCCAGGGCGAAAGCCTGGACCGGCTGATGGCCTGGCTGCCATTTGAGCCCGGCTGGCGCGTGCTGGACGTGGCCACCGGCGGCGGCCACACGGCCCTGGCGGCGGCCGCGCGCGCCGGCCAGGTCGTCGCCAGCGACCTGACGCCCCGGATGCTCCAGGCGGCCCGCGCCCATCTCCAGCGCCAGGGCATAACCCGCGCCTCCTTCCCGGCCGCCGACGCCGGCGCTCTGCCGTTTGCGGACCGCGCCTTCGACCTGGTCACCTGCCGCCTGGCCGCCCACCACTTCCCGGATTGCGCCCGTTTCACGGCCGAGGCCGCCCGCGTCCTGCGCCCCGGCGGCTGGTTCGCCCTCATTGACAACGTCACGCCGCCGGAGGCCCGCGCCGCGCGTTTCGTCAACGCCTTCGAAAAACTGCGCGACCCGTCCCATGCCTGGGAGTACTCGGCCGTGGACTGGGAGGCCTTCTGCCTCCAGGCCGGCCTGACCCTCCGCCTGCGCGAAGACTACCGCAAGCCGCTTGAGTTTGAGCCCTGGTGCCAGCGCCTCAGCGTGCCAGAGCGGACCCGCCAGCAACTGCGCGCCATGCTCTGGCATATCCCGGACGAAGCCCGCGACGCCCTCCAGCCCCGCTTCGCCGGCGACCCGCTGACCGGCCCTCTCTGGTTTTCACTCGGCGAACTGCTGTTGGTGGCCCAGAAGCCCGGCTGAAACCATCCGCCAGGGGCGCACAACCATACAGCCATCGGGATATCGCCCGGCCAATGGCCGGGCGCCGTTCACCACAGTTTCACCCAACCTTCGCCCATCTTTTGCGGACCGCGCCGGTCAGATTTGGTATAACGCTCCTGAAGCACGTCAGCGCCAATTGAATCATCGGGCGAGTGACACCTGGGCGCATGGAGGGAGCATCGGGCCTATGGCGACAAATGCAGTTGCAGGCCGGCGCGAGGCGTTGCAGGCCGGCGCGGCGCTGGCCGTCGGCGCGGCGCTGGGGCCGTGGCTGGAGGCCCGGCCGCTGGCCGCCGACGAGCCGCAGGGCGGTCCGCCGGCTCCGGCCTCCCTGGCCCAGATCGCGCTCAACCGCCTGGCGTTCGGCCCGCGGCCGGGGAGCTTCGATTTCGACACGTTCGCGGCCCGCCCCGGCGCCACCGACGCCGACAAGCTCTACAACTTCATTGACTGGCAGTTGAACCCGAACTTCGGCGACGACGCCGAGTACCTCAGCCGCCGCAGCGCGGCCGGCTTCGCCACGCTGGACAAATCACTCGCGCAGTTGTGGACCGACCACGTCATCGGCGCCACCGGCGCGAACAGCTCCAACATCCGCAACCAGCCCGCCCGCGAGGTCCGCGCCGACACGCTGCTGCGCGCGGTCTACAGCCAGTGGCAGCTCTACGAGGTGCTGGTCTGGTTCTGGCACAACCACTTCAGCGTCTACGCCTGGGACTCCAGCATCGCGCCGGTCTGGGTGCACTACAACCGGGATGTGATCCGGGCCAATGCGCTCGGCAACTTCCGCGTCTTCCTCGAGGCCGTGGCCAAGAGCGCGGCCATGCTCTACTACCTGGACAACGCCACCAGCCAGGGCGCGCAGTTCAACGAGAACTTCGCGCGCGAGCTGTGCGAGCTGCACACCCTCGGCGCCGAGAACTATCTGGGGGTCGTCGAGGACCCGCAGTCCATCCCGCGCCAGCCGTTCTCGCTGCCGGCCACGCCCGGCTACTGGACCACCGGCACGACGCCGCCGGTCGAACTCGCGGTCGGTTACTGCGACAACGATGTCTACGAGGTCGCGCGCTGTCTCACGGGCTGGCGCGTCAACGACGGCACCGCCGGCGCGCCCGGCAACACGGGCACGTTCCTGTACTGGTCCGCCTGGCACGACCGGGCCAACAAGCTGGTGCTCGGCAAGTTCTTTCAGGCCGACGCCGGCGAGCAGGAGGACGGCTGGAAGGCGCTCGATCTGCTCGCCTACCATCCGGGCACCGCGCGCTTCATCTGCCGCAAGCTGTGCCGGCGCCTGATCGGCGACAACCCGCCCGGAACGCTGGTGGACGCGGCGGCGCAGGTTTTCATGGACCAGCGGCTGGCGCCCGACCAGATCAGGCAGGTGGTGCGTTTCATCCTCCAGTCCCCCGAGTTCCAGACGACCTGGGGCGAGAAGATCAAGACGCCGGCCGAGGCCGCCATCGGCCTGCTGCGCGCCACGCGCGCGGACTATCAACCCAACGCCAGCCTGGAGTTCGCCACCACCAACCCGATCTGGTCCCGCTACGACGCCATGGGCCAGCCCATGTTCGGCCGCCGCTCGCCGGACGGCTATCCCGACGTCAAAGAGGCCTGGAGCGGCACCACGTCTATGCTCTACCGCTGGCGTTTCTGCAATGACCTGGTGGAGGACCGGATCCGCACGACCATCAACGGCTCCCCGGCCCTCATCACCAGCGCCAACCTGGCCGCCCAGACGCCGGCCGGGTTGACCACGCCGTCGGCCATCGTGGATTTCTGGACCGCGCGCGTGTTCGGCCCCGGCTACACCCTGCCGGCCCCGGTGCGGACCGAGCTGCTCAAGATGATGTCCGGCTCCTACCCGAATGATCCGAACGACAACGCCCTGACGACCCAGCAGATCAACGACCGGCTCAAGCGCATGGTGGCGCTGCTGCTGATGGGGCCGGATTTCCAGTGGCGGTGAGGGGCCGACAACAGACGACAGATTACAGACGACTTCGAGGTTACCCGATGCCCGTTTCCATCAGCCGCCGCCAGTTTCTGCAGGGTTGCTCGGCCGCCATCGCGGCCATGGCCGGTTCCCGCCTCACCCGGGTGGCCCTCGCCCAGGGCGCCGTCAATCAGGACATCCTGGTGGCCGTGTTCCTGCGCGGCGCCTGGGATGTGCTGAACGTCCTGCCGCCCCTGGCCGGCGCGGACCGCGGCTACTATGAGGATGCGCGGCGCAGTTACCTGCGCGTGCCGGTCAGCGGCGCCGGCGCGGCGCTGCCGCTCGGAACGCTGGACTGCGTCCCGTTCGGACTGCACCCGTCCATGGCGCCGCTGCTCAACCTGTACCAGAGCCGCCACATTGCGTTCGTCCACGCCTGCGGCATGAACCACGGCACCCGCAGCCATTTCGACGCCATGCAGTTTATGGAGATGGGCACGCCGGGCCAGGTCGCCGGCTCCGGCTGGATCACGCGCCACCTCCAGACCGCCACGAACCTGCCGCCTGTTCTTCAGCTGCCCGCGCTGGCCGCCAACTCCAGCCAGCCCACCTCGCTCCTGGCTTACCCGGACGCCGTCGCCATGTCCGGCCCGTCGGCCTTCCGCTTCAACGGCAGCACCAGTTCGTTCGCCGGCCAGACCTACTCTTACTGGCAGCAACAGTCGCTGCGCCAGATGTACACGGGCGCGTCGTGGCTGGACCGCGCCGGCCTGGAGACCCTGGACACGCTGGCGGTCGTCCAGAGCGCCGGCAGCTACACGCCCGCCAACGGCGCCGCCTACCCGAGCGGCTCGTTCGGGAGCAGCCTGCAGACCGTCGCCCAGATGATCAAGCTCAACGTCGGCGTGCAGGTCGCCACCATTGACTTCGGCGGCTGGGATACGCACGAATACCAGGGCGCCTCCACCGGCTACATGGCCGGCCTGCTGGACCAGCTCGCCCGCGGGCTGGCCGCCTTCTACACCGACCTGAGCGGCTCGGGCGCCAGCGACTACATCCGCCGCACCACCGTGGTGGTGATGAGCGAGTTCGGCCGCCGACTGCGCGAGAACCGCAGCCAGGGCAGCGACCACGGCCACGGCAGCGCCATGATCGTGATGGGCGGCCAGGTGAACGGCGGCCGGCTGTACGGCCGGTGGCCGGGCCTGCGCAACGACCAGCTCTTCGACGGCGCCGACCTGGCGGTGACCACCGACTATCGCGCGGTCCTGAGCGAGATCCTGGTGCGCCGGCTGGGCAACGGCGCGCTGGACCAGGTCTTCCCCGGCCTGACCTCTTATCTGCCCCTGGGCATCGTCCAGGGCACGGATGTGCCGGTGAGCCTGACCCCGGCTCCGCCGCCGCCCCCGCGCGTCAACCTGGGCTACGAGACCTTCCTGCCCGCCGTCAATCGCGGTTGCGCGCCCTGAGGCGCGCCCGGTCTTCGCCATAACGCCGGGCCTGCGAGCCCATTCCCCTCCCTCCCCCCCTCGCCAGCCCCTCTCCTCCCATCACCCGACGGGAGGGGAGGGGCAATTTTTTCGCTTATGCCCGTATGGTAAAATCCCGCGCATGAAGTATCACATCTGGACCGAAGGCTGCCAGATGAACGTCGCCGACTCGCAGCGCGTGGCGAGCGCGCTGGAGCAGTTCGGGTACGCGCACGAACCCGAGATCGAACAGGCGGACGTCATCGTGCTCAACACCTGCGTCGTCCGGCAGAGCGCCGAGGACAAGGCCTACGGCCGCCTGACGTCCCTGCGGGCCATCAAGCGCCAGCGCCCGGACCTGGTCATCAACCTGATGGGATGCCTGGTCGGCGTGAAGGGCGCTGAGAAACTCAAGGCCGCCCTGCCTTACGTGGATGTGTTCTCGCCCCCGTCTGAGCCCGGCCCGCTGCTCCGCCACCTGCTGGAGCGCGAGGGCCGCGACCTGGCCGAGGCCGAGGTCCTGCAACGTTTCGCGTTCCAGGATGAGGCGACCACCGTCCTCAACCCGGCGGCCGGCGGCTTCCCGTTGCCCGCCGCCGAGCGCGGCCGGCTGATCGCCGCCCATGTCCCGGTGGTGTACGGCTGCTCGCACGCCTGCACGTTCTGCATCATCCCGTTCCGGCGCGGCGTCGAGCGCTCGCGGCCGGTGGGCGAGGTCGCGGCCGAGGTGCGCGCGCTGACCGCCCAGGGCGTGAAGGAAGTGACGCTGCTGGGCCAGATCGTGGACCGCTACGGACAGGACATCGCCGACGGCCCGAACCTGGCGCAGCTCCTGCGCGTGCTGCACGACATCGACGGCCTGGAGCGCCTCCGCTTCCTCACCTCGCACCCCAACTGGATGACGGCTGAGCTGCTGGAGACCGTGGCCGCGCTGCCCAAGGTCTGCGAGCACATCGAGGTGCCGGTGCAGGCCGGCGCCGACGCCGTGCTGGCGAGGATGAAACGCGGCTACACCCAGGCCGATTATCGCCGCCTGGTGGAACGCATCCGCGCGACGATCCCGAACGTCTCGATTGCCACGGACATCATCGTCGGCTTCCCCGGCGAGACCGCCGAGCAGTTTCAGCAGACGTATGACCTCCTGGCCGACTTGAAGCTGGACGTCGCCCACCTGGCGCGCTACTCGACGCGCCCCGGCACGGTCGCCGCCCGCCGCCTGGCCGACGACGTGCCCGAGGAGGAGAAGCTGCGCCGCTTCCGGCTGTTAGAAGACCTCCAGGCGCAGGTGGCGGCCGAGATCAACGGCCGCCTGCTGGGCCAGACGGTGGAAGTGTTGGTGGAAGATCAGCACAAGGGCAAGTGGAAGGGCCGCACGCGCACCAACAAGCTCGTCTTCTTCGCCGACGACGCCGACTGGCGCGGCCGGCTGGCCTCGGTCCGGGTCACCCAGACCAGCCCGTGGAGCCTCCAGGGCGATCTCGCCTCGTAACGCCGGCGGCCTGCCCCGCCGCCGCCCTGACCGCCACCGGTTGGGGCGGCCAACCGTCCCAATCCAATCAGTACCGAAGTATCTTACAAACCATTGCGCTTGTCGGTTAAAATGCCGCTATGCGCACCGTGCTGGTCGCCGACCCAAACGCGACCTTTTCTGTCGTCGTCGCCGACGCCCTGCAACGGCTGGGCGGTTTTCAGGTGGTGACGGCCGCCACCGGTCCGGAGGCCCTGCAGAAGGCCCAGGCCGCGCGGCCCCTGCTGGCCGTCATTGACGGCGCGCTGCCCGATTGCCGGGTGCCGGACCTGATCCGACAGCTCCGTCAGCAAACGCCGAACCTGCCGGTCGTGCTCATGCCGGTTGAGGCCGGCGATGTCCCCGCCGACATCCCGATCCAGGGGGTGATGACCAAGCCCTTTTTCCTGCCCGACCTGCCGGCCCTGATCATCAACCTGCTGGGGCCGGAGCCGAATCCACCGACCCAGGCCGAGGCCGCCCGGCCGCGCAACCCGCGTCTGGCGGTCACCGGCGCGCTGAACGCCGCCCCGCTGCGCGCCCGGCTGGGCCAGACCGGCATGCTCCCTCCGGCGCCCCCGCCCAGGCCGGTGACGCTGGACGATGAGACGCGGCGCCAGGTGGAAGGCCAGATGGAGGCCCTGAGCCGCGGGCTGCGCGACGAGCCCGCCTTCCTGGCGCAGGGCGAGAAAGTCCTCGTCATCGTGCCCCGGCTCAGCCCGTCGGCCACCACCGCCCTGGTCCAGGTGGCGGCCCGGGCCTGGGCCGCGCAGACGCGCGCGCCCGAGGTCATCCGCTTCGAGGGCGATTCCGAGATCACGCGCTACATGCTGTACTCGGCGCGCGTCGTCGAGGGCCTGACCCTGTCCGTGGCCCTGCGCCTGCGGATCCCGCTGCCCATCGTCCGGCGCGTCGTCCGCGACACCGCCGCGCGTCTGGCCGAGTTGCTCAAAGCCGCGCCCGGCAACGGCCAGACGCCCTGACCGTCCCTCTGGCCTCACCTCCGCGCCTGCGCCTTCGAGCCCCGCGTCGCCTTTTGCGGACACGCGCAGTATACTGGCCGTACTATGCCCAAGCGCCCCAGCCTCTACCTGATTGACGGCCACGCCCTGGCCTATCGCACGTACTTCGCCCTGACCGGCGCGGGCAGCGACGCCTCGCGCTGGGTGACCAAACGCGGCGAGCCGACGGCCGGCACCTACGGCTTCGTGTCCGTCCTGCTCCGGTTGATGTTCGACGAACGGCCCGATTACCTGGCGGTGAGCTTCGACGTGGGCCGGACCTTCCGCGACGACCTGTACGCCGACTACAAAGGCACGCGCGACAAGATGCCGGACGAGCTGCATGTGCAGATCGAGCGCATCAAAGAAGTGGTCGCCGCCTTCAACATCCCGATCCTCACCGCCGAGGGCTACGAGGCCGACGACGTCCTCGGCACCGTCGCCCGGCGCGCGGCCGAGGCCGGCGCCGCCGTCAAGATCATCACCGGCGACCGCGATTTGCTCCAGCTGGCCGACAGGCACATCACCATCAACCTGGCCGGCCAGAAATTGTCCGAAGCCGTAGACTACGGGCCGGCCGAGGTCAAAGCCCGGTACGGCCTGACGCCCAAACAGTACATCGACTTCAAGGCCCTGGTCGGCGACGCCAGCGACAACATCCCCGGCGTGGCCGGCGTGGGCGAGAAGACCGCCGCGCAGCTCCTCCAGGAGCACGGCTCGCTGGACGCCATCTACCGGCACCTGGACCAGGTCCCGGCCCGCTTCCGCGCCCGGCTGGAGGCCGGAAAAGACTCCGCTTATCTCTCGCGAAAGCTGGCCACCATCGTCACCGACCTGGACCTGCCCTTCGACCTGGAGGCCTGCCGCGTCGGCGCCTACGACCGGGACAGGGTCTTCGAACTCTTCCGCGTGCTGGAGTTCAACTCGCTCCTCAAGCGCCTGCCGGAGGGGGACAGGGAACAAGCGAGCCGGGAAGCCGGGGAGCCGAAGCGTGTTGCGCCCCCGGCGCGGCCCGGACAGCAGCAGCTGGGCCTGTTCGGCGCGGAACCGGTGGCGCCGCGCCCCGGCGGGCCGACGCGCGCCATCGTGGTCGACACCGACGAGGCGCTGGCCGACCTCGTCCGCGAGCTGAACGCGTCGGGCGGTGTGGCCTTCGACGTCGAGACCGACGGCCTGGACCCGCTGCGCGCGCGCCTGGTCGGGATCTCGCTGGCCGTCCGCGCGGGCGAGGGCTACTACCTCCCGGTCGGCCACGCGGAAGGCCGGCAGCTGCCGCTGGAGCGCGTCCTGGCCGCCCTGCGCGGCCCGCTCACCGATCCGGCCCTCCCCAAATACGGCCACAATATCAACTTCGACTACCTCGCCCTGGCGCAGCGCGGCCTGAGGGTGGCGCCGCTGGCGTTCGACACCATGCTGGGCGAGTGGCTGTGCGACCCCGCCTCGCACAGCCTGGGCCTGAAAAAGCTGGCCCTGATCCGGCTGGGCGTGGAGATGACCGAGATCGCCGACCTGATCGGCTCGGGCAAGAAACAGATCACCATGGACCGGGTGCCGATCGGCGTGGCGGCGGATTACGCGGCGGCCGACGCGGATGTCACCCTGCGCCTGGTGCCGGTGCTGCGCGCCGAGCTGGAGGCCAAGCAGCAGCTTCGGCTCCTGCACGAGCTGGAAATGCCGCTCATCCCCGTCATCGCCGACATGGAACTGGCCGGCATCACGCTGGACCTGGAGCGTCTGGCCGCCCTGGCCAAAGAACTCGAGGCGCAACTGGCCCGGCTGGAAGAGCAGATTCACAAGCAGGTCGGCTACACGTTCAACGTCAATTCCACCCAGCAATTGTCGGAGGCCCTGTTCGGCAAGCTCCAGCTCCGCCCGCCGGACAAGAGCCGCAAGACGGCCGCCGGCAAGTTCTCCACTGCCGCCGACGTGCTGGAGGACATGCGCGGCCAGCACCCCGTGCTGGACCTGATCCTGGAACAGCGCGAGATCGCCAAGCTCAAATCCACCTACGTCGACGCGCTGCCGCAGGCCGTGAACCCGGACACCGGGCGCGTCCACACCTCCTACAATCAGGCCGGCGCCGTGACGGGCCGCATCGCGTCGTCGGACCCGAACCTGCAAAACATCCCCATCCGCTCCGAACTGGGGCGCCGGGTGCGCCGCGCCTTCGTCGCCGCGCCCGGCCACGTCCTGCTCTCCGCCGACTACGCGCAGATCGAACTGCGCATCGCCGCCCACCTGGCCCAGGACCAGGCCCTGCTCCAGGCCTTCCGCGACGGCGAGGACATCCACGCCGCCACGGCCGCCGCCGTGCTGGGCGTGCCGCTGGACAGGGTCAGCAAAGACCAGCGCCGCATCGCCAAGACCGTGAACTTCGGCATCCTCTATGGCCAGAGCGCCTTCGGCCTGACCCGGACCACGGGCATGACGCTGGCCGAGGCCGAGACCTTTATCCAGAACTACTTCGACCGCTTCCCAGGCCTTAAGCGGTACCTGGATGAGACCAGGCGCCTGGCCGCCGAGCGCGGCTATGTCGAGACGCTCTTCGGGCGCCGCCGCTACTTCCCCGGCCTCGGCCAGGCCGCCGGGGGCCGTGAAGCCGCCATCGCCCGGGCGCGGGCCGAGCGCGAGGCCATCAACGCCCCCATCCAGGGCACCG
>DAOUAB010000261.1:0-3344 GCA_034434015.1 Anaerolineales bacterium
CCCATCTTGGTCGCCAGCTCGCCGTACACCGGGAAGCCGTAGAACGAGTGCGCGCCGTGGAACATCCAGACCGGGAAATGACGCGGCGAGCATTCTTTCAGGTGCGGCGTGGCGAAATAGGTCACCTGTTCCTGCGTGCCGTAGAGCGGCAGCTGCACGCCGGCCCGCGCCAGCATCCGGTTGGTCCAGATGCCGGTCGCCATGACGACGGCGCGCGCGTGGAAGACGCCCTGCGCCGTCTCCACATCCACCGACCCCTGGCCGCGCGGCGCCACGGCCCGGACCGGGGTGCGGTCCAGCAGCGTCGCTCCGCGCGCGCGCGCCAGCGCCAGGTGCGTGAGCACGCCTTTGCCGGCGTCCACAAAACCGGAATCCGGCTGATACACGGCCGCCTGGTTGTCCTTGAGCGCAAATTGCGGCCAGCGCCGGTTGACCTCCGCCGCGCTCAGCGCCTCGAACGGGATGCCGCGCCGGGTCATGGCGTTCCGGTAGCCGTTCAGGTCGCGCGTGCCCACCCGCGACGTGTCGCGCACGCCGAACTCCTCGATCACCAGCCCGCCGGTGATGTGGACCAGCTTGACGTCGGACTCGGCCTCGACCTCGTACCAGGCGGCGTATGCCGGGCGGGCCAGGTCGGTATAGATGTCCTGGTGCTGGGCCAGGCGGATGATGCGTGAGTGGTCCTGCGAACTGCCCTGCGTGTGCCCGATCTCAAACTGCTCGATCCCCAGCAGGTCGGCGCCCAGCTCGCGGCTGAGCCAGTACAGGGCCGCGGCCCCCAGCCCGCCCAGGCCGATGACGATGGTGTCGAAGGTGGTTTTCATGCGCCCGGCATGTCCTCGCGTCGAGACGGGCGGGCAGCCCGTCTCTGCATTACGCCGCAATCCGCGCCAGCCGCGCCCGGGTCAACCGGATCAGGTCGGCCGCCGCCAGCTCCAGGCCCGCCATCGGGTCGCCGCTGGAGATGTTGCAGTTGACGAGCGCCGCGAAGGCCTCGTCCATCACCACCGGCACGCCGTCCGGGAGGCACAAGGGCGCGACGGCGCCCTGCACGTAACCGGTGACGGCCTGGATCTCCTCGGCCGACGCGAAGCTCATCCGGCGCCACGGCTCGCCCAGCGCCGCGCGCACCGCCTGCGGGTCCAGTCTGGCCTCGCCGGGCACGCACGCCAGCGCATAGCGCCCGTCGCGGTCCTTGAGCAGGATGGATTTGACCATCTCGTCCTTGACCACGCCGCGCTGGGCGGCGGCGGCCTCCACCGTAAAGACCGGCTCGCTATGCGGCAGGACGCGGTAGGCGACGCCGTGAGCGTCGAGCAGGTCCATGACACGGGTGCGGAGCGTCATCGCCCTGGCGGCAGGCAGCCGCTCTTAGCCGCGCACGCGCTCGCCGGCCGGGTCGAAGAGCGGCTCGGCGGCCACGGTCGCCGGCAGGGCCTCGCCGAAGTACTCGATGGCGAGCTTCCGGCCCGGCTGCGCCAGGGCGATCGGCAGGTAGGCGTAGGCGATGTGCTTGCCCACGCTGTAGCCCGTGTTGGCCGACGTCACAAAACCCACCGCCCGACCGTCGTCCAGGACCGGCTCGCGGCCCAGCACCACGTCGCCGGGCCGGTCGAGCGTCAGGCACGTGAGCTGGCGGGCGACGCCCTGCTCCCGGATCTGAAGCAAGGCGTCGCGGCCGATGAAGGCGCCTTTCTTAAGGCGCACGACATGCCCCATCCCGGCCTCGAACGGGTTGTGGTTGGCGTCCAGATCGAAGCCCAGCCGGCGGTAGCCCTTCTCGATGCGCAGGCTGTCCATCGTCGCGGCGCCGGCCGCAATCAGGCCCAGCGGCCGGCCCGCTGCCCACAACGTATCCCAGACGTGCAGGCCGAGGTCGGCCGGGACGTAGATCTCCCAGCCCAGCTCCCCCACGTACGAGACGCGCAACGCCAGGCAGTGCGCGACGCCGATGACGATCTCGCGCGCGGTGTAGTAGGGGAAGGCCGCGTTGGAAACGTCGGCCTCCGTCACGGCGGACAGGATAGCGCGCGCCTTCGGCCCCCACAGGCCCAGCGCGCCGTAGGCTGAAGTCACCTCCTCGATCCGCACATCGCAGCCGCGCGCGCGCGCCTGCCGCCGCAGCCAGGCCAGGTCGCGCGGGCCGGCGCCCGCCCCGCTCAGCACGCGGAAGCGGTCAGCGGCCAGCCGCACCACGGTCATGTCCGAGCGCATGCCGCCGTGAAAGTCCAGCATCAGGGTGTAGACGACCTGGCCGACCGGCACGTCCATCTGGTTGGTGAAGACCCACTGGACCAGCGCCAGCGCGTCCGGCCCGACGACGTCCAGCTTGGTGAAGGGGCTCATATCGAACAGGGCTGCCGCCGCGCGAGTGCGCAAGTGCTCGGCGGCCTGCACCGGCGACCAGTATTGCGCCGCCCAGCCGGTCCGCGCCGGCACATCCGGCTCTTCGATCCCGGCATTCGCGTCGCACCAGGCCGCGCGCTCGAAGCCCCCCAACTCGATGAAGACCGCCTGCTGGGCGGCGTAGCGCTCGTAGAACGGCGTGCGGCGCAGGTCCCGCGGGCGCGCCATCGGCTCGGACGGATGGATGATGAGGTGCGTGTTCTTGTAAGATTCAGCCCCCCGCGCGCGGATATAGCCGGGCGTCAGGGCGTGGCGATGGAAGCGGCTGATGTCGGCTTCGCGCATGTCCAGGCCGGCGACGCCGTACGTCATCCACTCTGCGATCGCGCGCCCGACGCCGCCGCCATGCGTGATCCAGACCGCCTCGGCCAGCCACAGCCCGTCCACGTCCGGGTGCGGGCCGAGGAGCGGCATGCCGTCCGGCGTGAACGAAAACATGCCGTTGAAGGCGTCCACCACCGGCCGGCCGCGCACCATCGGAAAGACCTCGGCCAGGCGCTCGAACGGTCCGGCGAAGTGTTCGGGTGTAAACGGATTCCTGGACGGCTCGGCGTCGGCGGCGCTGCGTGCGCGCAGCGCGGCCGGCTCGACCGGCAGCGGGACGTGGTTGTAGTTGCCGATGCCGAACAGGTCGCCGTGCATGCGGCAGTACATCAGATGGTCGTGCACGCGCACGATGGGCATGGCCACTTCACGGCCGAACGCCGCCAGCTCCGGGATCGGCCCGATTTTGACGTACTGGTGCTCCATGGGCATGAGCGGCACGGTGACACCGGCCAGGCGGCCGACGCGCGGGCCCCAGATGCCGGCGCAGACCAGCACGGCCTCGGTCGCGATCCGGCCCTGATCGGTGACGACGGCGCGCACCCGGCCGCCGTCCACCTCGAGGGCGGTGACCGCGGTCCCGCCGTGGAAGCTGGCCGCGCCCTGCGCCAGGG
>DAOUAB010000262.1:0-4303 GCA_034434015.1 Anaerolineales bacterium
CAAGAGCGACAGACCGACGACGACCTGGTTTGGGGGCACCGTCGGCGTGCCGAGGGCGTTGCGCAGCAACGACAGCACGATGACGATACGCGTGAACGACGTCGCCAGCATCAGGATCGCCGGGGCCAGCGTCAGGACGGTGAGGAGGACCAGCAACTGCACGCCGGTGCTGACCTGTTCGGGTCCGCCGGCCGGGTCCACCGACAGCGTCACGCCGGGGGCGGTCAGCTCCGGCGTCCCCGCACAGCCGGCCAGGAGCAGTCCGGCCACAGCCAGCGCGATAAGAGGAAGGCGGCGGGTTTTGGGCGTTGGCATGGCCGTTCAGTTTGCGGCGTGCGCCCGGCCGTTGGGCTGGGCCACGGCGCGCAACACGTCGACGAAGGGCGCGGAGGCCGGCTGCGGCTCAATCGCCGGCAGAGGCTCGGGCTCGATCTCGGCCAGCAGGGTCACGGCCTGATCGGTGGCGCCGACGAGCAGGGTGCGCTCGCCGACCCGCAGCAGGTGGACGGCCTGGCGGGGCGAGAGCCGGCTGGTCTCGAGCACGGCCAGCCGGCGCGCCGGCCGCGCGCCGAGCGCCCCGCCCGGCCAGCGCCGCAGCGCGTACAGACTGCCGTAAACCAGGGCGATGACCAGGCCAAGTTTCAGGATCACGTCCACCAACAGGCCGCCGCTGGCCAGCGGGTCGGGCGCAGCCGCGACCCCGGGCGCCGGGCGGGCGCCGGACAACGCCTCCCAGGCCAGGTACAGGACCAGGCCCAGTCCGGCCAGAGCCAGGAAGAGCCGCCGCCGGTCGCGGCCGGCCCGGCGCAGCCCAGCCAGCACGCGGTCCAGTTCAGGCGGAGCCAGGGGCCGTTTCATACTTCCATCCCCCGCCGGCCGCCGACGACGATCTCGGTGATCCGGATACCGAACTTGTCGTCCACCACCACCACTTCGCCCCGCGCCATCAGGCGATCGTTGACCATCACGTCCACGGGCTCGCCCGCCATGCGGTCCAGTTCCACCACGGAACCCGTCTGCAGCTCCAGAACCTGGCGCACCGACATGCGCGTCCGGCCCAGCTCCACCGTGACGCGCAGCGGCACATCCATGAGCAGGTCGATGCTGGCCGGCTCGGCGGCGGCCGCGGTGGGCAGCGGCGCCAGCGGCTCAAAGCGCGCCGAGCGCACGGTGACGTTCGGGGCGTCCATCTCCTGCACCGGCGAAGCGACGGAAGACATCGACTGGTCAGTCATACGCTTTCCTTAGAGCAACAGAGTTAGTCGGCGGCGGCGACAATGGGCTCGGCGATCTGGACAGCCAGCCGGTTGCCGACGGTGCCCACGTGACCGCGAAACCGCGCGCGATCGCCGACCCGCACCGTCAACTTCTGGCGGAGGGTGGTGTCCAGGCGGATCACGTCGCCCGGCCGCAGCCCAATCAATTCGCTCATGGTCAGCTCGGCGTCGCCGAGCACCACGCGCAACTGCACCGGCAACTGGCGCAGGCCGTTCAGCGTCTTCTGGCGCAGGGCCTCGTCCGGCCCCTTCCCATCCCGCCCCGAAATCCAGACATGCGGGTTGAGGACGTTGGCGACGGGCTTGAGCATCGAGAACGGGACGTACAGGTTCATGGTGCCGGTCGTCCCCTGGAGCGTGATCTCGAAGGTGATGAGCACCACGCGCGCGTTGCCCAGCATCATCTGCACCCAATGATGATTGACGGTGCTATCCTCGAGCTGCGGTTCCAGCGCCACCACCTTGCTCCACGCCCCCTTGAAGTCGTTGAGCATGTACTCGACCGTGCCCTTGATCAGCGACTGGCCGATGTCGGTCAGCGGCCGGGCCTTGTGGTCGCCGGGGCCGGCGCCGCCCAGCAGGCGTTCCAGGATGACCCACATCACATCCGGGCTGATCACCAGCACCATACGGCCCGGCAGCGGCTCCAGGGCCATAACGTGGAAGAGCGTGCCCGGCGGCAGGTCCTTCAGAAAATCATCCGACCGGCCCTGCTCGATGTGGACCAGGCGCGGCCGGAACTCGGTGCGCAGGTAGGGCGGCAGCGACGTGGTCAGACGCTCGGCCAGGTTCTCGTGGACCAGCTCAATGGCGCGCATCTGCTCCTTGGAGAAGCGCTCCGGCGACCAGAAGTTGTAGGGCCGCACCTGCTTGCCGGAGGTCTTATCCGGAGCCGGGCTGCCGGCCGGGGTCATCAGGGCTGCCAGGTTGACCCCCTGCTCGCTATGCGGTTGTTCCGCCTCCAGCGAGCCCGCCAACAGGGCGTCAATTTCCGCCTGCGTGAGCATGGCCGCTCCGTCGCCCTACTGGACGACAAACTCCGTGAAGTAGACGGCGATGACCTGCAGATCGGGCAGGCGCTCGTTAAGCTGCGTCAGGATCTCCTGGCGCAGACTCTCCTTGCCCTCGACGGTGTAGATCGACTCAAACGTCTTGCCGGACAGCAACGTCGTGATGATGTCGTTGATGATCGGCATGCGCTTGGCCATTTCCTCATTGAAGGCAGTCATCGCCGGGTCCTCGGCGGTCTCGCTAGAACCATGGCCGCCGCTCGAGGCCGTCTCCGCGCTGCTGGCCGCGCTGACCGGCGGCGCCACTTCGATGGTGATGCTGGCTTTCAGATAGCGCCGGCCCCCCGGGTCGGCCAGGTTGACGATCTTTGTCCCGGTCTCCACCATGACGCCCTGGCCGGGCTCGTAGACCAGAACGACCTGCGGCCCATCTTCCGCGGCATGCGCCACGGCCTCGCCGGCGTGGCTGGAGGCGCTGGCGCTCGTCGCCACAGGCGCCGTCAGCGGGTCCCCGGCGTAGGAGAGGTAGAAGGGCTTGGGCAGATCATCCGGCGCGAACATGATGTAGCCCATCAGACTGTTCATCAAAAAGATCGACGTCAGGGCGACGCCCTGCGCGACCTGGCCCACGCGCCTGAGTATCGGCAGGATGCGGTTCATGGCAGCGTCTCGCCTCCCGTGATCGGCGCCGAGTTCACCTCAAAAATCAGGCTGTTGGCGTCGACCACGAAGTTTTGCTGTTCGACGACATAGACGACGGCGATCTCGGCCCGGCGGTTATAGGCCCGATGCTCGGGCGTATCGTTGGGGAAGATCGGCTGGTATTCGCCGCGGCCGCTGGCCGAGAGCCGCTCGGGCGCCAGGCCGCGCTCCACCAGGTAACGGACGATGGCGGCGCTGCGGGCGGCCGACAACTCCCAGTTGGTCGGGTAGCGCGGGTCGGCCGGCGGCGTGTCGTCGGTGTAGGCGGTCACGCGCACATCGTTGTCGATCTTGGCCAGCATGACGGCGATCTGATCCAGGATGGGGTAAGCCTCGGGCAGCAGCTCCGCCTGGCCGGGGGCGAACAGCAGGTTTTCGGCCAGGGACAGGAGCATGCCTTCGATATTGTTCTGCACGCTGACGCCGTTGGCCAGGCCGTTGTCGGCCAGCAGCCGGCTCAGGTCCGAGGCCACATCGAGCGCATCGGTCGTCCGCTCCGGGAAGCCCTCCACCTCCACCGGCGCCGGCTGGCTCTCGCCTTTGCCCGCGCCCGCCGACGTGATGCCCGGGTCCACGATGAGCGTAGTCCCGCCGAAGGCGCGGTGCAGGCTCTCAGCCAGGGCCTTGTAGCGCTGCACGTCGGTCTGGCCCATGGAGTACAGCACGACGAACAACACCATCAGCAGGGTGATGAAGTCAGCATAGCTGACCAGCCAGCGGTCGCCGCCGCCGCCGCCGTGGCTCATGCTTCCGCTCCCGCCGGCTGGCCGGCCGGCTTGCCAGCGGCCTTGGCGCCGCCCTTGGCCTCGGCCGCGCCGCGCGCCTTGGGCGGCAGGAAGCCGATGAGTTTCTCTTTGAGGACGCGCGGGTTTTCGCCGGCCTGCAAAGCCAGGATGCCCTCGATCAGCATGTGCTTGTAAGCCGCCTCTTCATGGCTGTTGTGCTGAAGCTTGCCGGCCAGGGGCAGCCAGATAATGTTCGCCGTCAGGATGCCCCACAGAGTGGCCAGGAACGCGCCGGCGATCGATTTGCCCAGGCTGCCCGGATCGTCCAGGTTCTTGAGCACCGTGATCAGGCCCATGACCGTGCCGATGATGCCCATCGTCGGCGCGAAACCGCCCATCGCGTTGAGCAGGCCGATGCCCTGCGCGTGACGCTCCTGCATGTGCTGGACGTCAATTTCCAGGATCGCGCGCACCTGGGCCGGATCGACGCCGTCCACGACCAGCATGACGCCGCGCCGCAGGAACGGGTCGTGCAGCTTCTTGCTGTCGTCTTCCAGCGCCAGCAGGCCTTCGCGCCGGGCCTTGTCGG
>DAOUAB010000263.1:0-20742 GCA_034434015.1 Anaerolineales bacterium
CGCCATCGCCCAGCCCCTGTTCGGCCTGGCCGGCGACTTCCGCCGGGCGCGCTGGCTGGTGCCGGCCGGCCTGCTCCTGTGCGGGCTGGCCATGGCGACCGTGCTCCACCTGCCGGCTTACGGCTGGGTCGTGGCCGCCGTCATCCTCAGCGGCCTGGGGTCGGCGGCCTTTCACCCGGAGGCGCTCTCGGCCGTGCGCGCGGTGAGCGGCGACCGGCCGGCCACGGGCTCGTCGTTCTTCTTCTTCGCCGGGAATCTGGGTTTTGCGCTGGGGCCGCTGGCCGCCGCCCTGCTGCTCGAGCAGTGGGGGCGCGCGGGCGTCGCCTGGATGCTGTTGCCGGTGCTGCTCGGCGGCGTCGGGCTGTGGGCGCGGCGCGGCGCCCTGCGCGGGGCCGGCCGGCTGACCGTCCCCCGCCCGGCGAACCGGCGGGCGCTGCTGCGCCGCCCGTCGCGCCGGACCGTGCTCGTCGTGCTGTACCTGCTGGCCTTCATCGCCGTCCGCCTGACGGTGACCGGCGGCCTGCAGACCTTCATCCCCCTCTACTTCAGCCGGCCGGGCGGCCTGGGAAAGCCCGAGATCGCGCGCCTGCTGACGACGCTCTCCATCGCCGGCACCGTCGGCACGCTGTTCAGCGGCCCGCTGGCGGAGCGCCTGGGCCGACGTCTGGTCATCGCGGCCAGCATGGCGGCGGCGTTCGGGGCGCTGGCGGTCTTCCTGCGGTCGTCGGACCTGGTTCAACTGGCGGCGCTGGCCGTGGCCGGGGCCGCGCTCTCGGTGCCGTGGACGCTCTCGGTGATCATGGTGCAGGACGCCCTGCCCGACCACGTCGGCCTGGCCAGCGGCCTGACGCTGGGCACCGCGTACGGCGCGATGGGCGTCGGCGTGGCCGCCCTCGGCCAACTGGCCGACCGGGCCGGGCTGGAGCCGACGCTGGGCCTGGTGACGGTCCTGCCCATCGCCGTGCTGGTGATGGGAGTGTTTGTGCCGGAGAGGCCGCGCCGCCGATAATCCGCGCCGACTGCTATAAAATATTCGAGGAGTGAAAGATGGCCGCACTCGATTGGATCACCGCCGAACTTAACGCGCTCAAAGAGCAGGGCCTGTACAACACCATCCGCACCATCGGCTCGCCGCAGGGGGCCTGGCTGGTGGTGGACGGCCGGCGCGTGCTCAACTTCTGCTCGAACAATTACCTCGGGCTGGCCAACCATCCGCGCCTGGTGGAGGCCGCGCGCGCGGCGATGGCGCAGTACGGCCTCGGCCCGGCCGCCGTGCGCTCGATCGCCGGCACCCTGAGCCTGCACGTCGAACTGGAGCGGCGGCTGGCCGCCTTCAAGGGCGTCGGGGCCGCCCTGTCGTTCCAGTCCGGCTTCAACGCCAACCTGGCCGTCATCCCGGCCCTGGTCGGCAAGGACGACGTGATCTTCTCCGACCGGCTCAACCACGCCAGCATCATCGACGGCTGCCGCCTGTCCGGCGCGAAGATCGTGGCGTACGAGCACAACTCCGTCGCCCATCTGCGCGAGGTCATCGCCGCCGAGCAGGCCGCCGGCGGCCGGCGCCGCGCCCTGATCATCACCGACGGCGTGTTCAGCATGGACGGCGACATCGCGCCGCTGCCGGACCTGTACGCCGTGGCCGCGGCGGCGGGCATCCCGCTGATGGTGGACGACGCGCACGGCGAGGGCGTGCTCGGCCGGGGCGGGCGCGGCATCGTCGATCACTTCGGCCTGCACGGCCGGGTGGACATCGAAGTCGGCACGCTCTCCAAGGCGTTCGGCGTGGTGGGCGGCGTGGTGGCCGGCCAGCCGCTGATCATCGAGTGGCTGCGCCAGCGCGCCCGCCCGTTCCTCTTCTCCAGCGCCATGACGGTCCCGGACGTGGCCGCCTGCCTGGCCGCGCTCGACCTGCTGGAAAGCTCGACCGAACTGGTGGACCGGCTGTGGGACAACGCCCGCTACTTCCAGGGCGAGATGCGGCGCCTCGGCTTCGACCTGGGCGCGAGCGAGACGCCGATCACGCCCGTGATGCTGGGCGAGGCGCCGCTGGCGCAGCAGTTCAGCCGCCAGCTCTTCGAGCGCGGCGTGTTCGCCATGGCCATCGGGTTCCCGACCGTGCCGCGCGGCAAGGCCCGCATCCGCGTCATGATCTCGGCCGCGCATGAACGCGCCGATCTGGATCAGGGCCTGGAGGCCTTTGCGGCCGTGGGCCGCGAGCTGGGCGTCATTGCGTGACGCCGGTCGAAGGACAAAAGACGAAAGCCCGGTCCGGCTTCCGTCCTGTGGAGGTGCCATGACCAACCTCAGCGCCGTGCAAGAGCAGCTCAAGTGGAAAGAGCGCGCGCTCAACCTGATCCTGGAGATCGACCGCATCCGCGACTCGGCCGAGGACGAGCGCGCCATGATGTCGTCGGTTATGAGCACGCTGACCGAGGCCGTGGAGGCCGAACTGGGCCTGCTCTGGGTGCGCGACGACGACGCGCCCGAGGGCGGCGGCGAGCTCCAGCTGCGGACCGTGCTGGACCGCGCCAAGCTCTACGACGCGGCCTCCGCCGCGGCCCTGCGCGAGCTGGCCGTGCGGGCCATGGCCCAGCCCACGGCCACCCTGACGCGCGCCGATCTGGACCTGCAGGGCCGGCACCTGACCTACTGCCTGACCACGCCGCTGCGGGTGGGCCAGGAGACCTTCGGCGTGCTCCTGCTCCTCAACGCCGAGCGGCCCTTCGACGGGCCGGAACGCGAACTGGTGACCGGCGCCATCAGCCAGATCGACTCGGCGCTGCAGCACGCCCATACCCTGCGGGAATTGCAGCGGCAGAAACAGGCGCTGGAGACCGTCTTCCACATCGACCGCATCCGCGACCGCCAGCAGGACCTGGAGGCGATGATGGACGCGGTGCTGGCCGAGATCTGCCGCACCATCGAGGCCGAGACCGGCTTCATCATGCTCTACGACCGTTCGGGCCGCGAGCTGGAACTGCGCGCCGCCACCGACCACGACTTCGTCGCCACCCACGACACCGCCCACGTCATCCGCGCGGCGGCCGTGGAGGCCATCACCTCGTCGCGGATGATCAAGCGCGAGCGGGCGGAGGGCGCGGTGCGCGCCCTGCTGGCCGTGCCGCTGATCCTGCGCGACAAGCTGATCGGCGTGCTGGGCGTCGTCAACCGCATCGGCCGGCCGGCCTTCACGCGCTCGGACGTGCAGCTGCTCACCGCCATCGCCAGCCAGATCGACACCGCCATCTTCGAGAGTTTGCAGACCCAGCGCCTGCGCGGCGCCTTCGGCCAGTGCGTCGGGCCGCAGGTGATGGAGCGCCTGCTGACCATCGGCGACCGCGATATCCTGAGCGGCGAGCGCCTGCCCATCACGACCCTCTTCTCCGACATCCGCGGCTTCACCCACATGTCCGAGCGCCTGGACCCGGACGTGCTCCAGGCCGTGCTCAACGACCACCTCTCCGCCCTGACCGAACTGGTGCTCAAGCACGAGGGCACGCTGGACAAGTACATCGGCGACTGTGTGATGTGCTTCTTCAACGCCCCGGAACGCCAGGCCGACCACGCCCTGCGCGCCGTGCGGCTGGCGGTGGACATGATGCGCGCCCACCACCAGGTGATGGAGCGCTGGCAGAGCCGCCTGCCGCTGCCGCCGATCGGGATCGGCGTGAGCACGGGCGAGGTCATGGCCGGCAACTTCGGGTCGCTCAAGCGCCTAGAGTACACGGTCATCGGCCACGACGTCAACCTGGCCGCCCGCCTGTGCGGCGCGGCCGAGGCGGACCAGATCCTCATCAGCCAGGCGACCTATGACCTGGTCCGCGAGGCGGTCGTCGCCGACGAGATGCCGCTGATGCACCTCAAGGGCATCGGCGGCGACGTGCATTGCTGGAACGTGCGCGGGTTGCGGTAATCCACCTCCTCCCTCCCCGGCCCGGCCGGCCACCCCTCCTCCCTTCCAAAATCCAGGTCGTGGAGAGGGGGAGGCGGGGGTGGGGGTGAGGTCATTTTCACAGGAGGCCCCATGACCATCACGCTCACCTGGTACGGACATGCCGCCATGCGTCTGGACGTGGGCGGCGCCAAACTGCTGGTGGACCCGTTCTTCACCGGCAACCCGGCGGCGGCGATCACCGCCGAGCAGGCCGAGGCCGACTACATCCTGATCTCGCACGGCCACGGCGACCATGTCGGCGATGCGGTCGCCATCGCCAGACGCACCGGCGCGACTGTGATCGCCAACTTTGAAATCAGCAACTGGTTCAACACGCAGGGCGTAGCGAACACCCACGCCCAACACCTGGGTGGGGGGTTCCACTACCCGTTCGGTTATCTCAAGCTGACGCTGGCCCTGCACGGCTCCGGCCTGCCGGACGGCTCCTACGGCGGCAACCCGTGCGGCTTCCTGCTCACCGCCGAGGGCCGGAAGGTCTACCTGGCCTGCGACACCGGCCTGTTCGGCGACATGCGCCTGATCGGCGAGGAGGGGCTGGACCTGGCCGTGCTGCCCATCGGCGACAACTACACCATGGGCCCGGACGACGCGCTGCGGGCGGCCCGGCTGCTCCAGGCCAGGCACGTCGTCCCTGTGCACTACAACACCTGGGACCTGATCGCCCAGGACGCCGCCGCCTGGGCCGGACGCGTGGAGGCCGAGGCCGGCTCTAAGGTCCGTGTGCTCAAGCCGGGCGAGAGTTTTACGTTGGGATAGGGGCCGGTCCGAGACCGGCCTGTACGGAAGCCGGGGTTCGCAGCCGGGGTTAAAACCCCGGCTTACGGGTTAATCGAACCCCCAGAGAGCGACGGTGGCGTCGGCGCTGGCGGAGGCCAGGCGATGTCCGTCGGCGCTGAAGGCCAGGCTGTTGATATCGGCGCCGTGCCCGTCCAGGGTCCGCAACGGGCGCCCCTCGCGCACATCCCAGAGATGGATGTGCTTGTCGGCCGTGCCGCTGGCCAGCACCAGGCCATCCGGGCCGAAGGCCACACAATTCACGGTGCCGGTGTGGCCCTCCAGCGTCTTCTCGACCTTGCCGGTGGCCGTATCCCACAGGCGCACGACCTTGTCGGCGGCGCACGCCACCTGCTTCCCGTCCGGGCTGAAGGCCACGCTCCACGCATAGCCCAGTTTGCCCTCCAGGAGCGGCGGCAGGGAGCCCGTCAGACCGGCGGCGTTCCACAGGCGCACCATGCCGTCCAGGCTGGCCGTGGCCAGCGTCGCCCCGTCCGGGCTGAACGCCACGCTGCTGATGCGCTTGTTGTGTCCTCGGATCGACCGGCGGCGTTGCCCGGTCTCCACATCCCACAAAGTGACGGCGGCATCGGTCGTGCCGCAGGCCACCGTCCGACCATCCGGGCTGAAGGCCACGCTGGTGACGCCCTGCGCCAGCGCGATGCGGCGGACCGGCTGGCCGGCGCCGACCTCCCACAGTTGCAGCGCCGCATCCCGGCCGCCGGTCGCCAGCAGCCTGCCATCCGGGCTGAAGGCCACGCACCAGACCACATCCGTGTGGCCGGTGAGGGTGTGCATGTGCAGGCCCAGGCTGGTGACCCAGATCTGCGCCGTCTGGTCGTTGCCGGCCGAGGCCAGCAGGTCGCCGCGCGGGTTGAAGGCCACGCTCCACACCAGGCCGGTGTGCCCACGCAGGACCAGCAGGCGCTTGACCCATTGAACGGTCTCGACCGTGATGGTGCGCGGCGCGGTCTGGAGCAGCGCCGCCTGGGCCAGCGCCGGGCGCGCGGCGGGCCTGACGGGCGCGGCCGAGGCGGCCGCGCGCTGATGCGCCGGAGGGACGCTGCCGGGCGCGGCGCCGCTCAGTTCGCGCAGGGCGGCCACCAGTTCGGTCGGGCTGGCGTAACGCTCGGCCGGGTCCTTGGCCATCGCGCGCGTCAGGACGCGGTCGTAGGCGTCGGGCAGATCGGGCTTGAAGCGCAGGATGCTGGGCACCGGCTCGGTGATGTGGGCCACGGCCACGCCCATGGGCGTGTCGGCCTTGTACGGCAACTGCCCGGACAACGCCTCGAACACCACCACCGCCAGCGAGTACACGTCCGCGCGCGCGTCCACTTTGAGGCCGCGCGCCTGCTCCGGGCTCATGTATTCGGGCGTGCCGATGACGCCCGTGCCGGTGAAGGCGGACGACTCGGAGACCTTGGCGATGCCGAAATCGGAGAGATAGGAGAAACCGCGCGCGTCGAACAGGATGTTGCCGGGCTTGATGTCGCGGTGGATGATGTGCCGGGCGTGGGCCTCCTCCAGCCCCTCGGCCACGCGCTCCAGAATGCGCACCACCTCGCCGACCGGCAGCGGCCCGCGCGCCAGGCGCTCGTGCAGCGTCCCGCCGGCCATGTAACGCATCACCAGGAACGGCTGCTCCTGCTCGTCGCCAAAGTCGTAGATCGGGACGATGGCGTGGTGCTCGAGGGAGGCGATCAGCTCCGCCTCGCGCTGGAAACGCGTGCGGAACTGCTCTTCAAACGTCAACTGGCGCGGCAGCAGCTTGATCGCCACCTGCCGCTTCATCACCGGGTCGCGCGCCAGGAAGACGACCGCCATGCCTCCACGCCCAAGCTCGTGTTCGACGGTGTAGCGGCCGATGGTTTTATAGGACAAGGTGCCTGCCCCAAACTGAAGTCCGCCGTTATTCTACCACCTGGCCTCGTCCAAAAGACCGATGGCGTAGGCCAGCCGCCGCCCTATAATCGAGCGCACTCCCCCGACCGGGGTCATCCGAGGGACCGTGGTATGAAACCTTCCCCCCGCTGGCTCATCCTGCTCTCCCTGGCGCTGGCCGCCTGCGACCTGGCGGCGCCGGCCCTGCCCACGCTGGTGCCGACCCTGTCGCCGGCCCCGGCCACGCCGACGGCGATGAGGTCGCCGACCTCGCCGGCGCCCGTCGAACCCTCGGCCACGCCGCCTCCGTCGGAGACGCCGCCGACCCCAGCGGCGGCCCAGTTCATCGCCTACGTGCGCGACCGGCAACTGCTGGTCACGGACGTCACCGGCGGCCGGGCCGGCGGCACCACGCAGTACACGCTGGCCGGCGTCGACGACCAGGTGCTGAGCCTGACCTGGTCCCCGTCCGGCGAGTTCATCGCGTTTGTCTCGCTGGCGTCCGGCGAGCCGCGCCTGTTCGTCGTCTACGCCGTCGGCGCGGGGACGCCCGTGGACCTCGGCCCCGGCCTCGGCCCGGCCTGGTCTCCGGACAGCACCCGCCTGGTGTTCGAGCGCGACGGCAACCTGTGGCTCACGCCCATCGACGCGCCCGCGCCCGCTCAACTGACTTTTCAGATCGACTGGGCCTGGGGGCAGGCGGCCTTCACGCCGGACGGAAGCGCCGTGATCGTGGCCGAGAACGCGCGCGCCAACCTGGGCGCGTCCGGCAATACCTTCTTCACCCTCAAGCGCCTGGCCCTGGACGGCAGCGGCGCGCTCACGCCTCTGCCCGGCTCGCCGGAGCTGGCCGGCGTGCGCCTGCCCATGAACCTGCGTTTCGCGCCGGACGGCCGGAAGCTGGCCTTCTCGACGTCCTACCACTACAACGCCTGCGGCGCGCCCGGCGCTCATTACATCGGGGACGCCAACGGCAATAACCTGAGCGAGCTCGTCAGCCCGTCGCTGGCGGCGCTGGCCGACCCGCAGAACGAGGTCTTCCTGAGCGCCTACGACCTCGCCTGGAGCCCGGCCAGCGACGCGATCCTGGCCGCCGGCTACGTGCGCAATTGCAAGGATTTCTCCGGGGACATCGTCGGCGGGCCGCAGCTTTCGATCCTGGGGCTGGACGGGACCGAGCGCCTGATCGTGCCGGGCGCGTTCAGCGCGCCGAGCTACGACCGCACCGGGAACTGGTTCGCGGCCGTCCGCTATCCCGGCCTGCAAAGCCCGGACGGCAACGTGCAGATCTACTCGGCCCAGACCGGGGAACTGGTGCTCGACCTGGGGCCGGGGAACAGCCCACAGCTCCAACCGTAAGAGTGGCTTCCCGCCGCGATCATCGCGCGCGCAGGAAGCCGACGCAACGCATCGGCGACGCGCTCCAACGAGTCGTAAGAGCGGGCTGCGCCCGCGACCCGTCCCCTACTCGCCCGGCCGCAGCTCCAGCGGCAGGATGACCCGATCCCCCCCCAGTCGCCGGCCCTGCGCGTCGAAGGCCGGCAGCCGCGCCAGGTCCGGCGCCGCGGGGTCATACCAGCCGACCGCCACGCGATAGTCGCCCGGCGGCGCGGCCGACAGATCGAGCATGACCGTGTCCGTCACGACCTCGCCCGCGACCCAGAGCGTGGTGGGATAGGTAAAGGCGCGCGGCGCGGCGTCGGCCTGGGCCACGATGACCTCGTCGGCGGGGTTGAAGACGTGGACGAAGTACTTGTAGTCGCCGCGCGGCTTGGCCAGCGCGCCCCAGGCCAGCGTCAGGCGCAATTCTGAGCCGACCCGTTCGACGTCATACCCCCACAGCGTGAGCTGATCGTCGAAGATCGCGCCGACCCTGGTCTGGAGCGGCGGCGCGGCGAAGGCGCGCTCGCGCCCGGTCACCCTCGTCGCGCCGACCTCCACCTCCGGCCCAACGGCCTGGCCGGTCTCGTCTTCGAGCTGGAGCCCAAGCGCGTAGCGTCCTGGCGGCAGGTCATCGGGCAGAGGCAGGCGCGCGCGCCCAATGAGCCAGGCATCGGCGAACCACGTCCGCGGCGGCGAACCGGGCGCCAGATCCGCAATTATCTCGTAGAGACGCCCCGCCGGGGCGTCTCCCGGCGGGGCGTCTCCCGGCGGGGCGTCTCCCGGCGAGAGCGTCCACCGCGCGCGGTAATTCTGCGCGGGCGCGGCCTCCGTCAGCCAGCGCACGACGACGGTCAGCGTCTCCCCCTGCGCCGCCTCAGCCGGTATATCCACAGCCTCGATCCCGATTTGATCGTTGAGCGTAAACTGCGCGGCGCGGCCGTCGCGCGGGTGGCGACGGTTCAGCGCCACCGGCACGCGCGCCTCGCCCAGCGGCTGGAGCGTCTCGACATCGTAGAGCGACAGCGCGAGCGTGTACGCGCCGGGCGGCTCGCCCGGCCCGGCCAGCGCGAACCGATAGGCGTCCACGACGACCTCGCCCGGCCGCCACAGCGCAGTCGGGTAGTAGCCGGCGACGGTCTGAACGTCGCCGCCGCGCGCCCATTCCTCGCCGGCGGAGTCCAACAGCCGCAGGGCGACCTGATAATTCTTCGGCAGGTCGGCCAGCGCCTGCCATTCCACACGCGCCAGCAAGGTATCGCCGGCCTCCAGCCCGGCGGCCGCCGTCACCACGCGCACCAGGCCGCCCCAATCCGCCAGCGGCGGCTCCACCGAGGCCTCGCTCACGCCGGCGTCGTCCACGACCAGCGGCGCCAGGTACACCAGCCCGCGCGGGCGGCCGGTCGCGGTGACGGCCGGGTAGACCGCGCCCTGGTCGGACAATTCGACGGACCAGAAATACAGGCCGGGCGCGAGATCGGCCGGCAACGTCGCCGTGAAATGGGCCCGGGCTTTTCCGTCCGGGTCCGGGGCGAGGGGCAGTGTGACAGCCACGGGCGGCTGGGCGGACGAGGGCGGCGGCAACCGCAGCCGGAAATGCGCCGAGACGCTGCGCGCCAGGTCCCACTCCGTCTGGACCGTCACCGCCTCGCCCCGCGCCGCCGTCTCGACGCTGTAGGCCAGGCGCGTGAGCGCAAATCCGCCTTCAAAGCGCACGCGGTCGTGATGCGGGTAGGCCAGCGTATCGAAATCGATGTTGAGGGGCAGAGGACTGGGCGGCGCGTCAGGGAGAAAGCGCAAAATCCCAAAGCCCAAGACCAGGAGGCCCAGGACAAAGGACAAAGGACGAAGGACGAAAGACCGAAGGCTATATCCAAAAGCCCGAATCTTAAGTTCCAACTCCCCCGTATGCGCTCGGCGATACGCCGCAACCCCCGACGGCACGATGAGCGCCAGCAGGCTGAAGACTTCGGCCGCCGCGCGGAGGGGCGTGCGGTCCAGCCAGAGCGTCACGGTGTGCGCGCCCGGCGGAACGTCAAACGCCAGCCAGCCCAGGCCGTCGGCGGCGCGGACCGCGAGCGGCGCCCCGTCCGCCTCGCCGCGCCAGCCCGGCCAGAAGTAGGTCGGCGCCGCCACGGTCGCCGGCGCGTCGCCGGCCACCGTGATCCGCCATTGCTCGCGCGCGCCGCGCTTCCACCGGCGCTCGCCCTCGGCCGCGCCGCTCAGGGTCTTGAGGCGGGGCGCGCGGCCCAGCATGACGTCCGACGTGAACGGCCGTGGCCTCACGGCCTGGGGCAGGTACTCGGAGTTGACCGTGTTGCCGATGGCGGTGGTGGCGTACTCGTACAGGTTCAGACGGCCGGCGGTGACGTCGGCGTCCGTCAGCGGGATGAACTCCGGGCGCAGGCCGAGGAGACCGGCCGCGGCGAGCAGGAGCGCGCCGGTCCCGGCGGCGAGAAAGTCCGCCCGCGGACGGCGGACGGCGGACGGCGGCGTGTCGGAGGCCTCCCAACGCCACAGGCCGGCGGCCAGCGCCGACGCGAACAGGGCCTGGAGGCCCAGAAAGCGCCACGGGAACTGCGTGTAACGCAGCAACGGCAGCGCCTCCCACACCGGCCGACTGAGCGGCGTGACCATGAGGGTCGAGACGGCCAGGCCGATGAACAGGAAAGCGTGCGTCCACGTCCAGCGCCGCTCCCGGCCGGCGCGCCACGCCAGGGCCAGCGCGCCCGCCGCCGCCAGCGCCGTCGGGATCAGGCCCAGGCTGAAGGGCTGGCTCTGGTAATCAAATATCATACCCGCCTGCAACAGGTCCGCGCCCCGGAAGTGATTGCCGTAAAAGAAGTAACCCTGGGTGAGGTCGCCCAATTGCACGGCCCCGCCTTCGGCCAGCGCCGGCAGCCAGAAGAACGCCGCGAGCGCCAGGCCCCAGAGCAGCGCCAGCACGCCGATCATCCGATGCCTCGCGTTCTCCTGGAATGAGCAGGCAATGACCTGCAACCCGAGAAACGGCAGAAAGATCAGCGCCGACACATTGTGCGTGCAGACAAGCGCGGCGGCGGCCAGCGCCAGGACCAGAGCGCGCCCGAAGCCGGGCTGAGCGGCCAGGCGCTGGGCGGCCCACAACGCCAGCGGGAACAGGCCCATCGCCCCTAGCTCCGCCAGCGAATCGCCGCGGATATAGACGTTGACCAGGTGGAACGGCGTGAACGTGTAGGCGGCGGCGGCCAGGCCGGCGGCGGCGCGCGGCGCGCCCAGGGCCCGCAGCCAGCCGAACATCCCGGCCGCGCCGGCCAGCAGCGCCAGGGCCTGTGTCAGCTTGAGGGCGGCGACGAACGAGAAGCCGTACAGCTTGAGCAGCGCGGCGACATGGGTGGAGGCCGACGCATAGTAGGTGAAGTACGGCATCCCGTAGCCGTACGCCGCGTCCGGCATCCAGCGCGCCGGGAATTCGCCGGCGGCCAGCGCCGTCAACAATTGCTGGACGCGGAAGAGCAGGTTGGGCGAATCGCCGATGCCGCGGGTGAGGAGGAAGCCGGGGTCGGAGAAGAGCGGGAGGACGGCGAGAGCCGTGAGCAGAAAACAGAAGGCAGGCGGCAGGCGGCGGTACAGGCGATCCCGCCAACGGCCGACTGCCACCTGCCTGCTGCCGCCTGAACTCACCGCCGTCGGAGCACCAGGAACCCCGCGATGCCGGCCGCCAGGAGGATGAGCATGACGCCGGCCGCGCCGAAGAGCGCCGTGCGCATGGTCTGGTCGTCCCCGGCCGGGACGACCGCGCCGCCGCTGCCCTGCTGTGCGCCGAACTCAATGTTCACACTGGCGCCGGCCTGCACCTCCAGCCGGGCGTTGGCGCTGGTGGTGGCGTTGTAGCCGGTGGGCGGCGCCGCCGCCAGCGTGTACACGCCGGGCACGATGTTCTCGAAACAGTGCTGCGTCTCGCCGGGCTGGGTGATGTGGCTCTGCACCGGCGCGCCGCTGGACGCCTCGATCAGCGTCAGGTTGCCGCCCGCTACCGGCCCCTCGTCTTCCTCGCGCAGCGCGTTCCCGTTCACGTCCTCGTAGATCGTGGCGCAGAGTTGGCCGGTCTCAACGGCGGCGACCGGCGTGTTCACGACGGCCGTCGTCGGCGTCGCCTCACCCCCCGGAGCCGAGGTGGGCGCGGCGTTCGGATCGGCGGTCGGCTGCGGCGCCGGCGTCTCGGTGGGCGGCGTAGACGGGGCGCCCTGGCCGATCACCAGTCGCTGGCCCACGCTCAACACATTCAGGTTGACGCCGCCGTTCAGGGCGCTGAGCTGATCCAGCGTCAGGCCGGCGTTGGCCGCGATCCCCCAGCCGGTATCGCCGGGCCGGACGACGTAGACGATGTTGCCATCCGGGCCGGCGGTGGGCATGACGAACGGCGCGGCGGTCGGCGGCGGGGCGGCCGGGGGCGACGTGGGCTGCGGGCCCGTGCCGCCGCCGGGCGGGTTGGTCGGCGCCGCGCCCGTGCTGACCACGGTCAGGGAAGCCTCGTCGAAGAAGGCCGCCAGCCACTGCCGCGACGTGCCGCGATAGTCGGCGGACAGGAAGACGCCCACCTTGCCGCCCGCGCCGACGGTGGTCTGCACGCTGACCGCCTGCCAGCTATCGTAAGGCGCGATGGCGCCGGACCAGGCCACGCCGCCCGCGAACTGGTTGTCGCCGCCGTTCGGGTCCAGGCCGACCTGGATGCGCACCGGCGCCGACGTGTCGGACGGCGTCGGCCAGCCGGCGGTCGCCACCCAGGCGCGCGCGTATACGGTCAGACGCACCGTGGCCCCGGCCGGGGCGTTCGCCACCTGCTTGACGCCCGCCCACCACGGGTCCCAGTTGTTGACAATGCGCTGCGAGCTGTTGCCGGCGAAGACGAAGGCGCTGGCCGCCCCGGCGCTCAGGCTTTCCTGGTTCCACTGCGGCTTGTAGGCATAGTTGAAGGAGCCGTCGGCAGGTTTGGCCGTCTCGGTCCACCACGGCGACCAGTTGGCGGCGCCGGAACCGGAGCCGGCCGACTCAAACCCGCCGTTGGCGAGCAGGTTGCCGGTCTGCGGCAGAGGCGCGGCGGACGCCGGCGCCTGGCGCGGGGTGAAGATGAGCGCGGCCAGGACGGCCGCCAGCAGAAGTCGGAATGCTTTCGTCATAGTCGTTCGTCTACCTCGTTCCTGAAATCGGGCTGCGGCCGACAGCGTCGGCTAGGGGCCCACGATGAGCCGCTGGCCCACAAAGATCGTATCACCCGGGAGATTGTTCCAGGCCTTCAGTTGCGCCACGGTCGTGTTGTAGCGCCGGGCGATGCGGCTGAGATTGTCGCCGCGCTGGACGACGTAGATCAGCGTCACGACCGTCGGCTGGCTGGCGCCCCCGCGAATGATCAGCACCTGGCCGACGAAAATCCGGTTCGGGTCGCGGATGTTATTGGCCGCGATCAGGGCCGAGAGCGAGAGGCCGAAACGCCGGGCGATCGAGCCGAGCGTGTCGCCGCGCTTCACCACGTAGGTCTCCGGCGCGCCCGTCGGCGCGGCGGGCGGCGTGGGCGACGGCGTGCTCGTCGGCCGGAGCGTCCCGGTCGCCGTCGGGCCGAGCGTGGGCGTGGCGCTGGGCACCGGCGTGCCGCCCACCGAGATCACCTCCAGGGTCACATCATCAAAGAAGGCGGACATGAACTGCCGCGAGAAGCCGCGGTAATCGGCGGCCAGGAACACGCCCACCCGGCCGCCCGAGCCGACCACGGTCTCCACCGAGACGGCCTGCCAGCCGGTGTGCGGCGTGACGATGACGGACCAGGCCACGCCGCTGGCGAACTGGTTGTCTGAGCCGTTCGGGTCCAGGCCCACCTGCACCTTGACGGCCACGGTCGTGTCGGACGGCGTCGGGTAGAAGCTGGCCGCCGTCCACACCCGCGCGTGAGCCGTGAGCCGCACCCGCGCGCCGGCCGGCGCGCTCACCACCTGCTTGACGCCCGCATACCACGGGTCCCAGCTGTTGATCACGCGCTGCGAGTTGTTGCCGGTGCGGATGAACTCCGCCGCGGCGCCGGCGCTGCGCTGTTCCACGTTCCAGCTCGGCCGGAACGCGTAGTTGAACGAGCCGTCGGAGGGCCGGGCGGTCTCCAGCCACCAGGCCGACCAGCCGGTCGCTGTGGCGGCGCCGCTGGAGGTTTCAAAGCCGCCATTGGTGATCAGGTTGCCGCTCTGCGCGGTCGGCGCCGCCATCACATGCAGGGGCGCCAGAGCCGCGATCAACGCGAATACCGTCAGGCCGGCCAGCCAGCGATACGTGCGCATGTTTCCACTCCTTGCCGCGGCCCGGTCACGGGCCAGGCGCTTTCAGCCTCACCGCGTCGGCCCCCGTCCCGCTCACCAGGAGCCGGTCACCCGATGGATAGCGGTACAGGCCCACGACGATCTGGAGTCCGCCGGGCTCAGCGTCCGCCGGCCGGTCCAACATCGCCGTCTCAGAAACCCAATCGCCCGGCCGCCACGCGCGGACCGGGTACAGCGCGCCGCCGAGCGGGCCGTCGGCCTGGTCCAGGAGGACGTCCTCAGCGCGCAGATGGACGAAGACGTGCAGATCGTCATCGAGCGGGCCATCAGCCGACCAGGTCAGCGCCACGCGCCAGCCCGGCTCGACGTTCAAGACGTCGGCGGCGCGCAGAATGATCCGGCGTCCGCCGCCGGCTTCAAACTCGGCCAGCGGCTCGCCGGCGGGCCGGAGCGGCTCAGCCGAATACGCCGCCCACAACGGGTAAGCCTCCGCCTCCCGATCGTTGCGATACAGCGCGCCGGGCCCGGCCGTTACACGGGCCGGCTCCGGCAGCCAGGCGACGGCCTCGGCCGGGCGGCCGGTGTGCGGCCAGATGAACACGGCGGCCTCCGCGGTGTCGGCCGGGGCCGGCGCCTCATCGCCGGCAAACACGCGCACCGCGGGACTCGGCTGGAGCAAGAAACGCACCGCCGGGAAGGCCTCCCACAGACGGCGGTCCAGGAACAGCGTCCGCCCGCCGCCGGCCACGTAAGCATTGGCCCGGCGCGCCAGCTCGGCCGCAGCCGACTGGAAATACAACGCCGTGTTCGGGTCGCGCGCATAAGGCCCGAAATAGTCCAGCGCCGTCCGCGTCCCGTGCGCGGCCAACAGCGCCGCGATCAACCCGGCGGCCAGCCAGCCGGCTGGGCGTGAGCGGGCGGCCGCCCGTCCCCACACAGCTTCCAGCGCCAGCGCCGGGAACATAAAGACCATCGGCAGGACGCCGATCGCGCGCAAGAAGTGCGGGGCGTCTTGCGAGAACACGGTCGGGATCAACAGCGCGCCGGTCCACAGCAGCGCCAGAGCCGCCGCGCCGTCGCGACGTTTCCAGACACGGTGAAGCGCCAGCGCCACGCCGGCGTAGAAAGCGACACCCAGCACCGGGTCGAACACCGGGCGGCCCGGCACGTTGTGGCGCGCGTTCAGGTCGCCGTGCCAGACGAACATCCCAACCACAGCGCCCAGGTTGTTCAAGAGCGTCGCCGCGCCTGGCGCGAGGCCCGCGCCGAAGATGGACACCTGCTCCACCCGGCCGAGATAAATCTGCGGTTCGCTTATGGCGTAGAGGGCGAGCGGGGCGGCCACCAGCGCGGCGGGCACAATAAAAGCCGACAAGTCCCGCGCCAGTCCAACCGCAGGACCCCCCGGCTTCTCGCCGCGCATCGCGCCGCGCACAGCGCGAGCACTATACCAGAAAATGCCAAAAGCGATGAGGGGCAGCGGGATCAGGCGCGCGGCGAGATAGGTGTAAAAACATAATCCGCACAGCGCGCCGGCCAGGGCGATCAGCCAGCGCCGACGCGTGCGCCAGCCGTGGGCGGCGCAGGCCAGCATCAGGGCCGCCAGCGGCGGCAGCGTGGCGGCGCGCAGCCCGATGCGGCTGAGGGCCAGCGCCCACAGGCTCCCGGCGGTGAGCGCCGCCGCCATCAGGCCCACCCGCCGCCCGAACAGGGCCCGGCCCAGGGCGTAGGCGGCTACGATATCGAGCGTGCCGAGGACCGCGGCTGGGAAACGAACGGCCAGCGGCGTCCGCCCGAAGGCCGTCACGCTGGCGGCCAGCAGGTAGATGAACAGCGGCTCCCGGCCGTTGTTGGCCGGGAAATAGATCGGGCGCGCGCCGGCCTGCACGTCCAGGGCGTCCAGAGCATAAAACGCCTCGTCGGCATACAGGCCGGGCGGCAAGTGATCGAGCTGATAGAAGCGCAGGCAGCCGCCCAGGACGACGATCGCCAGCAACAGAGCCGCCTCCCAATGGCGAGCGGCCTGGGTCATCAGCACGTTATGGGTCCGGGGAAGTGCCATAAGCCTGCGGTCGAGATTGTACCTCGCTCTTGGTGCTTGACTTCCCCGGAAGGGGTATGCTAGACTGGCAACATCTTGAAGAAAGGGCAAGGCGCAGTGTACATGCAGATGAAACCCGATGTACGCCTCGGCATTCCGACCGGTCCCGCCGGAATGTCCTTGTCGTATTGCGCCTGTTGCCCGTAGAAGTTTGTTGACACACTGACTTCCCGGCCGTGGGCGCGAGCGACCGCAATGCCCACGGCCTTTTTTTGTCCCTGTTCGCAATGGGCCGTGGGTATGCGCTGAGGCGCAGCACCCGCGGCCTGTTTTTTATGGATGGACCTCCACTCGGAGGCGGTCTATGGACGTCAAAATACGATCAATTGAGGCGCTGTCGGAGGCGGAACGCGACCTGCTGAGGCAATGCCTGGACAAAATCAGACTGAAGCTCGATGAGCCAGCGCCGGCCTGGTGTGTGACGCTGGAGACCCGGCATGTGACGCTGAGTTTCTTCATCCCGGCCGGGGTGGAGTTGCGCTGGGGGGACGGCCGGGCGGCGCTGGCGGAGGCGCGCCCATGAGCACACGTCTTGCGGACGCCGGCTCACGCCGGGTCAGGTTGCCTGACCCGGCCGGCAACCCGATCGAGTTGGTGAGCCTTGCCCGTGATGACGCTGACGGTCGGCGCCGCGACGCTGCGCCTGGCCCATACACCCGGCCATGCGGCCGATCAGTTCGTGCTCTACCACGCCGCGACCGGCGCGCTGTGGGCCTCGGATTTCCTGAGCGACCTGAAAACGAGGTCCATCACCGCCTGAACGTCGAAAGCGCGTCTCGTGAGCTGGGCGGCCGGGCCGACCCGAAGCGGGTCGGCTGGAACAAGGACGGGGAAGCGGAAAATGCTAGCTGAGCCGCGCCCCTATGGCGGCGACCGCGACTGGCGCGCCATGCTGGACCTGCTGGTGGCGGGCCGGCGCGCGGATAACGGCACGTACTACGTCCACACCGGCGACGTCAGCTGGTGGCTGTACTATCACGACGCCGAGGCCGTGTTCGCGGACCGGATCAGGCTCTGGGAACGGGACGGCCAACTGCTGGGCTGGGCGCTGTTCACGCCGGAGGAGCGTTTCTTCGACTTGTTCGTCCACCCGGAACTGCGCGGCGCGCCCGAGGCCGAGGCCATGCACGCCTGGGCCGAGGCCCAGATCACGGCTCAGGTGAAGGCGCTCGGCGGGCAAAACCTCCGGACGATGTGGATCTCCGAGACCGACGCGGTGCGGCGCGCGCTGCTGGAACGGCACGGCTTCACGCACGGGGGATACGTGTTGAACTACATGGAGCAGGCGTTGACTGAGCCTGGCGCGGACGCGCCGTTTCCGGACGGGTTTGAAGTCCGGCCGGTGGCGCCGGGCGAGGCCGAGGCTGAGGCTCGGGCGCGGGCCTCGTATGGCGCCTTCCAGTCCTCCTGGGAGTGGGCGCCCTACCTGGCGCGCTACCGGCGCTTCGCGCGCTCGCCCGTCTATGAGCGCGAGCGCGACCTGGTGGCGGCCGCGCCCGACGGCCGGATCGCGGCCTTCGCCATCTGGTGGCCGGACGAGGTCAATGGCGTGGGCCTGTTCGAGCCGGTCGGCACGCACCCGGACTTCCAGCGCCGCGGCCTGGGCCGGGCCGTGGTCCGGGCGGGGTTGCGCGCCATGTGGGCGCGGGGCCTGGCGCGCGCCATCGTCTGCTCCGCGTCCGATAACCCGGCCGCGGTCGCCCTCTATGAGGCGTGCGGCTTCCGCGCCGTGGATCGGCTGCTGCTGTACGAAAAACCGATTGTGTGAGCGGCCCGCCGGGCGCGACCCGGCGGCCAGAAAGAGATCATCCCATGGCTACGCCGACCATTGTCACCGATGCCCTCGTGGTGCCGGACGCGCCGCCCATCGCGGGCCTGGTCTTCCGCCGTTTCCGGGGCGAGGCCGATTTCCCGCAGATGACGCGGGTGCTGGCCGCCGCCGAGGCCGCCGACGGCAACGAGCGCATCGTCACCCTGGACGAGATCCGCAACACCTACGCGCACCTGCCGGAGACCGACCCGGCGCGCGACATCCTTATGGCGGAGGTGGACGGCCAGCTGGTGGCCTATGGGCGCGTCGAAGCGTGGCGCGAGGACAGCGGCGCCCGGCTGTATAACCACTTCGCCTTCCTCGACCCGGCCTGGCGGCGGCGCGGCCTCGGCGGCGCGATGCTCCAATGGTTCCAGAACCGCCTGCGCGAGATCGCGGCCGCGCACCCGGACGACGGGCCGCGCTTCTTCCAGTCCTTCGCCTCCGACCGCGCGCCGGGGACCGAGGCCATGCTGCTGAAGGCCGGCTACAGCGCGGTGCGCTGGGGCTACCTGATGGTGCGGCCTGATCTGGAAAACCTCCCGGACTTCCCGCTGCCGGACGGCGTCGAGGTGCGCCCGGTCCTGCCCGAGCACTACCGCGCCATCTGGGACGCCAACACCGAGGCCTTCCGCGACCACTGGGGCTTTTCCGAGCCGACCGAGGCCGACTACCAGGCCTGGCTGAACAACCGGACCATCTTCACGCCGGAGCTCTGGCAGATCGCCTGGGACACGGCCACGGACCAGGTGGCCGGGCAGGTGAAGGGCTTCATCAACCACGCCGAGAACGCGCACTTCAATCGTCAGCGCGGCTGGTGCGAGTTCATCAGCGTGCGCCGGCCGTGGCGCAAGCGCGGCCTGGCGCGGGCCCTGATCGCGCGCACCCTGCGCGTCTTCAAAGAGCGCGGCCTGACCGAAGCGGCGCTGGGCGTGGACACCCAGAATCTGAGCGGCGCGCTGCGGGTGTACGAGGCCTGCGGCTTCCGGCCCGTCAAGCGCGACGCGACGTACCGCAAACCGATGACCTGAGACCGGCTTCACGCCGAGGAGAGAATCTCATGCTGACCAACACCGCACCGCTCAACCTGATTCAGGTGCCCGGCGCGCCGGCCGGTTTCGTCTTCCGGCGCTTCCAGGGCGAGGGCGACTTTCCGCGCATGGCGGAGCTGCTCAACGCCGTCTCGCGCGCGTACGAGTATGATTACATCCAGCGCGCCGACGAGCTGGCCAACGACTACGCCCACCTGCTCAACTGCGACCTGGCCACGGATTTCCTGTTCGTGGAGACCGAAGCCGGGCGGGATGTGGCTTACTGCCGGGTGTGGTGGGAAGACGAACTGGACGGCCTGCGCCGCTACCCGATCGTCCTGAACCTCCTCCCGGAGTTCCGCCAGCCGCCGGACCTGGAGCGCGCCCTGCTCCACTGGGCCGAAGACCGCCTGCGCGCCATTGCGGTGACGCATCCGGCCGAGACAGACAAGGTCTTCCACGTCTGGGTGATGAACAGCGACCGGGACCGTGAACGGACGGCGCTGCTGGAGGCGGAAGGCTACCAGCCGGTGCGCTGGGGCTACCTGATGCGCCGCGACCTGGCCGAGCCTATCGAACAGCGCGCCCTGCCCGACGGCCTGACCGCGCGGGCGCCGCGCCCGGACGAGTATCGCCAGGTGTGGGACGCCTTGCAGGAGGCCTTCCGCGACCACTGGGGGTTCCGGCCCAACACCGAGTCCGAATATGCAGGCTGGCTGACCTCGCCCACGTTCGACGCCAGCCTGTGGCAGGTGGCCTTCGCGCCCGGCGCCGACGGCCAGGGCGAGCAGGTGGCGGGCATGGTGCTCAACTTCATCCCGCACGAGGAGAACGAAGTGCTCGGCCTGAAGCGCGGCTGGACCGACCCGATCTGCGTGCGCCGGCCGTGGCGCAAGCAGGGCGTGGCCAAGGCCCTGATCCTGCGCAGCCTGGAATTGCTCAAAGCCCAGGGCATGACCGAGGCGGCGCTGGGCGTGGACACGCAGAACCCGAACGGCGCGCTGCAACTGTACGAGAGCTGCGGGTTCCGGCCGATGTCGCGCAGCACCACTTATCGCAAGCCGCTGCGTTGACGCGGAGAGACTGGTTGAATAGAGACCGGCGACCGGCGCGCTGGTCGCCAGTCTCTAATTCTCCCGCCTGGCCAAAACGATCCAGAGAAGAGTGATTGCAATGGGTGTCATCAGCGGAAAAATCCTGAAAAAGAACGGCTGGCCGGAGGGGCCGCTGATCCGCCTGGCCAAGGAGGCCGCCGACGCGCTCTGGCGGGACGGCCTGGACCGCGAGCAGATCCTCGCGCGGCTGGAAGCCGTGCGCGCGGACCCGGCCGCCTTCCTGGACGACGCGGCCACGGGGGGCCTGGCCCAGGCGCTGACCAGGGCCCAGGCCGGGCCTGTCCAGCGCGACGAGAGCCTGCGCGAGGCCGCCCGGGACTATCCGGTGTGGGGCCGGGAGTACATCGACCCCGGCGCGCTGGCGCAGATGGACAACGCTCTGCGCCTGCCGGTCAGCGTGGCCGGCGCCCTGAT
>DAOUAB010000264.1:0-21935 GCA_034434015.1 Anaerolineales bacterium
TGCTGGCCTTTGGACTGCTGCTGGCCGGCCTGCTGGTTTACGCCGGCCTGGGCGCGCTGGTGGCCGATTTCGTCGCCGGGCCGGTGGAAACCGCTGTCCGCGGGCTGGCGGCGGCGGTCACCATCTCCGTCGCGCTGGACCTGTGCGTCGTGCCGGTTTTGTGGCTGGTGGAGACCGGCCTGATGCGCCTGACCGGCATGCGCGTGGAGTATTAGGGGTCATGAACCGTCACCGCCACCTTGACCGTCTGGGCCGGATCGCGCTGGCGCTCAGCCTGCTGGCGAGCGCCTGGCTGTGGCCGGCCCGCCCGGCGCGCGCGGCCGCCATTACCGTGAACAGCACGGCCGACACGCTGACGCCCGGCGACGGCCAGTGCACGCTGCGCGAGGCGATCATGAACGCCAATGTGAACGGCGACAACACCGGCGGCGATTGCGCGGCGGGGACGGGCGACGATTCGATTACGCTCGGGGTGGCCGGCGCCTACACGCTGGCGATCAGCCCGGCCACGGCGGCGCCCGACGACGGCAACGGCGACGGCGACCTGGATGTGGCCGCGGCCGGGGCCCTGTCGATCTCGGGCGGCGGGGCGGCCAGTTATGCCATCGACGGCGGCGGCCTGGATCGTGTCCTGCACGTCTTGAGCGGCGCGAACCTGACCCTCTCCGGCGTCACGGTGCGCGGCGGGGTCAGCTCGACTGTCGGCGGCGGGCTGCTTAACTTCGGCACGCTGACGGTGAATGGCGTGGTGTTCGCGAACAACCAGGCCTCGGGCAGCGGCGCGGGCGGCGGGCTGGCCGTGACCGGCGGGACCGTGACGCTCTCCGGCGTCACCTTCGACAACAACACCGCCGAACAGGGCGGCGGCCTGTTCGTCGCCGCCGCCGGCGATGTCACGGTCAACGCCGCCCTCTTTTCAGGCAATATCGCCAACACGCTGGGCGGCGCGCTTTATCATCAGAGCGGCATCCTGCGGCTCACCAATGTCACGGCCCGGCTCAACAGCAGCAGCGGCGACGGCGGCGGCCTCTATAACGAGAGCACTCTGCTCTTGCTCAATGTCACCCTGAGTCAGAATACAGCGGCCGGCAACGGCGGCGGCTTGTTCGGCCTGGCTCCGCCCTTTGCGAAGAATTCCATCCTGGCCGGCAACGCCGCCGCCTCCGGCGCCGACTGCGGCGGCGCCCTGTCGTCGCAGGGCAACAATTTCTTCCAGAGCACGGCCGGGTGCAGTGTGTCGTTGCAGTCCAGCGACTTGACAGGCCCGAACCCGCTCGGCGCGTTCAACGGGCAGGTTTATGTGCTCAACGCCGGCAGCGCCGCCATCGACGCCGGCACCAACGCCGGCTGTCCGGCCGTGGACCAGGTCGGCAACACCCGGCCTCTGGACGGGAACGGCGACACAGTCGCGGTGTGCGACATGGGCGCGTACGAGGCGCCGACCGTGTTGCCGACGCCCACGTTCACGCCCACGCCGACCTTCACACTGCCGCCGGGCGTCACCCCCTCGGCCACCTTTACGCCCTCGCCGACGGCGGTTTTACCCACGTCCACCCCTCCGGCCGGCGCCAGCCCCGTGGCGCCGTTGCCGACGCCGGTCGGCGTCCAACCGGTGGGGAGCGGCGGCGGGTCGTTCCGGTGCGGGGACTGGATTGTGACCATCCCGGCCGGCGTGGTGCCGGACGGCGGCGGCCTGCACTGCGGCGGTTTCGATCCGAATGTGGCCCCGCGCGCCCCGGCCGGCTACCAGCTGCGGCAGCATGTGATCAATGTCAATGTCTACGACAACAACGGGAGCTGGATCACGCGCTTCGGCCGGGCGTTGACGTTCTGCTATCCCTTCAGCCTGGCGGACCTGGATGCGGCCGGCGGCGACGCCGGCAACCTGGTGGTGCAGACGGCGCCCATCGGCGGGACATGGAGCCCGCTGGCGACGACGCTCGGCGAGGGCGGGCGTCAGGCGTGCGCCCAGGTGACGCACCTCACGCTGTTTGAGCTTTCGGCCCGCCTCGGCGCGGCAAGCATCGGGACCTATGTCGTGCAGACCGGCGATACGTTGTTCAGCCTGGCCCGGCGCTTCGGCACGACGGTGGCGGCGCTGCGCGCCTTCAACAACCTGACCTCCGACCGCATCGACGTGGGCCAGGTCCTGAAAATCCCGGGTCAGACGCCCGCGGCCACGGCGCCGCCGCCCACCGGCGGGACCGGCTCGGTCTATATCGTGCAGCCGGGCGACAACCTGTTCCGCATCGGGCTCCGTTTCGGGACGACGGTGGCCGCGCTCCAGGCCGCCAACGGCCTGGGCGGCAGCATCCGCATCGACGCCGGCCAGCGCCTGATCATCCCCTCAGCCGGCGGCGTCCCCACCGCGCCGGCCCCGGCGGCGACGCCGGCCCCGTCCGGCTCCACGCTTGTCCACGTCGTCCAGCCGGGCGAGAACCTGTTCCGCATCGCGCTGCGCTACCGGACGACGGTGGCCGCGCTCCAGGCCGCCAACCGCCTCGGCGGCAGTAGCCTGATCTACGTCGGGCAGCGGCTGACCGTGCCGGCCGGCGGCGCGCCCACGGCGACGCCGGCCCCGTCGGCTTCCCGCTCGCCGACTCCGGCGGCCACGCGCGTCACCTACCTGGTGCGGACCGGGGACACGCTGTTTCGCATCGCACTGCGCTTCGGGACGACGGTCGCCGCGTTGCAGGCGGCCAATAACCTGTCCGGGACCCTCATCTACGTCGGGCAGCGGCTGGTCATCCCATAACCGCTACGGCCGGAGCGCCACCTCCTGCGGGCCTAACTCCAACGCGCCGGGCCGGGGCGCGCCGTCACGGTTGAAGACGCGCCAGCCGGCCGGGAGCGGGATCGTCTCATCCCCCGGCTGATACCACACGGCTAGA
Source organism: Anaerolineales bacterium (assembly GCA_034434015.1). Taxonomy (GTDB): domain Bacteria; phylum Chloroflexota; class Anaerolineae; order Anaerolineales; family UBA6663; genus SpSt-583. Next base: position 2,892 of record DAOUAB010000264.1, read on the forward strand.
GCGCCGCTGGAGACGCGCAGGCCCGGCCCGATTTCCCCGAGGCCCGCCGCCGCCAGCGCCGCCGCCCAATCGCGCTCGGTCAACGCTCCAGGCTCGCCGGGCAGGGGGATGGTCCGCGGCGGGTGCGCGTCCGGCCACGCGGCCGAGAGTATAGCCGGCGCCGCCAACACCTGGCCGCCGCGTTCGACCAGGGCGCGCAGGCCGTCCAGGTCGGCGGCGGCCAGGGTCGCGGGCGAGGCGTCCAGCACGATGAGGCGCGAGACCGATTCCGGCAGCGGCGTCGGCAGAGCGCGGACGACGGCGGCCGGCGCATCGGCGCGCGCCAGCGGGAGCAGACGCCCGAAGTTGAAAGCGCTGTCGCGCACGGCGGCGCGCGTCCGGCCGAGATGGCCGTGGACGGCGAGGTCCGAGAGCAGGACGAGCGCCTCGGCCGCGCCGCCCGGCGCGACCATCATCCGGCGCCAGTCGGCGAACGCGGCGCTGACCTGCGCGAACAGCGCCTCGCGCGGATACGGCGCCGGATCGGCGTCGCCGTACAGGCCCTGATCTTTCACGTTATAGGCCCAGACCGCCAGGCCGCGCAGTCGCCCGCCCGTGGACCGCGCCGCCAGCGCCAGCAGGTAACCGTTGGCCACCGCCTCGGCCGCGCCGCCCGGCCTCTGGCTGAAGCCGGCCAGCCCCCAGCGATTCCCGGCCGACCAGAGCCAGAAATCGCGCTCATAGCGGGCTGAGGAGTCGCCCAGCGTCCGCGTGAACAGGACCAGCGCCCCCACTGCCTCCACGGTCAGCGGCTCAGACGGCGGGTCGTCGTGGAGGTAGGCGTCGAAGGTCGGCGTGAAGTTGGGCGGCGTGTCGCGGAAGAGCGCCTCCACATCCGGCATCTGGTAGCTCCAGCGCCCCTGCGCGCCGCAGAACGACATCGTCACCGGCAGGTCGGGGGCCAGGGCCTGCCACTGCTCCGCGCTCCAGATGGCGTAGTCCACGATCACGCGGTTCTGGAACGCGCCCAACCGTTCCGGCGCCGCCAGTCCGAAGCTCAGGCCGTGTCGGGCGAGGAACTCGGCTTCGGCCGGGGCCGAGTAGTCGCCGCCGAGGGGTTCGTCGGCCAGGTTGAGCATAAGCAGCACGTCGCGGTACGGGCGCACAAACTCGTCGTTGACCCAGGCATAGTAGGCCTGGATGTCGGCGCGGTATTCGGGCGCGTAGGGCGAGGCGCTCACGCCGCCGTTGTACACGTTGAGCCACTGGCCGGCGGCGTCGTGGCGCAGTTGCGCGGGGTGGCGGTCGTTCCAGGCCCGGCCCATCTGGACCTGGTAGCCGATGGGGAAGACGGCCGGCAGACCGACGGCGCGCGCCGCCCGCAGCATCCGGTGCTGGGCCGCGACGATAGCCTGAGCCGTCGCCTGGTCCGGGCTCTCCGCGTCTTGCGCGGCGGCGTAGACGGCGTAGCTCAGCCCGGGCTCGGCCTTGCCGTCCACGACCTCGCCGGGGTTGTTGTGTCCGATCCAGACGACGTTGGCGCCGGCCCCTTTCAGGCGTTGCAGTATCCCCTCCATCTCGGCCTGGCTCTGGCCGGGATAGGCGAAGACGACCCAGCCCGCGAAGCGGTCTGCCGGAGGCGGCGCGGGCGTGGCCGTCGGCGGGGGCGGGGTCGGGGAGGCGGTTGGCGTGGGGGTGGCGGCGGGTGTGAGCGTCGGCGCCGGGGTGAAGACCGGACCGGGCGCGCTCAGGCAGGCGCTTAGGAGGGCGGCCGCGGCCAGAAGCCAGCGCGGTCTGGCGGCGGTCACTACGCCTCGGCGCGGCTGATCGCCAGAGCCAGGCAGGCGTCGCCGCGCAGCGACATGCAGATGACGCCCTGCACCACGCCTTCCTTGGCCGGGATCTCGGCGGCCTTGAAGCGGATGATCTTGCCCAGGCGCGAGAGGATGAACACGTCGTCGCCCTCGCCCACCGCCGCCGCGCCGATCAGGGCGTCGGTCTTCAGCGCAATCTTGCCGCCGACGCCCGGCGCCTTGTTGGCCGCGAAGCCGCTCATCAGCCGGATGGTGCCCTTGCCGTCGGCGCCTAGGAACAGGACGCCGCTGTCAGGCCGGACGGCCGTGATCGCCACGGCCTCGTCGCCGGCTTCCAGCCGCAGGCCGACCGCGCCCGGCATCGGCACCTGTTTAAGCGGGAAGCGGGCGGCCAGGCCCCGGCGGGTGGCGATCAGCAGGTCGCTGTCGCCGGCGGCCCAGCAGGCGGCCGCGGGCGCGCCGGCCTCCTCCGGCCGGAAGACGGACATGCCCTCGCGCATGGTCTCGGCGAAGAGGTGGCCGGGCAGGGCGCGCACAAAACCCTGACGGCTGACAACGGCCAGGTGGCCCTGGGGCTGGGCAGGGGCGGGCAGGACGACGGCCCAGGTCTCATCGGCCTCGAAGGGGACGGAAACCATGAACGGCTGCGGCCGGGCGCGCACGGCAATGGACTCGTTGAGGAAGTAGACCGGCAGGCGGAAGGCGCGGGCGCGGCTGGAGAGGACCAGGAGATGGGCGCGTTCGTCGGCGATGGTCAGCGCGGCCGGCGGGTCGTCGTCGGAGGCGTCCAGGTCGAAGACGCCCATGCCGCCGCGCCGCTGGCGCAGGTAGAGGTGGCGGGCCGTGCGCTTGGCCTCGCCGCTGCGGCTGAGCGTGATGACGTTGCGCGTGGTGGGCGGCTCGGAGGGCTCGAGGGGCGATTCCTCCTCGCGCGGCTCCGGCTCAGGCTCGCCGGCGGCGCTCAGCCGCTCGCGTTCAGCTTCCAGCCACTCGATGTAGGCGCGGACGGCGGGTTCCACCTGGCTGAGGTCGGGGCGTTCCATGGGCCTCCGGGCGCTGCCGGCGCGGTCTTGCCGCGCGGCGGCAGCACGGCGAAGTTACCACAGAACCGGCGTGAAGGGCAATGGCCGGCGGCGCGGCGTAGGGGTGACCGGGCCGGTCGCGCCTTCACGGCGCGGCAAAGATCACGACGTAGTAACCGCCATACTGGCTGGTGGCGCTGTAAGCGTAGGCGATCCCGATCTGGGTGACGCCGGGGAACAGGATGTTGTCATGGTGGATCTGGCTGTTCCACCACCAGTTGAAGGCGCCGTCGGGCGTGCCCCCGAACTCGGGCGGCCCCATGTACATGTTCTCGCGCGCCGACCGGAAGTTGCCGTACCCCTGGGCGCGGACGCGGTCGTAAAAGGAACTGCCGTCGGAGCCGCGGTGCGGGTCGCTCGCGAAGCCGTTGCAGGCCACGTCCCGGCTGTGGAGGCGGGCCGCCGCCGTGAGCTGGCCGTTCAGCGCGAGGGGCGCCAGGCCGTTCTGCTGGCGGGCGTTGTTGATCAACGTCAGGACCTGGGCCTCGTAGCTGTCGTTGCCCGAGACCGAGCAGCCGCCGGAGGTGACAACGGCCGAGGTCTCCGCGACGGGCGCGGCGCCGGGCGTACCGGCGGCGCCGGACGTACTGGCGCTGCCAGACGTGCTGGCGGCGCTCCCGCCCACCCAGGACACGGCGATCTTCACCCACAGGTAGCCGGACCCGGCGATGCCGAAGCGCTGCCCGGCCGTGTTCTGGAACGCCCAGTTGCCGATGTAGACGCCGCCGGACGCGGGCGCGGTCATGTCAACCGAGATGTTGGCGTAAGCGCCGGGCTGGACCACGGGCATGGCGACCGTGGTGTTCGCGCCCAGGCTGTCGCCGGAGTAGAACGTCAGCGAGTAGCCCTGCCACACGCAGGTCCCGGCGTTGCGGACGCGCCAGGTCTTGGTGAACGCCTGGCCCTGCTTCATCAGGGTGTCATCCGGGACGGTCACGTCGCTGTCAAAAGCGGCCTTGTCCACACAGTTGAGGTTGGCGGCGGCCGGCGCCGTGGTCGGGGCCGGCGTGGACGTGGGGGCCGAGGTCGGCGCGACCGTGGGCGCTTGGGTCGGCGCGGCGCTGGCCGGCTCGGTGGGGGCCGGCGTAGCGGTCGGCGGGGCGGCGGGGGTGGGCGGCGCGCTGGAGGCCAGCGTCAGCGCCTGGCTCATGTCGTTGGCCACCACCACGTACTCGCCAGCCGGCAACCCGGCCACGTCCAGCGTGATGGTGCGTTCGAACTCGCTCACGACGGCGGCGCAGGCTGCGCCGGCTGGTCGCTCGGTGGCGACGGTGATCAGGAAGGTCTGGCCCGTCCGCCGCGCGCTGACGTCGGCCAGCGTCGTGCAGGCATCGCCGAGCTGGCCGCGGACGGTAACCGACACCCGTTCAGCGCCCGGCGCGGGCGCGGCCACGTCGACTGCCTGGACGAGCGCCAGTCCGCGCTGGGGCGGGCCGGCCGGGGCCGTAGCCGTGGCCGGGCTCACAGCGACCGGGGTCGGGCTGGGGCTGCCGCAGGCGGACAGGAGCAGCGCCACAGCCAGGGCGCCGGTGATGGACAGGGTGGGGCGGCGATCTCGATTCATGGAAACTCTCCGGGCAACGGCGATCACGCCTATCGTGCCGCGTTTGCGCGCATCCGGCAACGGGACTTTAGTCCGACAAATGGTTCAAAACGGGTAGGCCAGCAATGGGATGTGCATCTCGCCCGGCGTCAGGCCGCCATGGTGGCCGTAGAAGACCTGCGCGAAGCGCCCCGGCTCGTGCCAGTAAACCGATTCGCCATCACCGGGCAGGATGACGAGGTTGCCGATCCGGTCCAACAGCCGTGGCGCGGCCGGCGCTGGCCCGAACAGGCCCTGGGCGATCAGATCGGCGGTGCGGTGGACGGTGGCGCGGCCGGCGAGCGCCTCGGCCAGACGCGCCTGGGCCTCATCCCGGGCCTCTTCCCGGACATACAGGAAGAAATCACGCGCCGAGCCGCCGAAGAGCAGGGGGCGCCCGCGCCGGTCGCGGCGGAGCCAGCCGGTGATCTCTGGCAGACGTCGGTTGAGATAGATCGTCGTGGCCGGGTCGATATCCACCTGACCATGATCGGCCGTGAGCAGGAACAGGGTGCGCGGCTGACGGCCGGCCAGCGACCGCAGAAAGCGCTCCAACTGCCAGAACAGCGCCTCGACCTCGGCGGCCACCTGGGGCGCGGCCGGGCCGTATTGATGGCTCAGCGCGTCGACGGCGTCGAAGTACAGCACATAGTACGCGGGCCTGGGCGGCCGCGCCAGCCGGGCCGTCAGGCCGCTGAGCGCTTCGGCCAGGGTCAGATACGGCACGGTCTCGGCGCCGCGCGTGACGTGCGCCGAGTACGTCGAGCGGGCGTACGCGCGGTGATGGAAGACGAACGACGCCACGCCCCGCCTCTCAAGGTCCTGATACAGGGTGGGCGCGGGGAAGATCTGCTCCGGGCGCAGGCCGCGCCGGGCCAGCAGCTCGCCATTGCTGGCGCCGGCCGGCGAGAACAGGAGCGGCGCGATGACGAGATCGGCCTGCGGCTCGTAGTAGAACCACTCATGGATGCCGCTGGCGGCCACTCCCAGGCCGGTATGCAGGGTGGTGACATGGGCGGCCGTGGTTGACGGGAACTGCGCGGTGAGGCGCGAGATCACGCCATGGTCTGACGCCTCGCGCAGGAACGGCGACCGGTCCGCGTAGTCCTCGAAGAAGCGCCAGCCGAGGGCGTCGATCAAGAAAAGCACGACCCGGTCGAAGTCGTCTCCGGCAGGCAGGACATCGTCCGGCAGCGGCTGGGCGGCGGGCAGGCCGAACAGGCGTCGGACCGTGTCGGGGAGGTGCGCGAAGCAGTAGCGGCCGTAGGCGGGTCGGATGAAACCGGGCTGGAGGACGGTGGTCTGCGTCGCCGCGAGCGAGTCCCGGTTGATCACGGCCGGGCTATACGGGCTGGGGCGCGTCTTCGCACAGCGCCAGGATAGCGCGCTTCATGGCCGGGTTCACGCTGAAGTGCCGGCTGAGGAAGGCCAGGATGGCGCGGGCCGACTCGACGTTGCGGTCGTAGCCCTGCATGAAATCGGGCAACTGGCCGGCCAGCGTCGCGAAACGCTGTTCGAAGCGCCGCTCGCCCACGAACGGGTCGCGATGGGCGGGCCGCTCGGGCTCGATCCGGCGGGCGAGCTCCACCACGCGGTCCACGGCGTAGACCTGGATGAAGCGCAGGGCCGAGAGTTTCTCGCCGCGCCGGTGCCGGCTGAGGCCGACATACAGGTTGGTGAGCGCCTCGCCGATCAGCCATTCCAGCGAGCGCTCCGGCAGCGGCGCGGGGCCGGGCGCCGGCGGCGCCGCCAAGGCGTCGTCCACGCCCGGGCGTTTCCAGACGATGCGGCCCGGCGCGTACGGGATGAAGCGCAGTTCGCTCTCTTCGAAGACCGCAAACTCGCAGAAGATGCCGTCTGCAAACAGGGCTTTGTAGCCGTCCGGCGTGTTGCGGAAGCTGTAGGCCAGCGGGCCGGCCGCGTTCAGCCAGTTGAGATGATCCAGGTAGGCGCGCTTGCAGCCGGGCTCGACGACGACGAAGAAATCCAGGTCGGAGTACTCGTCCAGCCGGTCCAGTTCCTGGCCGACGGAGCCCAGGCCGATGAGCGCCAGCGCGTGGCCGCTTTGCTCGAGGGCGCGGCCGATGGCGTCGAGGCGGGTGAGGAGGCGATGCGTGGGTATGAGGGATACTCCCCTGAGCGAGTTATCCCTAGTGTACCTCAATCTGAAGGCTGACTGGCCATGCCCGCCGACACCGAACGGGGCGGGTCAATCTCCGGCCACGGGCATCTGCACTTCCAGCGGGGCCGCCGGCTGGCCGCGCAGGTGTTTGGGCTTCACCTCCGGACACTCCCAGGCCTCGGCCGGCGTCTGCTGGCGCAGGCCCGTGAAGCGCGGCAGGATGCCGCACGCAAAGCAGCGCTCGCGGCAGTCGATGCGCGTCTGGCCGCGCAGGCTCCAGCGGTAGTCCTCGGCCAGGTATTGCTTTTTGACGGCCACGTCAATGTGGTCCCACGGGAAAGTTTCGTCGATCAGGCGCGGGCGGTGGGTATAGAAGGCCGGGTCCAGTCCGCAGGCCGCGAAGGCGTCCCGCCAGACCTGGAAGTTGAAATGCTCCTGCCAGGCGTCGAACTTCGCGCCGCGCCGCCAGGCCTCCAGCAGCACGCGCCCCAGGCGCCGGTCGCCGCGCGAGAACCAGGCCTCCAGTTGCGTCTCCTCGGGGTTGTTCCAGTTGAGCTTGAGGCCGGGGCCGCGCAGCGCGCGCTTGAGCAGGTCCTGCTTGGCGCGAATCTGGTCGAGCGAGTCGACCGGCACCCACTGGAACGGCGTGTGCGGTTTGGGGACGAAGGTGCTGACGCCGGCGTGGACGTTCACCTTGTTGCCCAGGATCGGGCGCCCCTCATCGCGCACGCGTTTGCATAGATCGGCGATGGCCTGCACATCCTCGAGAGTCTCGGCCGGGTGCCCGATCATGAAATACAGCTTGATCGTCGTCCAGCCGCGCTCGAACACGGCGCGGCAGGCCTCCAGCAGCTTGGCGGTGGAGATGGGCTTGTTGATGATCTCGCGCATGCGCTCGGTGGCGGCCTCCGGCGCGAACGTGAAGCCGCCGCGCTTGCTGTCCTTGAGCAGCTCCATCAGCTCGGCCGAGGCCGTCTCCAGGCGCAGCGACGGCAGCGAGACCTTAAGGTGCTGGCCCGCGAAGCGCTCGCCCACGCGGCGGACCAGTTCCAGGATGTCGTCATAGTCGGACGACGAGAGCGAGAGCAGCGCGATCTCCTCGAACCCCGTGTTCTTCAGCCCGGCCTCGAGGGCGGCCAGGACCTGCTCCACCGGGCGCTCGCGGACCGGGCGCGTGATCATGCCGGCGTGGCAGAAGCGGCAACCGCGCGTGCAGCCGCGCATGATCTCCACCGGGTAACGGTTGTGGACGGTGCTGATGTAAGGGACGATGAGCCGGGTGGGCGGCGGCGGCAGGATCGGCACGATGCGTTTCAGGATGCGCGCCGGCGCGTCCGGATCGAGCGGCAGCGTGGCCGCCAGCGTGCCGTCGTCGTTGTAGATCGGCTCGTAGAGCGCCGGCACGTACACGCCCCAGATCCTGGACAGCGCCCTGAGCAGCGCGGGCTTGTCGCCGTCCGAGGCCTTCCACTGCCGGAGCGTCTGGAGGATATCGAAGATCACGTCTTCGCCCTCGCCGATGACAAAGGCGTCGATAAAGTCCGCCATCGGCTCGGGGTTGTAGGTGGCGTGCCCGCCGGCGATGACCAGCGGGTGGCGGCGCGGGTCGCGCTCGGCGGCCAGCACCGGCAAACCGGCCAGGTCCAGCAGGTTGACGGCGTTGGAGTAGAGCTGCTCGTACGGGAGGGACAGGCCGAGCAGGTCGAACTCGGCCACCGGGTGCTTGGTCTCCAGCGAGTAGAGCGGCACCCCGGCCGCGCGCATGGCGGCCTCCATGTCGCTCCACGGGCTGAAGGCGCGCTCGGCCAGCAGGTCGGGGCGCTGGTTGATCAGGTCGTACAGGATGGCCAGCCCCAGGTTGGGCGTGCCGATGTCGTAGACGTCCGGGAAGGCCAGGCACACGCGCGTGCCGATCTGGTCCCAGTCCTTGACGATTGAATTGAGTTCGCCGCCCGTGTAACGTCCGGGCTTGGCCACGGTCGGCAGGAGGCGCTCCAGGCGCCGCTCGATTTGCTCGGGAGTCATACCCTACCACCTTTGTCGACTAAACTACTCTGATTATACTCTCAAGCGCCATCCCGGGCCCATGCCGGAGGGCTTGTTCCACGCCAGGCTTTTCCTGTGTTATAATCCCGCCGCTTTGGCCCCTATCGTCTAGTGGACCAGGACGCGGCCCTCTCAAGGCCAAAACTGGGGTTCGAATCCCCATAGGGGCACCTTGCCCTGGCAGGCGGGGAAGCCTGCCTGTCAGGGTGTCTGGCTATTCGGTTTGTAAGGTTCGCTGGCCGCCGTCGATATCTTGGCCGATTGGGACGGTGGCCGGTCCGTGAGGACCGGATAGCTAGACAGCGCCGCGCTCAGGCTTCCTCAGCCTTGGCGCGGCGCTTTTTTTTCCATGCTTCGTAAGATTTACGGGATATCACGTAATCAGAAGATGCCTTCGATGGATCGAGCTTCTCGGCATCCAGATTCCCGCGACCGATCTCGGCAAGGATGTACTGGCGCGATACCCCTTGCTCATTGGCGATCTGTGTGACGGTGAGAAAGTCGCTCATTGCGCGAAAACAATACACCTGATCCCGTGTTGTTGTCAATCACCAATTTCAGAAGGAGGGGAACATGCGCACACTCGGCAAGCTCTGGAAGCGCAGCACCTGGCCGCAGCGTTACTTTGGGATAGGCTGTAGTGCCATGCTGGTTCTTTGTGGCTGCATGGCCGCACTCACGGCGATCTTCCCCAGCTCGCCATCCACAGAAACGCCATCGGCAACACGAGAGATTCTGGCAACGCGGACAATCCTGGCGACCGAAGCGGCAACCGCCACGCGCAGACCAACATCGACGACCAGGCCGAGCGCGACTACTCCCCCAACTGCAACGACCCGGCCAACCGAAACGCGGCCGGCCCCCACCCAGACGCCAGCGCCGACCTTTGCCGTGATCGAGTTCCGTTCGCCGGTTCCGGTCAATGGCGATGCTCGAGTCGTGATCGAAACCGCGCCAGGCGCAACGTGTTTCTTGAGCTACCGCACGCCGGCCGGGACCCAGAGCGAGGCCGACGGCCTCGGCGCGACAACTGCTGGCGCGGACGGCCGCTGCGCCTGGACCTGGCAGATCGGACGCGGCACTACACCCGGCCAGGGTCGCGTCTCGATCAGCGTTGGCAAATACACCCAGACGCTCGTGATCGAGATTCGATAGATTAACTGCCGCAAGAAACTGCCTATTGACTTATTGCCAATCGGCAATATACTAATCGCATAATAAGAACGGCCCCGGCAGGTGTTAGCAGCACCCGCCAGGGCCTGACCCGCCCCACTGTGTAGGCAGTAGGACAGGCTGACCCCATTATAAGCGGGCTGCCGTTCTACCGCAGAAAGGCAGCCCGTATGCGTTCCCGCCGTCTTTGCTCCCGTGGCCGCAGCGCGCGCACTCAGCGCTGGTTGTCGGCCGACCGCTTTGCGCTCTCCCTAGACGTTACCGAGCAGATTGGCGCACTCAAGGCCGAGACCTGCCGCCACCTGGTGGCCTGCGGGTTTCTGGAGACCGAGTCAGACCAGTTGATTGAGCAGGCGCTGACTGGCCTGCCCGGCTATCGCGGCGCCGAGAAGCTGGAGCACGCGCGCCAGCAGCTGGAGGCGCTGCGCCGAGATCTGCTGCCGGATGATGGGCCCCGCTCATGAGCGCGCTCCCGTACATCCCGGCCGACCTGCCGCCTGCGCCACGACCCAGGTTGATCGACCCGCTGGCGCTGTCGGACGCTGCCCTGCGCGCCTGGCAGGACGGACGCCAGGCCCAGGCGCAATACATCTGGCAGGACGGGCCGACTCTGCTTGATCATGGCGCACGTCTGTACTTCCCCACCTTCGGCCAGCACGCCGAGCAATCCCGCCTGCTCGGCCTGGCCGGCTACCGCTTTACGGCCAACGCTTGCGGCTGGATGAAGCCCGCGCCGCGCCAGCAGGCGGATGCCGAATTGGAATGGGCACGGCGTCTGTACGCGGCGCTGCACCCGGGATGGCGGCCGCGATGAGCATGCTGGCGCACCGCCTGGAAATCCTGAACCGGATCATGGCCCGGGTAGAGATCACGTTCGACGACTGCTGGCTCTACATAGGCTACAAGGACGCCGACGGCTACGGCCACTACGGATGCTACCGGGTGCACCGATTCGTATATGAGCAGCAGCGCGGGCCGATCCCGGCCGGGCTGGAGCTTGACCACACCTGCCGCAACCGCGCATGCTGCAACCCGGCCCACCTGGAGCCGTGTTCTCATCTGGAGAACATCAGCCGTTACGATAACCCCATCGGCCTGAACCTGCTCAAGACGCACTGCCCGGCCGGGCACCCATACACGCCGGCCAACACCTTCCGCGAGGCCGGCGGGGCCAAGCGCCGCTGCAGGGCCTGCATGAACGCCAAGCGCGCCCAGCGCCGGGCGCGCGCCGCCGCCTTTGCTCGCGTACAATCGCCTCAGATGGAGATGCGTTATGCCTGACCTCAACACCCAACTCTTGGACACCTTGACCCGCATCGCCGACGCCCTTGAGACCGCCAACTCGCTCCAGATGGCGACCCTGGCCAAGGCCGACCACGAGCGCGAAGCCCCCAACCTGCGCCGGCCGCTGGCCGCCTACGCCGATTTCGACTGGGGTGGGATCGGGGCCGACATCATCGCCCGCGACCGCTTCGGGGCCACCGAGGTCGAGTGGGGCGGGCGGGTATTCAAGCGCTACCGCAGCGCCGACGACGACGAGAAGGGCACGGACATCCGCTTCCGGCGCGTCCGGTCCGGCACCGTGGCAGAACATAATCTCGTGTGGGAAACCCTGATCAAGTTCGCGGACTCGCGCCCGGCCAAGCCCTTGCGCGGCGAATTGGCCGAGCGCTTCGCGCCCGACGAGGGGCGCGCGCCAGCGCAACCGGCGCCGGCTGCCCCCTCACAGTCCGCGCCGTCCCCTCGTCCTGCCCCCTCGCATGGTCAGCGATTTGGCACGGATGCGCCGCTGCCCCCTCACAGCCCGGCCGCTGCCCCCTCGCAGGCGGAAGGGCGGCTCGCGAGCCGCCCCAATAAGCCCGAAGCTGCCCCCTCACAGCCCGGCGACGAGGGGGCGCTTGCCCCCTCGCAGAACCAGGCGGTCAAGGCGCTGCTGGCCAAGGGCGAGAACAACGACAAGACCATCCGGGCGGCCCTGGCCGGCGGCGCAGGCTTGATGGACCTGGTGCGGGCTGTCAACGGTTCGAATGGTCCGACTCTCTTCTGGGCGGCCTGCCGGCACTGGTTCGTAGCCCGCGACGTCGCCGACACAGCTATCCATAAGAATACCGACCACGACCGGCGCATCACCAACTGGGCCGGCGCTATCCTGGCGCTGAGGGATGCGGTCGCCCAGTTTTGAGAGCGCCCCCTCACAGCCTGCGCCGCCCCCTCTTTGCCCCCTCGCGTGGCTGAGCCTGCCCCCTCACAGCGCCACTGTGAGGGGGCAACGTTTTGCGACCATTCGCCACAAACGAAACTGCCTGACGGTTTGCCATCCGGCCGGAAATATCAGACAATCGTTCTATGCTGCCAACAGAAACGCCGATTTCAGCATCCGACGGTGTCTGGTTGCGCTGCCGCAAGTGCGGGCGGCCCATGGTGCGGATCGGTGTATGGGAGAACGCGACCGCACTGATCCTGTTTGACGGGCAAATGGTGGTGCGCGAGATGCTGATCGCCTGCGGCTGTGGGGCGCGGCGCACGTTCCGCAGCGTGCCGCTGGGGACGCCGGTACACGCGCGCGCCAGCCATGTTTGACGGCCCCGGGGTCTGGTAGTAGAGTCATCTCGATATACGCCGCGCTGGCGAGCTGTAGCGCCTGCGCTCCGGAGACTGGCGCCCGGGTCGACCTTCCCCCCGAAGAGTCGACCCGGGCGTTTTTGTTGGGCGACCTGGCCGCCCCAATCAAGGAGTTACCCATGCTTCGCTTGCTCCGCTTCACCCCAATGCTCGCCTTGTTGGCTTTCGCGACCGTCGCGCTGGCGCACCCGGTCTTCGCCCAGGCCGAGACGCCGCCCATCACGGCCGGCGATATCGTGGCCGCCCTGGCCAATTACGGCGACGGGGCCAGGGCCTTCGTCGGCGCGCTCGGTTTGCTGGCCGCGCTGGTCAATCTCGCCAAGGCGCGCGGGTGGCTCAAGGATGGTCAGGCAATGACCGCCGTCATCGGCGTCGGGTTGGCTGGGCTGCTGATCCGCTTTGGCCTCCAGACCTGGGCGCCGCAGGTCGACCTCGCAGCCGTGGACGACCTGCTGGGCGAGATCGGCGAGCTGGTGATGGTGGTCACCGGCTCCAAGCTCTTTCACCGCTTCGTGCTATCCGGCACGCCCATCGTTGGCAAGAGCTTTAGCGCAGGCTGACTCACTCGTGGCTCAACAGCCTGCAGGCCAGGATAGCGGCGCCCTGATCGCCGTCGTGAGCGCCGCTCTTGCCGCTCTCGCCACGCAAGGCGTCAACGCCTTAAACTCCTGGCGGACCAGCCGGGTCACAGTTCGCCGCGACGAGCTGGCCATGCTGCGCGACGAATTGGCGCGCACCTACGACCGGATCAAGGAGCTCGAAGCGCGCATTGACAGGCTCGAGCACCAGGAAAACGACTATCTGAAGGAGATCGAGCGTTTGCGCCGGGAAAAGCTGGACATTACCGAGCGCTATGGGCGCTTCGTTCGCGAATACAGCGAGGCCGGGGTCCGGCTGCGCGTACTGCGTGATCGCATCCTGCAACTGGAGATGGTGATGAAGGCCAACGAGCTCGCCGTGCCGCCGCCGCGGCGCGAAGAGGACCAGGAATATCTGGCGCCGGCGTCGCATCCGGAGACGCCGGCGCGCGGCGACTGATGGATGCCAGGTCCATGACAGATCTGCGCGCCATCGAAATCGCCATTCAAGTGCTCAAGGCGGTATCGCCATTGGTGCAGTTGGTCATGGAGGCCAGTGGACGCAACGGCCATCGCGCGGAGATGCAGGCCGATGAGATCACGGCCGCGCTATTCAAGCTCCAGCGGATGCACGGGAATCTATCGCTAGACGGCGTTCACCATATCGAGGCCTAAGAGCGACGACCGGGATCGTTGGCGTGTTCAGGCTCGAATACCTTCGAATACCTGCTGGTGCTGCTGATTGGCCTGCTGGTGCTGCTGATGATGAAGCTGGCGGGGTTTTTTGATGAGCGTTGATCCTGCTGCCCTGCGGCGCATCGCCCATCAGGTGGGCGCTCCGCGCGATGCCCTGCGCTTCGGGCTGCTGCCGCTCCTGATCGGGCTGCTGGCCTGGCCGGTCGTCGGCCGGGTCATGGTTGTCCATGGACAACTCCAGGCCCTGGCGCGGAGGCTTGGCCGTGGCCGCTAAGGGCAAGCGCGCCGCTGCCAAGCAGCGGCCGAGCAGCGGCGGTAAGGGCGCTGCGCGAAGCGCCTCAACTGCCCCCAACCCCGGCCAGTTCAGGCCCGGCAACCCTTACGTCTGGAAGCCCGGGCAGAGCGGCAACCCGGCCGGCGCGCGCAAAGGGCCGCGCCTTTCGGACCTGCTGCATGACGCGCTCCAGGCCCCGATGCCGGCGGACCAGGCCCAGGCGCTGCAGGACCTGATCAAAGCCGGCGCCACGATCGGCGAGATCATCGCCTGGGCGGCCGGCGTCCGCGCCGCCGGCGGCGACCTGGAAGCATTGGGTGTGATCGCCGACCGGACCGAGGGCGCGCCGGAGCAGACCCTGCACCTGCCTGGTGTAACGGCTGACGACCTGGCGGCCGCCCGCGCGCGGGCGCAGGCCTGGGAGGCGCAGCGCTTCGCCGAGCCCGCTGGGGCAGGGGCGCCTGGAGTGGCGGCGGGAGAGTCGAGCAATGCGCCGGCGCCATGACGCCCGACGAGCAGGCCGATTGGCTGGCGTGCGCGGAGAGCCCGGCCTATTTCCTGGACGCACACGGCCAGGTGTACGACGCGACTTCGCGCGCCTGGCTGCCGTTCAAACTGTGGCGCGCGCAGTTCGAGACGCTGCGCACGCTCCTTAACAACCGACTCGTCATCATCTTGAAGGCGCGCCAGAACGGCCTGACCTGGCTGTTGCTGGGATACGCCCTCTGGCAGATGCTCTTCGCGCCGGCGGCGACGGTGCTGCTCTTTTCCAAGCGCGACGACGAGGCCATCCACCTGCTGGACTTCCGGCTGAAGGGCATGTACCGGCGGCTGCCGGAGTTCTTGCGGGCCCGCAGCGTGGACGTCGACAGCAAACACGAGTGGCATTTGTCGAACGGCTCGATGGCGATGGCGTTCCCGACGACCGGCGGCGACTCGTACACGGCCACGCTCGCCATCGTGGACGAGGCCGATCTGGTGCCGAACCTGGACAAGCTCATCGCGGCCGTGAAGCCGACCATCGACGCCGGCGGCCAGCTGGTGTTGCTCTCGCGCGCGGACAAGGATCGCCCTGAGAGCGAATTCAAGGTGATCTATCGCGCGGCGAAGAACGGGCTGAACGATTGGGCGCCGGTGTTCCTGCCCTGGAGCGCGCGGCCTGGGCGAGACGCGGCCTGGTACGAGGCCCAGCGGCGCGACGCGGCCGCGCGGCTGGCCCTGGACGAGCTGCACGAGCAGTATCCGGCCACTGACACTGAAGCCCTGGCGCCGCGCGCGCGCAATAAGCGCATCGCGGCTGAGTGGCTGGAGCGCTGCCGGACCGAGCGGCCGCCGGCCACGCCCGAGGGCGCGCCGGCCATCCCGGGCCTGGTGATCTATCGGGCGCCGGAGCCGGGTGAGAAGTTCGTCGTCGGCGCGGACCCAGCCGAGGGCAACCCGTCCAGCGACGATTCGGCCGCGACGGTGCTGAGTGCGCCGCGGATGGGCCGGAACGAAGAAGTGGGCCGGCTGCGCGGCAAGTTCGAGCCGGCCGTCTTCGGCGGGCACCTGGACGCGATCGGGACCTACTTCAACCGCGCCGGGGTGATGTGCGAGCGGAATAATCACGGTCACGCAGTGCTGCTCTGGCTGCGCGACCACTCGAAGCTGGAGCGCCTGCTCGGCCACGACGGCAAAGAGGGCTGGCTCTCCAACAGCAAGGGCAAGACGCTGCTCTACGACCGGGCCGCCGAGGCCTTCCGGGATGAGATGACCGAAATCCACTCCTTCGACACGTTCACACAGTTGGCGTCTATCGAGGGCCGGACGCTGCTCGCCCCAGAGGGGGAGCCGGACGACCTGGCCGACAGCTACGCGCTGGCGCTGGTCGGCGCTACCGCGCGCCGGCCGGAGGTCCGCATCCGGTGAATGCTCTCGACCGCTTCCGTTTCTGGGTTGCGCGCGGCCTGCTCAAGGCGGCCGCGCTGCCGATCGTGTCGCCGTGGATCCGGGCCAGCTTCCTCGAGCCGACCTTCAGGGCGCTGGTCGCCGAGGGCTATAAGAAAAACAGCGCGGTCTTCGCCTGCGTCTCCGCGCTTAGCTTCGCCTTCCCCGAGCCGCCGGTCCAGGTCATGGACGAGCGCACCGGCGCGCTGCTCTCCACGCATCCATTGCTCAAATTGCTGCACCGGCCCAATAAGCTCATGGGCGAGGCCGAGCTCAAGGCTTACACCATCGTCTACATGGCCATCGGCGGTAACGCCTACTGGTACAAGGTGCGCTCGGCGGCGCGGCGCGTGGTGGAGCTGTGGCCCTACCACGCCGGGCAGATGCGGCCGGTGCCGGGCGGCGACCAGTGGATCACGGGCTACCAGTACAGCCCGGACGGCTCCTTCTCGGCCGCGACGACCATCCCGCTCGACGTCGACGACGTGGTGCATTTCAAATGGCCGACGCCGGACCCGGACCAGCCCTGGCAGGCGCTGCCGCCGCTGGTCGGCGCGGCCCGCGACACCGACTCGGCCAACGAGATCACGCGCTACCTGTTCTCTTTGCTGAAAAATGACGCGATCCCGCGCACGGCCATCAGCACGCCGGCGGGCGTGATCCTGGACGATTCTCAGTACGATCGACTCAAGGCCCAGTGGAAAGAGCGCTACGGCGGAGAAAACCGGGGCGAGGTGGCCATCGTCGAGGGCGGCGCCACCATCAACCGGATCGGGCTGGACATGAAGGAGCTCGATTTCACGGCTCTCTACAGCGTGCCCGAGCGCCACATCTCGGCCGCCTTCCGGGTGCCGATGTTCGTGGCCGGAATTGGTGAAGACCCGATCTACGCCAACAGCAGCGAGGCGCGCCTGGCGTTCACGGAGACGACGCTCTCCACGCTATGGACGCTGGTCGCCGGCGAGATCCGGAACTCGCTGGCCGACACCGAGTTCGGCGGCGGCGTGCACGTGGGGTTCGACCTCGGCCAGGTGGCGGCGCTGGCAGACAGGTGGAACGCGCGCCGCCAATGGGCGCTCGCGGCCTTCACCGCCGGCGGCCTGCGTCTCAACGAGTTCCGCTCCGAGTCCGGCTTCCCGCGCCTGGCCCGCGGCGACATCTTGCTGCGCGGCCTGGCGGTGGATGAGGTGCCTGCGGAACTAGAGTCGACGACCGGCCCCAAGGCCTTACCGGCCCCGGGGCGCGAGACCAAGGCCGCCGGCCGGCGCGGGAGCGCGCTGCGCATGGCCATGGCGCTCCAGCGAGTTCGCAAGACACTGGGCAAGCGCATGGAGTCCGAGATCGACCTTTACTTCGATGACCTGGCCGGCCAGATGGTGAGCCGGCTCCAGCGCGCCAAGAGCGCGAAGGCCGTGACGGTAGATGATCTGTTTACGGGCGAGGACGGCAAGCGGCTGGAGACGCTGGTCCGGCGCTTCTACGTCGAGATTTGCTCGGCCAGTTGGGAGACGTGGAATGCGGCGCTGGGCGCAGAGATCGCCTTCGACCTGGGCGATCCAGCGGTGACGGCCGCGCTCAAGCAGGCCGGCGCGCAGATCCGGCAGATCAACGACACCACGCGCGACGCCGTGCGCGAGCTGCTGCGCGCGGCCAGCGACGCCGGCTGGTCCATCGACCAGATCGTGCGCGGCGCCGACGGCCAGCCCGGGCTGCGCGCCGTGGTCCAGGAAACATACAAGGGCCGGGCGCGCAACATCGCGCGGACCGAATTGGGCACGGCACAGCAGACGGCGGCCGCCGCGCGCTACGAAGGCGCGGGCGTCGAACGAGTGCTGGTGCTGGACAACGGCTTTGACGACTCGGACCCTGTCTGCAAGGAGCTGGGCGCCGGCGGGCAGGGGACCGTGAAGAGCCTGGAGTGGGCCAAGAAAAACCCGCTCCAGCATCCCAACTGCGTGCGCGCCTTCGCGCCGTGGTTCGAAGACTGAGAGGAGTCACCAATGGCCAATGCACTGTACGACGCCGGACGCGAGGGGTTCCTGGCCGGCAACCTGGATTGGGACGCAAATGATATCCGCCTGATCTTCGTCGACGAGGCCGACGACACTATCGACCTGGCCGTCGACGACTTCCTGGACGACCGCGCCGTGGCCAGCCGAGTCGCCGTCAGCGGGTCGTTCGCGTCCAAGACCACCACCGCCGGCGTCGCCGACGCCGCCGACGTGACGGTCTCGTCCGTCTCCGGTGACCAGTTCGAGTCAATCGACATCTACTATCACACCGGCGTGGAGTCGACGTCGCGGCTGATCTGCAACATCGACACCGCCACCGGCCTGCCGACGACGCCCAACGGCGGCAATATCTCGGTGGTGTGGGACTCGGGCTCCAACCGGATCTTCCGCCTGTGAGCGCGGTGCTCGTCCCCAAACACCGCCAGGTGGACGTACGGCGCGAAGGCGCGCGCGTGGCGCTCCTGGTCGACGGCCGCGAAGTGCTCGCCGGCGACTGGCGGCAGTTTGACGAGCTCATCCGCGCGCTCCAGACACAGGCGCGCCTGGCCGAAGAGCACGAGAAGCGCGACGGCATCGTCGGCGACCAGGCGATCCTGATGCGCCTGGGCGTGCCCGTCGGGCTGACGCGCAACCCGGCGCTGCTGCGCCAGGCGGCGAACGAAGCCGCCTGGAACACGCGGCTGCGCCGTTACATTCCGCTGAAGCGCGCAGGCGGCATCAAGAGCCAGACGGTCTTTGGCACGCCGGGCGTAGTCCTTGGCCCGGCGCCTGATCCCAGCAAGGAGTGAGAACATCATGGATTACGCGGATTACACCGACGAGAAGCTTCTGGCCGAGAAGCAATCGCTCCAGATGCAGCGTGACGAAATCAAAGCCAAGCAGCACGCCATCCAGGCCGAGCTCGACCGCCGCTCCGTCGCGGCCAAGCTTGGCGGTCTGAGCGCGTCCGAGGTCGAATCGCTCAGCCAGATCCTTGAAGCGCGCGGCATCGCCAGCACCGACAAGGTCGGCAAGCCCGGCGCGAAGTGACGGGGCGCTCCACATGCCCGTCCGGCTCTACGCCGTTCCTTGGTTGAGCGTGTTCCGCGTCGGCGGCGGGCGCTTTGCGCTGGCCGACCCCGGAGGCGCCACACCATCA
>DAOUAB010000265.1:0-14470 GCA_034434015.1 Anaerolineales bacterium
CATCGGCATCGCCCGCGCCCTGGCGCTGCGCCCCAAATTCATCGTCTGCGACGAGCCGGTCTCGGCCCTGGACGTCTCCATCCAGGCCCAGGTGCTCAACATCCTGAAGGAACTGCAGGCCGAGTTCGGCCTGACGTATCTCTTCATCGCCCACAACCTGAGCGTGGTCGAGCACATCTCCGACCGCGTGGCCGTGATGTACCTGGGCAAGATGGTGGAGCTGACCGGGCGCGACGAGCTGTACCGCAACCCGCTGCACCCCTACACCCAGGCGCTGCTCTCGGCCATCCCGGTGCCGGACCCGGACTTCAAGCGTGAGCGCATCATTCTGAAGGGCGACGTGCCCAGCCCGCTCCGCCCGCCGAGCGGCTGCCGCTTCCACCCGCGCTGCCCGGTGGCCATGAGCCACTGCTCGCAGCAGGAGCCGGAGTTCAAGGAGGTCAGCCCCGGCCACTGGGTGGCGTGCTGGCGGGTTGAATAGAGAGCGCCCATCAGCATGGGGCGCGCCGGCGGCGGGGTGCCGGGCGCGCCCCATGTTCGCTTTAATGCCTCTCTGCTAGAATCCGGGCACCTGCCCGGAGGGAACGGCCATGTCCGCCAAACGCATCCTGCTCGTGGACGACCAACGCATGGTGACCAGCCTGTTGCGCTCCGCCCTGGAGACGCTCGGCCGCGATTACATCATCGTTGAGGTGCCGTCCGGCGAGGAGGCCCTGCTGGAGCTGGGGCGCGGCGGGGCCGACCTGCTGGTGGTGGATGTGCGCCTGCCCGGCATCAGCGGCCTGGAAGTGGCGCGGCGCGCCCGGCGTCTCAACCCCAAGACCCCCATTATCCTGATCAGCGGCGCGGCCAACATCCAGATGGAGGTCGAGGCGCAGAGCCTGGGGGTGCTGGCGTTTCTCAAGAAACCGATCAGCGTCGACACTTTTCTCCCGGTCGCCCAGCGCGCGCTGGGCGAACAGTCCGCCGCGAGCGCCGGCCCGCTGACGCCGGAGGCCGATCAGCCGGGCATCTCGGAGCGGCTCTCCACCCTGCGCCGCGACCTGGGCGCGGACGCCGTCTACCTGGTGGATATGCAGGGCCGGGTCAATATGCGCGCCGGCGATATCACGCGCTTCGACCTGGACCCCGTGATCGCCGAAGTGGTGGCGGCCATGAACGCCTCGCTCAAGGTCAGCCGCCTGCTCAACGGCCTGATCCCGGCCAACGTGCAGTTCTTCGACGGCGACGAGTTCGACATCTACGCCGCCAACGTCGGCCAGTTCTACGCCATCATCATCCTCTTCGACGGCGATCGCGGCGCCGGCCAGATGGGGCCGGTGATGCGCTACGGGCGCCAGTGCGCGGATGACCTGCTCAACTCGCTGGTGATGCTCGGCGTGAAGATGGACGAGCCGGTGGCGTTCGCGCCGCGCCCTCCGGCCGGCCCGGCCCCGGCCCCACGCCCCGCGCCGGCCCCGGCGCCGGGCGGCGCGCGGCCCCCGGCCGGCCCGCCTAAACCCGAGATCGTCTACAAGGCCGGCCCGTCCACGCGGCCCGGGGCGCAGCCGCCGCCCGCCCCGCCGCGCGCCCCGGCCAGGCCTGCGCCCGCCCCGCCGCCTCCCCCGGTGGAGGCCGCGCCGGCCAAACCCCTGACCGAGGCCGAGCTCAAGGCCCTGGATGAAGCCCTGAGCAAGGTCAAGGCGCAGGACGCCAACGCCTTCTGGGACTCGCTCAACCTGGAGACGGAAGCCGACGAGGTGCGCCCCGACGCCGTCTCGTTCGAAGACGCCGAGAAGATGGGGCTGGTGAAGAAATAGCGCGACCTCACCTCCTGCCCCGACGCCGGCCTCCCTCCTGCCTCTCCCACTGGGAGGGGGCGCTCTTCGAGTTTTGTGCAATTCCCCGCCGGGCCGCGCGCCCCAACGCGTTGACACCGAAATCGGGATACGGCCCTGAGGGAGGGGGGAAGGGCCGAGGCCCCTATGCTATAATCATTGCCTCTCTGGGGCATGGTGCAATTGGCAGCACACCGGACTTTGGATCCGTGAATCTTGGTTCGAGTCCAAGTGCCCCAGCCTGGTCCTGCGCGCCCGGAAACGTCTGCCTCACGCCCGGCGCGTCTGCATGAGCGCAACGCCTGACGATCCCCACCTTGCCGCGCCCGCGGTCCCACCCGGACACCGCGGGCTTCGTTGGCAGCGATCCTCAAACCATTCTGAGGTCCGTTCATGACTCTTGCCGTCGTCATCCTGGCCGCCGGCCAGGGCACCCGCCTTAAATCGTCCCTCCCCAAAGTCCTGCACCGCCTGGGCGGGCAGCCCCTGGTGCGCCACGCCGTCGCCGCCGCCCGGGCCGTGGCCGAGACGCCGCCGGTGCTGGTGGTGGGTCACGGCGCCGACGCCGTGCGCGCCGAACTGGGCGACGCGGTCCAGTACGCGCTTCAGGCCGAGCAGCTCGGCACCGGCCACGCCGTGCTGCAGGCGGCGCCGCTCCTGCGCGGGCGGAGCGATTATGTGCTGGTGACCTACGCCGATATGCCGCTCCTGCGCGTCGAGACGTTGCGGGCCCTGGTGGACGCGCAGCAGCGCAATACCGGCCCGCTGACCCTGTTGTCGATCGACGCCCCGCACCTGCGCGACTTCGGGCGCGTGGTGCGCGACGGTTTCGGCAAGGTGCGCGCCGTCGTCGAGGCGGCCCAGGCCACGCCGGCCGAACAGCACATCACCGAGCGCAACGCCGGCGCGTATTGCTTCGACGCCGACTGGCTGTGGGAGCGCCTGCCCCGCCTGCCGCTCTCGCCCAAGGGCGAGTATTACCTCACCGATATCGTGGCGCTGGCGGCGGCCGAAGGGGGCGAGGTGGCCGCCGTGACGACGGACGACGAGATCGAAGTGACCGGCATCAACACCCGCGCCCAGCTGGCCGAGGCCGAGGCCGCGCTGCGCCGCCGCGTCAACGCGCGCTGGATGGCCGCCGGCGTCACGTTCATCGACCCGGCCACGACCTACATCGAGCCGACGGTCGGCCTGGGGCCGGACACGGTGCTGTGGCCCAACACCCATTTGCAGGGACAGACCACCATCGGCGCCGGCTGCGTCATCGGCCCCAACACCATCATCCGCGACACCGCCATCGGCGACCGCTGCCGGGTGGAGTGCTCGGTGCTGGAAGGCGCCTGGCTGGCTGACGAGGTGGAGGTGGGCCCCTTCGCGCACCTGCGCCAGGGCGCCCGGCTGGAGCGCGGCGTGCATATGGGCAACTTCGGCGAGGTCAAGAACAGCACGCTCGGCCCCGGCGCCAAGATGGGCCATTTCTCGTACATCGGCGACGCCGCGATCGGCGCCGGCGTCAACATCGGGGCCGGGACGATCACGTGCAACTACGACGGCGTGCGCAAGCACCAGACCGTCATCGAGGCCGGGGTCTTCATCGGCAGCGACACCATGCTGGTGGCCCCGGTGCGCCTGGGCCAGGGGGCGCGGACGGGGGCGGGGTCGGTCGTCACCAGGGACGTGCCCGCCCACTCCCTGGCCGTCGGCGTGCCGGCGCGGGTCATCCGCCGGCTCAAGGATGAGGGACCCGGGACGCAGGACGAAGGCTGACGTCTCGGTCCTGAACACAGAATGTTGGATTTTACAGTCGGTATCGTTTCAATCGCCGCGCTCCTCATCGCCAACAGCCTGCTGGCGGCGGCGCGGTCCGCGCTGGTGAACGCCTCGCGCGCGCGGCTGCGGCAGATGGCGGAGGCCCACCAGGAGGGCGCCGCGCTGGCCGTGCGCGTGGCCGAGGATGCCACGCCGCTGCTGGCCACCCTGCGCCTGGCGCAGACCTTCTGCCGTTTCGGCGTGGCCGGGCTGTCGGCGCTGCTGTTCGCCGTGCCGCTGGCCGAGGCGCTCAGCGTCTGGTCGCCGTTCAGCCCGCAGGCCGGCTCGCTGGCGCTCTTCCTGGTGCTCCTGCTCGGCACCATGCTGGTGGTGAGCCTGGGCGAATTCCTGCCGGAGGCCCTGGCCCTGCGCAACCCGGAAGGGGCGGCGCTGTTCTTCGCGCCGCTGGTGGCCGCGCTGGAATGGCTGCTCGCGCCCGTGGTCCGGGTCTCGCTCTGGCTGGCTCAGCGCGTCGCCGCGCCGGTGGCCGGGCAGCGGGTGCAGCTGGTGACCGAGGAGGAGATCAAGACGCTGGTGGACGCCGGCGAGGAAGGCGGCGCGATCGAGGAAGACGAGAAGGAGATGATCTACTCGATCTTCGAGATCAGCGAGACCTGGGCGCGCGAGCTCATGGTGCCGCGCATTGACGTGCTGGCCCTGGACGTGGAGACGCCGGTGCCGGCGGCCGTGGACGCGCTGCTGGCGGCCGGGCACAGCCGCGCGCCGGTCTACGAGACCACCATCGACAACATCCTGGGCATCCTCTACGCCAAGGACCTGCTGCGCCTGTGGCGCAGCGGCCAGCTCGACCAGAACCTGCGCGGCCTGCTGCGCCCGGCCTATTTTGTGCCGGAGACCAAGAAGGCCAACGACCTGCTGGCCGAGCTGCAGCAGAAGCGCATCCACATGGCCGTGGTCGTGGACGAGTACGGCGGCACGGCCGGGATCGTGACCCTGGAGGACATCGTCGAGGAGATCGTCGGCGATATCCGCGACGAGTACGACGTGGACGAGGAGTCGTATGTGGAGCGCATCAGCGACCAGGAATACATCTTCGATGCGCGCCTGGACCTGGACGAGGTCAACGAGCTGCTCGGTCTCAAGCTGCCGACCGATGACAGCGACTCGCTGGGCGGCTTCATCTACGGCCAGCTGGGCCATATCCCGACCACCAGCGAAAAAGTGGAGGCGCCCGGCGTCCAGTTCGAGGTGCTCACCGTGACCGGCCGCCGCATCCGCAAGGTGCGCGCCCTCCGCCAGCCGGCCCCGAGCGACGAGGCGCCCGAGGCCGCGCGCCATGAGCCCGGGCGTCGCCCGAACGGCACCAAACCGCTGCTCCCCCCGGAGGCTCCCACGGATGACTGACTCGGACGCGGCCGCCCTGGTCGAGCGCGCCCTGGAGGCGCGCCGCTGGTCTTATTCGCCGTACTCGCGCTATCCCGTGGGCGCCGCGCTGCTGGCCGCCTCCGGCCGCGTCTACGACGGCTGCAATATCGAAAACGCCGCCTACCCGGTGACGGTCTGCGCCGAGCGGGTGGCCGCCTTCAAGGCCATCTCCGAGGGCGAGCGCGAGTTCGTGGCCATCGCCGTCGCCACCGAGAACGGCGGTTCCCCGTGCGGCTCGTGCCGCCAGGTGCTGGCCGAGTTCGGGCTGGAGGCCGAGGTCCTCATCGTAAACGGCGCCGGCCAGATCGTCCGGCGGACGAGCGTGGGCGCGCTGCTGCCCGATTCTTTTCGCCCGGAACACCTGCCCTCCCCGGAGGCCCGATGAGCGACCAGCCACCCCGGCCAGGCCCCGAACCCCGGGAACCGGCTCCCCGGCCGGACGCGGGCGTAAACTTGAGCGGGGACGAGGTCAACGTCGGCGGGGACGTGGCCGGGCGGGACGTCGTCAAGACCACCCAGCACATCTCCCAGACCACCACCGTCGGCTTCAGCGAGAAGGCGGTCCGTAACCTCATCCTCACCGTCGGCGTGCTGGTGTTCGTCACCGCCGCCTGTTTCTTCTCCGGCGGCGTGGTGGTGGGGGTGGCGACTTTCAACTCGCTCAACCGTCCGGTGACGTCGGCCGAAGACAAGGCCGCCGTGTTCCAGGACAAGCTGACCTTGCTGCAGAGCCTGGCGCCCGGCCAGACCGTGAATTTCACCCTCGAGGAGGACGAGCTCAGCTCCTACGTCCGCTTCATCCTCGGGCCGCAGATCGGCTTCGCGCCGGGCACCGGCAAGGCGCGCCTGCTGGAGGACGGCCGGATCGCCGTGGCCGGCCGCGTGCCCGCTATGGGCAACGTCCTGGTGGGGGCCACCTTCACGCTCTCCGACGAGCCCGGCCAGCCGCTGGCGCTGGACTCGGCGGTGGCCCAGGTGGTGCCCCTGCCGGAGGACCAGTTCGGCTTCGGCGCGGTCCCGCTGCCGGCGGCGGCCCTGCAGCCGGCCGAAGCGCAGCTCAACAGCCTGTTGAGCAATGTGCAGGTGGTCCAGGTGGTCGATGCGGCCGGCGACCCGAATGCCCCGGTCTGGAACTTGCGGATCGTCACGCGCTGAGCGGCCCACCAACCCCATCGAATTCCGCCGGTCCGGGGCGGGCCGGGACGGCATACTCAGGCTGCGCGGCGGTGCCCCAATATGCGCTCTCCTTCACGCCTGTGGATGTCCGTCTGGCTGGCGTTCGGCGTCACGCTCCTCAGCCTGCGCCCGGACGCGGCCGCCGCGACCGGTGAGGCCGCCGACCTGATCATCGCATGGCGCCCGGCGCCGGCGGCCTCAGCGGCCGATTTCAAGCTGATCGCCCTGCCGCCCGGCAGCCGGCCGTCGCTGGAAATCCTGGCCCTCGAACAGCGCGACGAAGCGCCGGGAAGCAGAGCGGTCCCCGCCGCGCCCGCGCCCGCTGAACTGCACCTCATCGGCGCCGTGCGCGGCGTGGCGCTGGCCCGCCTCACGCTCTATCCCGTCCAGCGGACCTCCGCCGGCCTGCGCTTCACCACTTACCTGCGCGTGGGCATCCGCTACAACGTGGACGACCAACCCGGGACCCCGGCCGCGCCGCTCGCTGACCCACTGCTGGAGCACCTGCGCACGCTGGTCGTCAACCCGGACGTTGTTCAGTCTCCAGCCTCCAGCCTGAGCCTGTCTGACCTGGCCGCCTCAACGCCCTCACCGACCGCCTTGATTGAAGTGGATACGCCCGGCCTGACGGCGATCACGCACGCCGCCCTGGCGGCGGCCGGTTTTCCGGTGGACGCCGTGGACCCGGCCCGACTGCGCCTGGAGCGCGCCGGCGCCGACGTGGCGCTGGAGTGGGACGGCGACCCGGACGCGCAGTTCGAGCCCGGCGAGCGCCTGCTGTTCTACGCCGCGCCGCGCTTCAACCGCTACACCGCGCGCGACGTGTACCGGCTGAGCGAGGGCGCCGCGCCCGGATTGCGCCTGGCGGCCCGCGCCGCAGTCCCAGGCCCCGGTTCGCCGGCCCCGGCCTGGGCCGAGACCGTCTGGGAACAGAACACGCTCTACACGCCCGGCAGCTGCCGCTGTCCGCCCGGCCGCGACGGCGACCGCTGGATGTGGGACTATCTTTCCGGCCCCGGCGGAGTCCGCCAGTACACGCTGACGCTGCCGCCGCTCGATCCGGCTCAGCCCGCGACGCTGACGCTCTGGTTCCTGGGCTTCACCAAGACCGCGCACCGCGCCGAGGCGGCGGTGAACGGCGTGCCCGTCGGCGCCGCCGAGTGGACCGGGCAGCAGGTCTATACGTTGACCGCGCCGGTGGCGGCCGGCGTGCTGGCCGCCGGCGCGAATACGCTGACGCTGACTGTGCCGGGGGTGGACGGCCTGTGGCTGGACGCCGTCTCGTTGCGCTACAGCGCCGATCTGACGGCGCCCGCGCCGGCCTGGAGGTTCGCAACGCGCAGCGAGCTCCAGACGGGCCCGGCCCCGGCGCCGGGCGGGCCGGAGCGCCTTTTCCTGCCGCTGGTCACGCGCAGTTTCACGCCCGTGGTCGCTTACGCCGCGCGCCTGAGCGGGCCGGGGCCGTTCCGCGCCTACGACCTCACCGACCCCGATCGCCCGTTGCGCGTGACGGACGTGACCGTCGCCGGGGACACGCTCGGCTTCAACGCGCTCAACGACCTCGCCCGCCGCTACCTCGTCGTCTCCGAGGCCGGGATCGGCGCGCCGGCAGCGGTGCGCGCGCCGCACGCCCTCAGCGGCGCGGCCGGGGCCGACTATCTGATCATCACGCACCCCGATTTCCTCCCCGCGCTCGGGCCGCTGACGGCGCTGCGCCAGGCCCAGGGCTTCACGGTGGCGGTGGAGGACGTGCGCGCCGTGTACGACGCCGCCGACGGCCGCCCGACCCCGGACGCGATCCGGGCTTTCATCGCCGGCCGCGCGCCGCTGCCGCAGTATGTGCTGCTCGTCGGCGATGGCGCCTATGACCCGCGCCGCTATCGCGCGGACTCGCAGCCGACTTTCCTGCCGCCGTTCCTGGACGACGTGGACCCCTGGCTGGGCGAGGCCGCCGCCGACAACCGCTACGCGGCCGTGGACGGCGACCGACTGCCGGACGTGGCGCTCGGGCGGCTGCCGGTGAACACGCTCGCGGAAGCGCAGGCTGTGGTCGCCAAGCTGGTGCAGTACGAGACGGCGCCGCCGGCCGGCGACTGGAACCGGCGCGTTGTCTTCGTCGCCGACGACTTCGACGGCGTCAACGATTTCGCGGGCCAGGCCGACGGCTGGGCTGCCGCGGTCATGGCGCCGCGCGTGGTCGAGCGCGTCTATCATGCCCCGGCGACGCCGATCACGGACACGCGCCAGGCGATCACCGACCAGTGGAATCAGGGCGCGAGTGCGCTGGTGTACAATGGCCACTCGACTCCCCGGCAGTGGGGGGCCGAGCGTTTTTTTCACAGGGACGACGCCGGCGCCCTGTCGAACGCCGGCCGCCTGCCGATTGTGCTCCAGATGACGTGCCTCACCGGCGCCTTCCAGGATGCCGCCCTCTCCACTCTGGACGAGAGCCTGCTGCGCCAGCCGGGCGGCGGCGCGGTGGGAGTGTGGGGGGCCAGCGGCTTCGGCGTCGCCACCGGCCACGATCAGCTGGCCGCCGAGTTTCTGCGCCAGGTCTACGTCCTGGGCCAGCCCCGCGCCGGGCTGGCCGCCCTCAGCGCCAAACTGCAACTCAACCCGCTTCAGGCGGACGACGCCGCCCTGATCGAGACGTTCGCGTGGCTCGGCGATCCGGCCACCGTGATCCACCTGGCTCTCGACCCGTAGGAGCCTGCCCAGGCTCGAAGGCGAATCACCCATGCGAAAAATCATCCTCCTCAGCTTGTGTGTCCTGTTGAGCGCCGGCCTGTGCCTGACCGCCGCGCCAGCCCGCGCCGGGGAACTCCTGGCCGTCACCGAGACGCCCACGCCGACGTTCACGCCGACCTCCACGGCCACGCCCACGCCGACGGCGACGCTGGTCCCGACCAGCGCGCCGCCGGCTGACACGCCCGCCGCGCCCGTCGTCCTGGACCCGGCCATCACCAAGCGCGGCGACCCGGCGTTCGCGGCCGTCGGCGACCGCGTGACCTTCACGATCACGGTCGTCAACCCGAACGACGTCCCGCTCCCAGCCGTCACCGTCGCCGACCCGCTGCCGGCGCAACTGGACTTTTTGGATGGCACGACCACCTCCGGCTCGCTGGCTTACGACGCCGCAACGCGCGCCGTTGTGGTCGTCACGGCCCCGCTCGCCGCGCGCCAGGAGGTCGTCATCGTCATCCGGACGCGCGTCAACACGCTCGGCCAGCCGCCGGACACGACGACGAACATCGCGACCCTGTCCGGGACCAGCGCGGCCGGCCTGGGCCTCACCGTGCAGTCTGACGCGGCCTTGGTGCAGTTCGTGCCGGCCAGCCTGCCGGACACCGGCTATGGTCCCGGCCCGCGTGAGCGCGCCCTCCTGGCCGGAGCGGCCGGCCTGGCCGTGGCGGCGGTCCTGGGTCTGAGCCTCGGGTGGGTATGGCGCCGGCGTCGGCACGGCTGAAGCTCGCGGGCCTGCTGGCCGCGTGTCTCGCGTTGAGCGCGGGCTGCACGCGGCTGTCGGGTCCCGGCGCTCTGCCGCCGCCTCTGCCCTCGGCCGCGCCGCCGGCCCCGGTTGACAGCGCGGTGTATCTGCCGCTGGTCGCGCACGCGGCGGAGGCCGAGGCGGAGACCGGCGGCCTCACCCAGGCGGCGCTGTTCCTGCCCTTCGTGCAGCGGTCGCCTGAGCCCGCGCGCCTGCTCATCCCCGATCTGGAAATTGAACAGGCCATCGTCCCGGTGCCGATCCGGGATGGCGCCTGGGACCTGGACGGGCTGGGCCAGGCGGTCGGCTGGCTGGAGACCACGGGCGCCGGCCCCGGCCAGGCGCTGGCGCCGGCGCTGGCCGGGCACGTCACGCTGCCCAGCGGCGCGAGCGGGCCGTTTGGTTACCTGTGGAAACTGCGGCTGGGCGCCGAGATCATTTACGAAGTTGATGGCCGGCGCCACCGTTATCGGGTGGAAGACAAACGGCCGCTGGCCGAGGATGCGGTGACGGCGCTGTACGTCCGCGACGGCCGCCGGCTGCTGCTGCTGACCTGCGACGGCTGGGACTTCGCGCGCGGCGTCTACACCGGGCGATTGTTGGTGACGGCGGCGCTGGCGGAGACACCCTGAAAAGTAAGGCTTGCATTGTGGCGCGGTCCACGGTAACCTAATCGGAGTAGCCTGGTCCATAAATTTCTAGAGCACTGCCTCGTCGGCTGAATCGATGACAGGGTGAGATCGGGGCGACCGTCAGCGTCGCCCCGCGGCGTCTCCGCTGTCGGGCGTGGCCGTCGTGACGCAGAGGGAGGCTGTTCATGGTCCGGTCGCCGCGCCGCCTGATCTGGTTCTCGTTCAGCGCCACCCTGGGCCTGGCCCTGCTGTTGACGACCCAGGTCCTGGCCTTCCCTCCCAACACCATCCCCTTCCTGACCTACAAGGGCGTCGGAAGCGACATCGAGGCGGCCGAGTATTACGCCGTCATCGGGGCCCCGGCCACTTTCAGCGCCTGGAAGGCCGCCTACGGCTTCACGGGCGCCGACGAGGTGCGGGCCGTGTACTACAACGCCGGCGACCTGGGCTTCGGGCGCGACATGCACTGCCGGCGCAGCGGCGCCGACGTCGCCTGCTACGTCGCCAACCACGGCTTTGGGCCGGGCGGCCCGCCGGCCGAGTCGGCTTCAGCTGCGGTCACCGGCGCGCAGGCCCTGCCGGCCGTGGCCATGGTGTACCGGGACAGCCTGGACGGCCTGGCCAACGATGTGTCGTTTTACATCTACAACCAGGTGACCGGGGCGCTCCTCAACAAGGTGGGGCTGGACGGCGAGGGCGACAAGTTCGTGCCGTACCTGTGTCTGCCGTGCCACGGCGGCAACTACAACCCCACCACCAACTCCGTCACCGGCGCCGAGTTCCTGCCCTTCGACGCGCCCTCGTTCAAATACAGCGCCCTGGCCGGCTTCAGCCTGGCCGAACAGCAGGAGGCCTTCCGCCAGCTCAACCACATGGTCCGGGACACCAACCCGGCGGCGCTGATCGTCGAGCTGATCGACGGCTGGTACGGCAACGCCGTGCACGTGCCGGGCGCCACGCTGAACGACGGGTTCGTGGCCTCCGGCTATGCCGGGGACCCGGGCCTGTACAACAACGTCGTCAAGCACTACTGCCGCACCTGCCACATCGCCCAGGCCGGTTTCCCGCTCTCCGACCCGTCCTACGTGGACGTCGCCCAGCCGGCGGTGTTCAACGGGTTCTACATGCCCCACGCGCAGCTCACCAACCACAACTTCTGGAACAGCCCGGCGCCCGTCTACCTGGCCAACAACCGCGGCTGGGCCCTGCGCGTGACCACCACGGCGGACACCTACGACGGCGTGTGCGACGCCAATTGCTCGCTGCGCGACGCCATCGCCGTCGCCAACGCCAATGTGGACCGGAGCATCATCACCTTCAATGTCAACGGCACCTTCTCGTTGAGCCGGAGCGGGGCCGATGACAACGCCGTGAACGGCGACCTGGACATCACCCAGCCCCTCACCCTGCTGGGCAACGGCGCCGGGCGGACCAGCCTCAACGGCAACGGCGTGGACCGGGTCTTCCACATCCTGGGGAGCGCCAGCGTCGTCATCCAGGACGTGACCATCCGCGGGGGCAGCACCGGCGGCAACGGCGGCGGGATCCTGGTGGACGGCGGCGCGCTCTTTCTGAACAACAGCGTGCTCCGCAACAACGCGGCCGTGCAGGGTGGCGGCGTGGCCAACATCGGCGGTATCGTCGAGATCAACCGCAGCGCCATCGGACCCGGCAACAATACCGCCAACGCCGGCGCCGGCCTCTACAACGAACATCACCTGACCGTGAACGACACGGCGATCTCCGGCAACAGCTCGGGGACGGCGGGCGGCGGCTTCTACAACCTCGGCAGCGGCGACGTGGTGACGGTCACGCACAGCACCATCACCGGCAACAGCGCCCCCAATGCGGGCGGCGGTTTTCGCAACTTCCTGGGCGCTGTCAGCGTGCGCAACAGCATCATCGCCGGGAACACGGGCGGCGGTTCGGTGGACTGCGGCAACAACACCCAGGCCATCTCGCTTGGCTTCAACCTGGTAGGCCAGAACGGCAGCGCCAACGGCTGCCCGGTCGGCGGGAACGACAGCGTGCTGGCCGGTCCGATCAGCACGGCGCTGAACCCCAACCTGGGCGCCCAGCCCAACGGCGTGCTCTATCACGGCCTGGTCCCGGGCGGCCCGGCCACCGACCGCGCCCCGGCCGGCGCGAACTGCGCCCTGCCCACCTACGACCAGCGCAACGTCTCCCGGCCGCTCGACAGCGGCGGCGACGCCACGGCCGCGTGCGATATCGGCGCGCGCGAGGAGGTCCCGCACCAGCCGGTCACCACCGCCGGCGACGTGACGGCCAACGACGGGCTGTGCAGCCTGCGCGAGGCGGTGACGGCTGTCAACACCGGCCTGGCCTCCGGGTCGGCGGCCGGCGAGTGCGCGGGCGGGCGCGACATCGTGGACCTGGTCGCCGCCGGGCCGTACACGCTCACCAACGGCCAGCTCACCCTCTCGGGCTGGGTCACAATCAACGGCCAGGGCAAGACCATCCAGCAGGCCACGCCCGGCGCGCGCGTCATCCAGGTGCTGTCCGGCGGCGGCCTCAATCTGAACAACGCCGAGGTCCGCGGCGGGTCGCAAACCGGCGGCGGGGATGCCGCCAGCGGGGGCGGCCTGTACATCGTCGCCGGCGGGACCGCCAACCTTGTCAACAGCGCCATCGTCGGCAACAGCACCGAGTCGTGGGGCGGGGGCATCGCCAACCTGGGCGTCCTGAACATCGCCAACAGCACGGTCTCCGGAAACACAGCGGCGGTGGACAGCGGCGGCATCAACACGCGCGGCACGACCCGGCTGGTCAACGTCACGGTCAGCAACAACCTGGCCGACGCCGACGCGAATGACGCCGGCGACGGCGGCGGCCTGGGGGTCTTTGGCGGGACGACCACGGTGCGCGGCAGCCTGATCGCCGTCAACTTTGACACGCCCGACAACCTCGGCCCGGTCGCCATCCCCGGCGGCGAAGTCCTGTCTCAGTTCGACGTGGCGCGGGCCGAGGCCGAGGCTCAGGGCGAGGCGCTGGAGGCCGTCGGCCCGCTGGCCGGCGTCAACCCGGACGTCTATCTCTTCTTCGGCACGATCACATCTGCCAACTACAACCTGATCGGCAACGGCACCAACGCTGGCGGTTCGTTCGCCCAGCCCAACGACCTGGTGAACGTCAACCCGCAACTGGGCGCGCTGACCGGGTCGCCGGGCTTTCACCCGCTGGGGCCGACCAGCCAGGCCCGTGACCGCATCCTGGCCGCCGATTGCGCGTTCATCAGCGAGGTCGGCAACCCGCTCTACACGGACGGGACCGCCCTCCCGTCCGACCAGCGCGGCTTCAGGCGACCCATCGACGTGGACCTGAACGGCGTGGCCCAGTGCGATATCGGGGCGGTGGAGGCCGCGCTCGCAGTCTTCCTGCCGCTTATCCGGCGCTGACCGTGACGCGGACACCGGGGCGCCCGTTCGGCTTCGGCGGCTGGCGCTGGGACCTGCTGGGGGAGGTGCGGGGGCGCACGCTCGAGATCGGTTGCGGCTGGGGCCACAACTTCGCCCATTACCCCGCCGGGGCCGCCGTCGTGGCCTTCGACTACGAGATGGACCGCGTCCGGGCTGCGGCGCGGCGCTCCGCCGTCCGCGCCGGCCGGATTCCGCTGGCCGTCGCCGACGCCCAGCATCTGGCCTGGGCCGACCACACGTTTGATTCCGTGGTCGGCACGCTGGTCTTCTGTTCCATCCCGCGCCCGGAGCTGGCGCTGGCCGAGGTCCGGCGCGTGCTCCGGCCCGGCGGCCGGCTGTTTCTGGTGGAGCATGTCCGCAGCCGGCACGCCTGGCTGGGGGGCCTGCAGGATGCGCTGGCGCCTGCCTGGCTCCGTCTGACCGGCGGCTGCAACCTCAACCGCGAAACCGAGGCGACGGTCCGGGCCGCCGGCTTCACGCTCGAGCGGCAGCGGACCGGCTACGCGGGCGTGCTCAAGCTCATGGTCGCCCGTCCGGCGTAGGCGACGGTCCTTCGACCCTTTCCCCTCGTCCGGTATAATCCTTCGCGTGCCGACGCGTGAACGAACCTATCGCACCGAAGCCATCGTGCTCCGGCGGAAGGATATCGGCGAGGCCGACCGCATCCTGACGCTGTTGACGCCCGAGCGCGGCAAGCTGCGCGTGGTGGCCAAGGGCATCCGCAAA
>DAOUAB010000266.1:0-42926 GCA_034434015.1 Anaerolineales bacterium
CCTCCCGCCGCTGGAGCTGGTGCAGTTCCCGTGGCGTCTGCTCGGCCCGGCGGCGCTGTGCGCGGCGGTCCTGATCGGCGCGAGCGTGGCGGCGCTGGAACGCGCTCTGCCCGCCCGTTTCACGCTCGCCCCCGCCCCGGTTGTCATCGTCCTGATCGCGGCCGCCAACCTGAGCTGGTGGTATCCGCGTTACTGCGCCCCCCAGGCGCAGGCCACGCTGGCCGATATGCTGGCCTTCGAGCAGGCCTCGGGCACGCTTGGCACGACGGCCAAGGGCGAGTATCTGCCGCGCGCGGTCGCGGCGATGCCCGCGGACGAGACGCTGGCGCAGGCCATCCGGCGCGGCGAGGAGCCGGTCCGCCTGCAGGTGGCCGTTGGGGAGGCCGATTTGACCGTCCGCGACGCGCGCGACCCGCTGGACGCAGCCTTCACGGTTGAGGCCGGCACCACCGCGACTCTCGTGTACCGCCAGTTCCTGTATCCGGGCTGGCGCGTGCTCGTGGACGGCGCCCCCGCGACGCTGACGCCCACCCCCGCCACCGGCCTGATCCAGTTCACGCTGCCGCCCGGCGAGCACGCCGTCCGCGTGGTCTTCGGCGCCACGCCTCTCCGCGCTGTCGCCGTCGCCATCTCTCTGATGTGTCTGGTTGTGTTGGTGGTCGGGTTTGTGGTCAGCGGGCGGAAATCAGCGGGCCGTGGGCAGCAGGCTGTGGGCCGTCATTCGTCGCCCCGGGTTCTTGAGAATTGGGACTTGCTTCTCCTCTCGGCCCTCCTCCTGGCCCTCAAGCTCGGCGCCATTGACCGCTTCCCTAACCCCTTGCGCCGGCCGGCCTTCGACGGCCAGACGGTGGCGCGCGCCCGGACGCCGCTGCGCGTCGACTTCGCCGGCGGCCTGAGCCTGTACGGGTTCGACCTGGAGGCGCGGACGCTGCCCGCCGACGGCGGCGTGGACGCCGCGCTGTACGTCTCGATGCGCGCGCCGGCGTTGCGCACGTTCTGGCCCGCGTTCTGGGTGCAGGACGCCGCCGGCCGGCTCTGGAACGACACCAATGCCGCCCTGCCGCCGCGCTGGCACCGCGAGCCGCCCTTCACCTACGACTGGCCGCCGGAGAAGTACGCCCAGTGGGCGCGCCGCCTGACGCTGCTGCCCGGCGCGCCGCCCGGCGAGTATGCGTTGTGGGTCTCGGTCTTTGACCGCGCGACGTTCGAGACGATGTCGGCCCTGGACCCCGCCGGCAACCCCGTGGCGCCGCGCGTCTCGCTGGGGACGCTGACCGTGGCGCGGCCCGCGCAGCCCTGGGCGCTGGAGCCGGAGACGCCGGCCCCGTTCGACTTCGGGCCGCTGACGTTCCTGGGCTACGGCCTGGACCGGACGGCGCTCAAGGCCGGCGACACGCTCGCCTTCACCGGCGACTGGCGCGCCGACGAGACGCCGGGCCGGGATTACGCCGCCCGCCTGCAACTCCTGGACGCCGAGGGGCGCGCCGTTTTCGCCGTGGACCTGGCGCCCGTGGACGGTTACACCACCTCCCGCTGGCTGGCCGGCGACCAGTGGCGCGGGCAGCACCGGGTCGTGATCCCGGCCGATCTGCCCGACGGCGTTTACCGCCTGGCCGTGTCCGTGGCGGGCCTGCCCGGGTTGCATCCGTTGGGCGTGTTGCCGGTCGAAGCGCCGGAGCGCGTCTTTGCGCCGCCGTCTTTCGAGACGACGGGCGGCGCGCAGTTCGCGGGCGTGGGCGAGCTGGCCGGCTACTCGCTCCGGCGGGACGGCCGGACTCTCACGCTGACGCTGGTCTGGCGGGCGAGCGCCACACCGCCGCGCGGCTACACCGTCTTCGTCCACCTCGGCGATGCGGCGCGGGTGTGGGCGCAGAGCGACTCGGTCCCGGCCGGCGGCGCGCGGCCCACCACGGGCTGGCTGGCGGGCGAATACGTGACCGACGCGCACACGCTCACTTTGCCGGACGACCTGCCGCCGGGCGACTACGCGCTGTTCGTCGGCCTGTACGATCCGCTGACCTCGGAGCGGGTCGCCGTGGCCGGGCCGGGCGCGGGCGCCGACGGCCGCGCGCAGATCCTGACCCTCACGCTGCCGTGAAAGCGGCTATACTCGCCGGCATGGACCTGACAGCGACGCGTCTGTTTCATCGCACCGACCCGCTCACCGGTTGCGGCAACCTGCTCAGCTTCCTGGACTGGCTGGTGGAGCAGACCGAGGTCGGCGCATCAACCGGCGCCTCACTGACGGCCCTGGATGTCAACCGCTTTGCGGCGTTGAATGCGGCGCGCGGCCATGCGCACGGCGACGCCGCCCTGCGCTGGGTAGCGCTGGTGCTGGCCGAGGCGGCTTCCGCTCCGGTTTTCCGGACGGGCGGCGACGAGTTCGTGGTGACGCTGGCCGGCGCAGACTGGGCCGCGCACGCGGCCCTGGCCGAGCAACTTTTCGCGCGCCTCAATCAGGAGGCCGGCTGGGTGGGCCTGCAAGCGCCCGCCGCGTCCGTGGCGGTGGTGCATTATCCCGCCGGCGTCGCTCGCTCGCCCGCCCGCATCCTGGAACACCTGGAAGCCGCGCTGATGGAGATCAAGCGGCGTCCGGACCGGCCGCCGCTGGCCTGCCACGCCGACGCGCTCCCGCCCCTCGCGCGGGCGCACGACCTGTGGGATAACGTGATCCGCCGCATGGTGGCCCTCGGCGCGCTGCTCGACGAAGCGCAACATCTGGCCCTCACCGATCCGCTGACCGGCCTGCCCAACGTGCGCGCCGCCGGACAGCGCCTGGAAGCGGCCCTGGCCGGCGCGGCGCCGCTGGCCGTCCTCCTGCTGGACGGCGACAATCTGCGCCAGTACAACGAGCTGGGCGGTTACGCGGCCGGGGACAAGATGATCCAGGACCTGACGGCGACGCTGCACGCTCAACTGCGCCCCGGCGATTTCCTGGCGCGCTGGCGCGTGGGCGACGAGTTCCTGGTGCTCCTGCCGGACACCGGCCTGGACGGCGCGCTGGCCGTGGGCGAGCGCCTGTGCCGGGCCGTGCGCGAGGCGTCACAGACCTGGCTGCGCCCCATCAGCGTCTCGGTCGGCGTGGCCGTCCGCCCGCAGCACGGCGCGACCCAGGCTGACCTCCTGGCCGCCGCCGAAGCCGCCAAAGACGAGGCCAAGGCCCAGGGCAAAGACCGCGTCGTCGCCGCTGACGCTTGATTGTACAGGGCCGTCTCCCGATGCCGGTGAAAAAGCGTTGGGGCGCACCCTGCGGGCGGGTCTTGGACCCGCATCCTATGTACGGGCGGGTCTAAGACCTGCACCCTATGTACGGGCGGATCTTAGACCTGCCCCTACCGATAACCTGCCATGCCATCCCGCCCTTACGCCTCCCGCCCCGCCGCCGATTTCGATTTCCGCTTCATCCGCTACGAGAAGGTCGGTTATAGAGCCACGCTCACCTTCAACCGGCCGGAGGCGCTCAACTGCGTCAACGGCCCGCTGCTGCGCGAGATGATCGAGGCGCTGCGCGACGCGCTCTACGACGACGCCGTCGCCGTGCTGGTGCTCACCGGCGCCGGCGAGCGCGCCTTCTGCACCGGCGCCGATTTGAAGGAGCAACAGCAGTTCCTGGAGCGCCCGCGCGATTACTACAAGTGGATGGCGGATTTCATCGAGTGCCACGACCGTCTGCGGAATCTCGGCAAGCCCACCGTGGCGCGCCTGAACGGGATCGTGGTCGGCGGCGGCAACGAGTTCAACATGAGCTGTGACCTGGCCGTGGCCGCCGACGACATCTACATCCGCCACGTCGGCCCCAGCCACGGCAGCGTGCCGGCCGCCGGCGCCACGCAGTTCCTGCCCCTGATCGTCGGCGACCGGCGCGCCCGCGAGATTTTGTTTTTGAACGACGAGATCCCCGCCCAGACGGCTAAAGACTGGGGCCTGGTGAATCAGGTGGTGCCGCGCGCCGAACTGGACGCGGCCGTGGAGGCGCTGTGCGCGAAGCTCTACCGCAAGCTGCCGGAGGCCCTGCGTTACACCAAACAGCAGACCAACGCCTGGCGCGATTTTATCTGGGGCATGACCATCGGCCACGCCCGCGACTGGCTGACCCTGCACAACACCGCGCCGGAGACGCAGGCCGCCGGGCGCGCCTTCCTCGAAAAGCGCCGGCCGGATTACGAGGCCATGCGCCGCGCCTGGGCCGAGGACGCGCACCCGGAATACCCGCACGGCGCCCCGACCCGCGCCTGCGCCCGCTGCGGCGCGCAGGGCCTGCCGGCCGATTTCGCCTTCTGCGGCAAGTGCGGCGCGGCGTTGTAGCATGTCCACCGACCTCTTCTCCCTCGCCGGCCGCGTGGCGCTGGTGACCGGCGGCAACGGCGGCCTGGGCCGCGCCATGGCCCTCGGCCTGCAAGCGGCCGGCGCGCGCGTGGCCGTCACCGGCCGCGACCCGGCCAGGAACGACGCTATCGCGCGCGAACTGGCCGACGCGGACGCGGTCTTCACCCTGGACGTGCGCGACGAGGCGGCGGTGGCCGCGACTTTCGCGGCCGTGGCCGCGCGCTTCGGGCGATTGGACATCCTGGTCAACAACGCCGGCCTGTATCAGGGCGGCGGCGCGCTGGCGCTGACCCGCGCCGACTGGCAGGCCGTGCTGGACGCGCACCTGACCGGCTCGTTCCTGTGCGCGCAGCAGGCGGCGAAGACGATGATCGCGGGCGGGGCCGGCGGCAAGATCGTCAATATCGGCTCGATGTACTCGCTGTTCGGCGCGCCCAGCTTCCCGCATTACGCCGCCGCCAAGGCCGGCGTCCTCGGCCTGACGCGCTCGCTGGCTGTGGAGCTGGCGCCGCACCGCATCCAGGTCAACGCTATCCTGCCCGGCTGGTTCGAGACCGACCTGACGCGGGCGACGGCGCGCTCGGAGGCCGGCGAGCTCATCCGCCGCAAGACGCCGGCCGGGCGCTGGGGCGCGGGCGCCGACCTGGTGGGCGCCGCGGTCTTCCTGGCGTCGCCGGCCTCGGATTTCGTCACCGGCGCGGCCCTGCCGGTGGACGGCGGCTACTCCGTGGCCGACCGCTTCCGGGCAGACTGATGCCCCGCTCCCCGGCTCCCCTGCTTGTCCTGGCCGGCGGCCTCGCCATCGGGCTTGGCTTCGTCTGGGTCTGGCTCCGTCCGACTCTCGCCACCCTGCCGCGCCTGGCCCGCCTGCGCCAGTATCTGGAGGACCCGGTTGCCCACCCGGGCTGGCAGCTGAAAGCCGGCGAGCGCTGCGGGGCCGCGCCGTTCCTCCAGCCCACCGACGGCTACCTCGGCTTCGGCTACGGCGACTCCTGGCGGCCCGGCCACCGCCACACCGGCTTCGATATCTTCGGCCCGCAACCGCTCGGGCGGACGCCCGTGGTCGCGGCCTATCCCGGTTATCTCACCCGCCTGCCGGACTGGAAGAGCACGGTCATCATCCGCATCCCGGACGACCCGCTCCAGCCCGGCCGCCAGATCTGGGCCT
Source organism: Anaerolineales bacterium (assembly GCA_034434015.1). Lineage (GTDB taxonomy): Bacteria > Chloroflexota > Anaerolineae > Anaerolineales > UBA6663 > SpSt-583. The sequence goes on from DAOUAB010000266.1 coordinate 5,495, forward strand.
ACTACACCCACCTGGCCGGCCCGGACGGCGAGCCGTTCATCAGCGCGGCGTTTCCGCCCGGCGTGGTCGAAAAGCCGGTGGAGGCCGGGACGTTCCTGGGCTACCAGGGCAACTTCTCCGGCGAGCCCGGCAACCCGGTCGGCGTCCACCTGCACTTCTCCCTCGTCAGAGACGACGGGGCCGGCCGCTTCCTCAACGAGCTGCAGATCGAGAACACGCTCGACCCGTCGCCTTACCTGGGCCTGCGCGCCGGCGTCTACGACGACTGGTCGCGGCCCATTGTCTGCGGGCCCTGAATCCCTTTACGCCCCGCGCGCCTCGCTCTACAATGGGCGCACGCCCGACCGCCCGATCAATCAGTTGCGCGCGCCCCGGTTGCCGCCCGTCGCAGGAGGCCGTCATGCTCACCGCCCCACAGCTTGCCCGGCTGGTCGAGTTCGGCGAGGCCCAGGCCTACGCCGACATGTTCCGCCACGCGCCGCCGGGCCTGCGCCTGCGCGTCGAGCCGTTCGGCGCCGCCATTGCGCTGCTGGCCCCGGACGTGCCCATCCTGCTGTTTAACCGCGTCATCGGCCTGGGCCTGGACGAGCCGGCCGCCGAGGCGACCCTGGACGCGGCCGTAGAGCTTTATCGCCGGGCCGGCATCCGCAACTTTGGCGTCCAGCTCAGCCCGGCCGCGCAGCCCGCCGACCTGCCGGGCTGGCTCCAGGCGCGCGGCCTGGCGCCGGCCAGCCGCTGGGCCAAGGTCTATCGCCCGGCCGAGGCGCCGCCGGAGAGCGAGACCTCGCTGTTGATCGAGCTGGCCGGCCCGGAGCACGCCCCCGCCTTCGCCCGCGTGGCCTGCACGGCGTTCGGTATGCCGCATTTCCTGCAACCCTGGCTCATGGCGGGTGTGGGCCAGCCCGGCTGGCGCCACTACCTGGCCTTCGACGGCGAGCAGGCGGTGGCCACCGGCGCGCTGTTCGTGAGGGGCGAGGTCGGTTGGCTCGGCGTCGGCGGCACCCTGCCCTCCCACCGGCGCCGCGGCGGCCAGCAGGCGCTCATGGCCCGCCGCATCGAGGACGCCCTCCGCCTGGGCTGCCGCTGGCTGATCACCGAGACCGGCGAGGACACGCCCGACAACCCCAACCCCTCCTACCGCAACATGCTGCGCCTGGGCTTCATCCTGGCCTACCAGCGCCCGAACTATGTGGCGCTCTGAGGCGGCTGGTTGCCGGAAAGCCGAAAGCCGCGTAAAGTGAGGGGCGCGCGTCCACCGAAGAATCGGAACAACAATGACTGAAGTCCGCGATGTCCTCATCGTCGGCGCCGGGCCGGCCGGAGCGACCCTGGCCGCGCTCCTGGCCGCGCACGGCTGGGATGTCCTGCTGCTCGACAAGGCCGAGTTCCCGCGCGATAAGACCTGCGGCGACGGCGTCTCGCCGCGCGCGCTGCGCGTCCTCGAGCGCCTGGGGGTCGCCGCCGACGTGCTGGCCGCCGGGTTCCGCATCGGCCAGCTGCGCCTGTTCTCGCCCAACGGCGACTCGTTCCAGTGTCCCCTCCCGCCCGCCGACGGCCTGCCCGACTTCGCCGTGGTCCTGCCGCGCCGGCGCCTGGACGACCTGATCCGGGCGCGCGCCGTGGCCGCCGGCGCCGACTTCCGCCCCCGGGTCACGGCGACCGACCTGCTGCGGGAGGACGGCCACTTTGCCGGCGTGCGCGCGCAGACCTCGGACGGCCCGGCCGAGTTCCGGGCGCGCGTCGTGGTCTTCGCCACCGGCGCGTCGTCGGCCGTGCTCGAGCGCGCCGGCCTGCTGGCGGAGCCGCCGGCCTATGGCCGCGCCGCCCGCACGTATTATGAGAACGTCCGCGGCCTCGCGGACGCGGTGGAGTTTCATTTCGACTCGGTGCCGCTGCCGGGCTACGGCTGGGTGTTCCCGACCTCGCCGACGACGGCCAATGTCGGCGCCGGCTATTTTGCGCGCGCCGGCCGCCCGCCGCAGCGCAGCTCGCCGCGCCAGGCCTTCGACGAGTTCGTGGCCAACCCGCATATCGCCGCGATGCTGGCGGACGCGCGCCCGGCCGCGCCGGTGAAAGGCTTTCCGCTGCGCTTCGATTTCGCCACCGCCCCCACCGCCTTCCCGGGCCTGCTGCTGATCGGCGAGGCGTGCGGCCTGGTGAACCCGCTCACCGGCGAGGGCATTGACTACGCCGTCGAATCGGCCGAGGTCGCGGCCGGCGTGATCGACCAGGCGTTGCGGTCGTCCGCGCCGCCCGAACGGACGGCCGAGCGCCATCGCCGGGCGCTGCACGACCGGTTCCTGCGCGCCTTCGTCGGCATCGGGCGCGTGCGCGACCTGTATTTCCAGCCGTGGGTCCTCAACCGCTTTGTGCGCGTCGCCAACAAGAACGAGGCCCTCAAGCTGTTGCTGGTGAACATCGCCCTCGGCCACGCCGATCCGCTCAGCGCGCTCACGCCGGGGACGCTCTGGAAGGTGGCCTGGGGCTAGATGCGCGACGTCGTGATTGTCGGCGCCGGGCCGGCCGGCTCGGCCCTGGCGTATTGGCTGGCCTCGGCCGGCCGCGACGTGCTCTTGCTGGACCGGGCCGGGTTCCCGCGCGATAAGACCTGCGGCGACGGCCTGGCCCCGCGGGCGCTGCGCGTGCTGGACCGGCTGGGCCTGCTGGAGCAGGTGGGGCGCCGCGCGGCGCGCGTGAACCGCGTGCGCCTGGCCGGGCCGGGCGCTGAAGCCGCCGAGTTCCCGCTGCCGGCGGGCGCCGGCCGGCCGGATTATGCGCTGGTCCTGCCCCGGCTCCAGTTCGACGACCTGCTGCGCCGTCACGCCGTCGCCGCCGGGGCCGAGTTCCGGCGCGCCCTCGTCCACGACGTGCTGTGGGCCGAGGACCAGCGGCGTGTGGCCGGCGTGCGCGGCGAGACGCCCGAGGGACCGCTGGACGTGCGGGCGCGCCTGACCGTGGTCGCCACCGGCGCGGCGTCCGGCCTGCTGGAGCGCGCCGGCGTGCTGCGACGCACGCCATCGTTTGACCGGGCGGCACGCGTCTACTACGTCGGCGTGCGCGCCATGTCGGACGCGTACGAGTTCTATTACGACCTCGACCTGTTGCCGGGCTATGGCTGGGTGTTCCCGGCCGGGCCGGAGGCCGTTAACGTCGGCGTGTATTGTCCAACGCCCAACCGATCGGGTGCGCCGCCGCGCGCGGCGCTGGCCCGGTTCCTGGCGCGTCCCCGCCTGGCCGCCCGGCTGGACGGCGCTCATCCGGAGGGGCCGGTGCGCGGCCACCCGTTGCGCGCCGATTTCCCGGCGGCGCCGCTGGCCGCCCCCGGCCTGCTGATCGTGGGCGAGGCCGGCGGGCTGGTGAACCCGCTGACGGGGGAGGGCGTTGACTGCGCGCTGGAATCGGCGGAGGTCGCGGCGGAATTCGCCGAGCCGGCGCTGCGCCGCGACGGGCTGGCGGGGCTGGCGGCCCGCTACACGCGGGCGCTGCGCGCGCGCTTCGCCTTCGCATTTCAGGTCTGCCGCTGGATCCGCGACCTGTGCGCCTGGCCGGCGCTGGTGGACCGGGCCGTGGCCGCCGCCCGGCGCGACCCGGATTTCCAGCGCGCGCTGGTGCATTTCGCCCTCGGCGACGCGGCTCAGGGAGGACGCGCCCTGCCGCGCGCGCTATGGGCGCTGGCGAGAGGATGAGGATGCCGCTGGCGGATCGTTCGGCGCTCGTCCTCGGCGCCGGCCGCGAGCCGGGCCGCGCCATCGCCGCGGCGCTGGCCGGAGCCGGCCTGCGCCTGATCGTCGTCGATTTGAACCCGGACGCGGTGGCGCGCGCGGCGGACGAGATCGTCGCCCGCGGCGGGCGCGCCGCGGCGCACACGGTCGATCCGAGCAACAAGCTGGCGCTGCAGACCCTGTTGTACACGGTCGTCGAAGAGCAGCCGCGCCTGGACCTGCTGGTGAACGCCGTCCACGTCGAACCGCGCAGCGACGCCCTGCGCCTGGACGAGAGCGAGTGGAACCGGACGCTGGACGTCAACCTTAAAGGCCCGTTCCTGGCCGCGCAGACCACGGCCCGCGCGATGAGCGTGACCGGCGGCGGCCTGATCGTGAACGTCGTCCAGTCGCCGGGCGCGCGGCATGCGGCGGTGCGCGCGGCGCGCGACGGCCTGCTCGGCTTATCGGCGGCGCTGGCCGAGGAGTGGGCGCCGCTCGGCATCCGCGTCGCTGTGGTGGAAGCCGGCGGGACCGCCGCCGCCGATGTGCTGCGCCTGGCCCGCGAGACCTGGCCTTAGATTCATCGGCTATCTGCGATCTGCCCACGGCCTACTGCCACCCGGAGTCCCCATGCCCATCACCGTCCGCCTCGACGACCGTCTGCGCCTGGCCGGGGCCTTGCTGGCCGCCGGCGACTGGCCCGAATATGAGCAGGCGGTGAAAGCCTACAAGGCCCACCGCGTGGCCGACGCCGCGCACAAGGCGTTGAGCGCGCACCAGGCGCATCCGGCGGTCCAGGCGGTCCGCGCGCTGGTCGGCCGGGGCGAAGGGCTGGACCGGTTGTACGCGCATGCCCTGAACGGCGATTGGCCGGACGGGCTGGCCGCGCAGGTCGCCGACTTCGCGGCCGTCGCCGACCTGGCCGGTTTCTACGCCGGGCACGCCGCGGATTGGGCGCAGGCCGAGGCCGAGGCGCGCGCGGTCCTGGCGCGGGCCGACCTGGGCCGGTTCTTAATCGATCTGGCCGGCGCGCAGACGCGCGCCTTCGTCTTTGTCCCCAACCTGCTCTTCCCGGGCCGCCAGCGCGTGGCCTGCGCCTCGCCGGCCGAGATCGTCGTCGCCTCGCCTCCGCCTATCGCCTGGGGGACGTCGCACCCGTGGCGCTTCGACGAGCGCCCGGACGAGTCGCTGGCTCTGATCAGCGAAGCCTTCGCGCGCTTTCTGTTTGCGCAGGCCGGCCTGGCCGAGCGGGCCGAGGCGCTGGGCGCCGCCGCGGCCGTGCTCTTCCTGCGCGAAGCCGAGGGCCAGGCCGCCGGCGACCAGTACCTGGTGATGGAGAAGAAGGCGCGCGGCCTCAAGACCCTGCCGGCCGCCGTCGCCGCGCTGGAGCCGGTGCTGGCCGCCCGCCGCGCCGGTCAATACCCGCACGGGATCGCGGACTATGCGCGCGAGTTGAGTTTCTAACCGCTTACGACGGCCAAAAGATTGACGCGGCGTCAAGGATGGCAGCCAACGTGTCGTCAACAACGGGTACACACTCTTTGCGCCTCCTTCGCGTTCTTCGCGGATAAGCTAAAACTTTCTTTGCGCCATGTGCGTCTTGGCGGTTCAAGAGACCTGCATGCTTTACTTCCTCGACCTCGAAGAAATGGAACACCGCTGGATCGCGCACGTGGCCGGCCTGCCCGGCGCCTTCGCCAGCGCGGACACGCTGGAGGCCGCCGTGGCCGCCGCGCCGCGCGCCATCGTCGAGTACCTGGCCTGGAGCGAGACGCCCGCCGCCGGCCCGCTCCGGCCCGAGACCCGCGTGCGCGAGATCGTCCGCGCCTGGGACTACGCGCCGGACTACGAGGTCAACGCCTTCTTCGCCGCCGACCGCCCGCCGCTCACCGCCGAGGACGTGGACGCCGCGCGCCGGCTGCTCTACCTGGCGCAGGCCGAGCTGCTCGATGCCTGCCTGGGCGTGGACCCGGCCGACATGGACCGGGTGCTGCCCGGCGAGCGCTGGTCCATCGACGGCGTCCTGCGCCACGTCGCCACCGGCGAGAACTGGTACCTGGACCGGATCGGACAGGCGCACGAGGCGGCCTGGGAGATGCGCGACACGCTCGGCCGGCTGCTGCTGGTGCGCCAGCAACTGCTCGACGTGCTGCCGCATCTGATCGGCGACGAGCGGATCGAGGTGCACAACGGCGAGCTGTGGTCGCCGCGCAAGATCGTGCGCCGCGCGCTCTGGCACAGCCGCGACCATGCCGCGCACATCCGCGGGCTGCGCGCCCGCCTCAGCCAGGAGACAACCCATGTTTGACCGATACACCACCCTGCGCCTGCTGCGCCGCGGCGCGCACGACCTGACGGCCGAGGTCGGCCAGTTCCCGACCGAGGCGGCGCTGTGGCGGCCGGCCGAGGGCGAGTGGAGCCTGCATGAGACGCTCACCCACCTGCGCGATGTCGAGAGCCGCGTCTTCCTGTGGCGCGTCCAGCGCGTGAGCGAGGCCGACCGGCCCGACCTGCCCTACTTCGACGAGCAGACCTATCACCGCGAGCACTGGAACGCCGCCGAGCCGCTTGAGGCGGTGCTGGCCGGGTTCGTCGCCGCCCGCGCCGCCGAGGTCGCGCGGCTGGAGCAGGCGGCCGATTGGGGGCGCGTCGGCGTCCACCAGACCCGCGGCCCGGTCACGCTCGCCTGGCTGGCCGAGTACGCCATCGCCCACACCTGGGAGCACCTCGCGCAGATCATGCGGGTGCGGCTGGCGTGGGAGACGCGCCGCGCGTAAAGGGCCATGTTTTCGCAGCTCTACGAATACCGGGAACTCCTGATCGCGCGGCTGGACGCGCAGCCGGGCGAGTTCGCGGCGCTGGCCGAGGCGCTGCCCGAGGCGGAGTGGTTTCTGCGCCGCGCGCCGGACGGCGCCAGCCTGCATCAACTGGCCGCCCATGTCCGCGACGCCGAGGCGCTCGCCTACTGGCCGCGCGTCCGGCGCATCCTGACGGAGGACAGGCCGCACCTGGACCCGTTCCCGCATCACCGCTGGTCGGTGGAAGCCCACTATCGGGCCGACGAGCCGGTGGCCTCGATCGTGGCGGCCTTCACCCGGGTCCGCGAAGAGCACATGGCGCAGATCAGGTCGCTGCCGCCGGAAGCCTGGGCCCGCCTGGGCTTCCATCCGCCCTCCGGCCCGCGCACGCTGCAATGGTGGGTGGAGCGCCTCTACACCCACGCGCGTGATCACCTGGCCGAGCTGAGGCGGCTCGCGGCCGATAAGCAACCCTGGACCTCCTGGCTGCCATGACCCACTTCCTCACCGACGCGCAGTATCGGACGCTGACGGCCCTGTGCGAGGCGCTGGTCCCCTCCCTCGAGCGCGCCGACGACCCGCACGGCTTCTGGCGGCGCTCCGCCGCCGACCTGGACGTGGCCCGCTGGGTGACGCGCGCCGTGCGTGATCTGCAAGGCGAGGCGCAGCAGCGCGACTTTAAGCAGCTCCTGGACCTGTTGGCGCGCCCCGCCTCCGCCGGCCTGCTCACCGGGCAGTTCCGGCCTTTCGCCGACCTGGCGCCCGAGGCGCGCGAGAAGGCGCTCCGGGCCTGGGCCGTCTCGCCGCTCCCGGCGCTGCGCCGGGCCTTCCAGGCCGTCCGCCGCCTGGCCCTGTCGCTGTTCTACGCCGTGCTGGACGAGACCGGCCGCAATCCCAACTGGGCCGCGCTCGGCTACCCGGGCCCGGTGCTGCCCGAGACGCGCGGCGGCGGGAGCCGGCTGCCGATCCTGCCGGTCACAGCCGACGCCACGCTCGCCTGCGACGTCGTCGTGGTGGGTTCGGGCGCGGGCGGGGGCGTGGCCGCAGCCGAGCTGGCGCGCGCCGGGTGTGACGTGATCGTGCTGGAGAAGGGCGGCTACTACGCCGAAGAAGACTTCGACGCCGTCGAGTTCAACGCCTATCAGCGGCTGTACGAGAACCAGGCCGTGCTGGCGACGCGCGACCTGGGCGTGGTGGTGCTGGCCGGGTCGGCGCTGGGCGGCGGCACGGTCGTCAACTGGGGCGCGTCGTTTCGCACGCCCGATCACGTGCGCGAGGCCTGGGAGCGCGAGCACGCCTGCGCCGGCCTGGCCGGCCCGGAGTTCACGGCCTCCCTGGACGCCGTCTGCGCGCGGCTGGGCGTCAACACCGAGGAGTCGTGGGCCAGCGCGGAGGCGCGCCTCCTGGAACGCGCCTGCGACGCGCTCGGCCTGGGCTGCGGCGTCATCCCCGTCAACCTGCGCGGCTGCGCCGCCCCCGAGACCTGCGGCTGGTGCACGTTCGGGTGCGCGCGCGGCGCCAAGCAGAGCACGGCCCGGACGTATCTGCGCGATGCGGCGCAGGCCGGGGCGCGGATCGTCGTCGGCGCCGAGGCGCGCCGGGTGCTGATCGAGGCCGGGCGCGCGGTCGGGGTGGAGGCCGTCGCCGGAACCTGCACGCTGACCGTCCGCGCCAGAGCCGTGGTGTCGGCGGCCGGCGCGCTGCACACGCCCGCCCTGCTCCTGCGCAGCGGCCTGCAGAACCCCAACCTCGGCCGCCACCTGCGCCTGCATCCGACCGCGGCCGTGCTCGGCCTGTACCCGGACCTGGTGGAGCCGTGGCGCGGCCCGATGCTCACGCGCTACGTGAACCAGTGGGCGGACCTGGACGGCCGGCATTACGGGGTGGTGGTGGAGCACCCGCCGGCGCACCCCGGCCTGATCGGCCTGGCGCTGGACTGGCGCTCGGGCGCGCAGCACAAGGAGGCGATGACGCGCGTCCGCCACGGCGCGTTCTTCATCGCCATCACGCGCGACCGCGACGGCGGACGGGTGAGCCTCGACCGGCAGGGCCGACCGGTCATTGACTACCGCCTCTCGCGCTACGACGGCCGGCACCTCCTGCGCGGCGTGCTGGAGTGTTTCCGCCTGCACGCGGCGGCCGGCGCGACCGAGGTCGGCGGGCCGCAGGTCGGCCTGGCGCCCCACCGGCTGGACCAGGCCGGCGACCTGGAGACGTACCTGCAGCGCGTCGAGCGCGCCGGATGGGGCCCGAACCGTCTGAGCGTATTCTCGGCGCACCAGATGGGGTCGTGCCGCATGGGCGGGCGGCGGGCGCAGGCCGTGCTCACCCCGCAGGGCGAGGCCTGGGACGTGAGCAACCTATTCGTCGCCGACGCCTCCGTCTTCCCGACCGCCTCCGGCGTCAACCCCATGATCACGATCATGGCCCTGGCCCATCGCACGGCGCAGGCCGTCCGGGCGCGCGTGTCGTCGTAGCGAGGCGCGATCGCGCGTCTGGGCCCCGGGGACTTTATCTTCCATGGGCCGTATCCCGATTTCGGCGTCAACGCGTTGGGGGCGCACAGCCGCGCGCCCCGGCCGGTGGGCAATTACACAAAACTCGAAAAACGACCTTTCCACGGAGGCCTATGTCATACGTCTACATCCTCGTCGAGACCCGCGGGAACGTCGGCCTGGTGCGCTTCAACCGGCCGAAAGAGCTGAACGCCCTCAACGCCGCGCTGATGGAGGAAACCGTGGCGGCGCTGGAGGCCTTCGACCGCGACCCGGCCGTCGGCGCGCTGGTGCTGACCGGGAACGAACGCGCCTTCGCGGCCGGCGCCGACATCAAGGAGATGGCGGACGCCGGCGCCGTTGAGATGCTCACGCGCGACAGCATCGGGCGCTGGGACCGGCTGCGCAAGCTCGTCAAGCCGTTGATTGCGGCCGTCTCCGGCTACTGCCTGGGCGGCGGCAACGAGCTGGCGATGACGTGCGACATGATTGTGGCCTCGGAGACGGCCCGCTTCGGCCAGCCGGAGATTAACCTCGGCGTGATCCCGGGCGCGGGCGGCACGCAACGCCTGACGCGCGCCGTGGGCAAGGCCCTGGCGATGGAGATGGTGCTGAACGGCCGCCTGCTCACCGCCGACGAGGCCTATCGCTTCGGGCTGGTCAACCGCGTCGTCCCGGCCGAGGCGTACCTGGACGAGGCCGTGGCGCTGGCGCAGGCCATCGCCGAGCGCGCGCCGCTGGCCGTGCGGCTGGGCAAGGAGGCCGTGAACAACGCCTTCGAGACCTCGCTCACCGACGGCCTGGCCGACGAGCGCCGCTCGTTTTACCTGCTCTTCAGCAGCGCCGACCAGAAGGAGGGCATGGCGGCGTTCGTGGAGAAGCGCAAGCCGCAGTGGCGGGGGAAGTGAGCGGCCCCGCAGACGCGCCGTTCAGCGCGTCACGACGGGCAGGAACAGCGTGTGCGCGCCGAGCGGTTCGAGACAGCCGGCGTGTTGATAGACCTTGACCGAGGAGAGCTGGTTGTCTACCGGCGTCGTCGCGTCGAAGAAATCATTGGCCAGGTCCGGATCGCTCAGGGTATAGCACACGCTCGGGCCGCCCAGGTCCGGGTCCCGGTAGACGCGCGCCGACCAGCCCGCCTGAAGCTTCAGCGACGAGACCTGGTTCTCCCATCCCGGCCCGCAGCCGCTGGCGTTGAACCACCCGGCCTGGGTCACGAAACAGACATCCGGCCCGGCGTAGTCCGGCTCGAGATAGAGTTCTAGAGGGTTGACGGCGGGCTGGGAGCTATAACGCAGGTCGGCGACGACGCCGTCCAGCACGTTGCTGTCAATGTTGAGCGTGGTCGCGCCCCAGGTCTCGTTGTGGCCGCCGGCGTACTGGCGCAGGCGTTGTGAGTTGGTCCACAACGAGTTGGACAGACACGGCAGGTTCCACACCGAGGCGTTGCTGCGGTATTGATAGGGGAGCAGCCAGTAGGCGGCCCAGATGACATCGGGCACATGGGCGATCCCGGCGAAGTCGCTCAACGCCGAGGTGCAGGCGGCGCCGTAGACCCCGGCCAGGTGGCCGCGCGCCCGGAGCTGGCCGGACCAGCCGGAGATGAAGGCCTTGGCGGCGTCGCGGCAGGGGGTGTTCTTCGTGTCGTAGGCCTCCAGGTCGTAGTAGAGCACGCTGCCGGTCTTGTCGGCGAAGGTCAGGCCCAGCGCCGCCGCCCGCTCGACAGCGGCGTTCGCCTCGGCCACGCCCTCCGTGTAGGCCACGGCCGGGTCCAGGCTCATGCGCCGCGCGAAGCCCGCGCAAGCCGCCTGCGGGCCGACCCAGGTGGGGATAAAGCGCCAGCCCTGCACGGCCAGCGCCGCGAGATAATCGGCGGTGAGCGTGCCGCAATTGCCGCGCGCCGCCCCGCCGATGTAAAGATTCCAGACCCGGTACGGGCTGTTCTTGTACCAGTCGTCCATCTGCGCCAGGGTCGGCAGGGTGCAGGAGTCGAAGCCCTGGCCGGTGACGGCGCGCGTCCGGCCGCCGAAATTTAAGGCCGTATCCGGCCCTGGGGTGATCGGGTCGGGAAGAGCCGCAACCGTCTCCACGGCGGCGGGCGCGCCTCCGGGCAGGGCCAGCGGCGTCCATGTCCGGCCGCCGTCCGCGGTGCGGACCAGCGCCTCCGTCGAAGTGCAGCGCGGCTCGGCGCCGGGCGCGGCCGGCTCACAGCTTCCGGCCGCGGCCTTCGCCCAGCCGATCTCGGCGGAGGCCATGGCCACGGCCGCCAGCCCGGAAATCGGCGCGGCGGCCTCGGGTGAAGCGACCGGCGCGGCCTCGACGGCCTGCCAGGTCCGGCCGCCGTCGCGCGTCTGATAATGTTCGTCGCCGGCCGCGCCGCCGGACACCCGGCCCAGATCGCGGCTGACGAAAGCCACCGGCTCGCCGATGGGCAGCGTGAGCCGAACCCAGGTGGCGCCGCCGTCGTCGGTGCGGAAGAGCGTCCCCAGGCTGAAGTTCCGGCTGGTGGCCCGCTTCACCACCAGCCAGCCCGTCTGCGTATCCAGAAATTGAAGATAAACCGCGCCCGCCAGCGCCGCCGGGTCGCCGGGCGCGAAGAGATCGAGAGGCAGGCGCTGCCAGGTCCGGCCGCCGTCGTCGGTGCGGGCCAGCGAGTAGCCGGGCCCGTTGTCCGCGCCCGCGTTGTCGGCCCCAACCGGCGCCGTCAGCGCCAGCCAGCCGTGTTCGGGATCTGGGAAGGCCGCCGCCCGGATGGCGGCCTGGCCGAGATCGGGCGGCGTGATCTCGGTCCACGTCCCGCCGCCGTCGTCGGTCCGGTACAGGCGCTGGTCCAGCAGCAGCCAGCCGGCCGAGGCCGAGATCGGGGCAAAAGCCTCGATGGTCTGGGGGAGGGGCGCTTCGTCGGCAAGGTGGCGCGGGCCGGCGTGGGCCACATGCGGCGCGAACCCGGTCAGGGCCAGGGCCAGAAAGACGACGAGCCGCCTGACCGTTGCCTGGATTGGATGGGCAGTCACCTCCCCATTGTGCCGTAAGATGCGCCGCCCTGGCAGGGCCGCCGGCCCCGGTGAAAGTTAGAACAAGGAGCGCCAGAAAGCAGGCCGGGCCTGAACCCGACCTGCCTTCGACGTTGATGAGCGACGCGCCGGGCGGATTCAGGCGGCGGAATGCACGATCCGGCCCGTCGGCCGTCCGCATTCCGGGCAAATCCCGGCCTCATCCACGGCCAGCTTCCAGCCGCACGGTCAGGTCCTTTCTGTGCCCGTCGCCGGATGGGCGCGGGTGCGGGGTGAAGTGCGCTTACTCTAGGGGCGGCCGGGGCTCAATTTCCAGCCCATTCGCTGTTCAATCCCTGCCAGGCGCTGCTCAGGGGCGCGTGGTCACTTCGCCGCCATGTGAACGGACGAGAGGGAGGCGGCCCGGCGCGCCGGTCGGGACGCCGGCCCAGGGAGGGGCGGCCGCCCGCTGAGCGGGCCCGCGCGAAAAAGAAAACGGCCGGGCAGACTCGCCCGGCCGTGGCGTTTTACCCGCCGGCTCACTCCAGGTACGCGTACGCGCCCAGCGTCAGGAACTCGGAGAACGTGTCCTGCGTCACCAGCTGGTCGAACAACTGGCGCGCCTGCTCGTACCGGCCTCTGGCAAAAGCTTCCGGCCCCACCAGGGCCTTGATCTTCTCCATCTCCTCCGGCAGGAACTGGCGATAGAGGTCCAGCGTCACCGGCCGGCCGTCGTCCAGTTTCGCGTGCGGATGGTGCGTCCACTGCCAGACCTGAGCGCGCGAGATTTCGGCGGTGGCGGCGTCCTCCATCAGGTTGTAGATGGCGGCCGCGCCCACGCCGCGCAGCCAGCTTTCCAGATACAGCACGCCGACGTTGATGTTCAGGCGCAGGCCGGCCTCCGTGATCTTGCCGCCCGGCACGCGAAAATCGCGCAGTTGCTCGGCGGTGACGCGCACCTCCTCGCGCAGACGTTCCTTCTGGTGCGGCTTCTCGCCCAGCTTGCTGTCGAAGACCTCCCGGGCGGTGGGCACCAGGTCCGGGTGCGCCACCCAGGTGCCATCGAAGCCGTCGTTGGATTCGCGCAGCTTGTCCTCGCGCACTTTGGCGATGGCGACCTCGTTGACGGCCGGGTCCTTGCGGCTGGGGATGAAGGCCGCCATGCCGCCGATGGCGTGCGCGCCGCGCCGGTGGCAGGTGCGCACCAGGAGCTCGGTGTAGGCGCGCATAAAGGGGACGGTCATGGTGATCTGGGCGCGGTCCGGGAAGATCACCTCCGGACGCCGGCTGAACTTCTTGATGCAGCTGAAGATGTAGTCCCAGCGGCCGGCGTTCAGGCCGGCGATGTGATCGCGCAGCTCGTACAGGATCTCGTCCATCTCGTAGGCGGCCAGGATGGTCTCGATCAGGACCGTCGCCTTAATGGTGCCGACCGGCAGGCCGAGCGCGCGCTGGGCCTCCAGGAAGACCTCGTTCCACAAGCGCGCCTCCAGATGGCTCTCGAGCTTGGGCAGGTAGAAGTAGGGGCCGCTGCCCCGGGCCAGCAGGCGGCGGGCGTTGCGGAAGAAATACAGGCCGAAATCGAACAGCGCGCCGGACATCGGCTGGCCGTCCACCCAGACGTGCTTCTCGTTCAGGTGCCAGCCGCGCGGGCGGACGAGCAACACGGCGACCCGGTCGTTGAGCCGATAGGTCTTCTCGGGGGTGGTCAGCGTGATCGTGCGCTCGATGGCCTCGGTCAGATTGGCCTGGCCCTGGAGCATGTTGCTCCACGTCGGCGAGTTGGCGTCCTCGAAGTCGGCCATGAAGACATCGGCGCCGGAGTTCAGGGCGTTGATCAGCATCTTGCGGTCGGTCGGCCCCGTGATCTCCACGTGCCGCCGCTGCAGGTCGGCCGGGATCGGCGCCACCCGCCAGTCGCCGTCGCGCACGGCCTGGGTCTCGGGCAGGAAGACCGGCATCTGGCCGGCGTCGATGGCGGCCTGGCGCTCGGCGCGCTTCGCCAGCAGCTCCAGGCGGCGGGCGTTAAAGGCGCGCTGGAGTCGGGCCACGAAGGCCAGCGCGTCCGGCGACAGGAGATCGGCCAGTTCGGGCGGGACGGCGGCGCGGATCTCCACGCCGTCCGGCGGTTGAAGTTGGGACATGGCGGCTATCCTCGATTGAATAACGGCGGCAGAGCCGTTGGCGTCTGGAGGGAGTTGGCGCGGGCTCAGTATAGCATGGGGCGGCGCGTCACGTTGACGGGCGCGGCGTTCGCGGGCATACTGTCGGCGTCGTGGTCCTTTCTCCCGTCGTTCGTCTCCCACACCCTGTCATACCGCGGCGCGGCGCTTCCGGTCGCGGCGGCGCCTCGCCGGCCCGGGGATGGGCGGATGCCTGAAACCTCGCCGCGCATTCTGATTGCTGACGATGACGCCTCGGTGCGCCGCCTGATCGAGTTGGTGCTGCGCAAGTCCGGCTACCGCCTGACGTTCGTGGCCAACGGCCTGCACGCCCTGGAGCACCTGCAGGCCGAGACGCCGGACCTGGTGATCTGCGATCTGCACATGCCGGAGATGAGCGGCTTCGACCTGCTGTCCGCCATCCAGCGCGCGCCCGGCCTGGCGCGCCTGCCCGTCATCGTCGTCACCGCCGCCGGCCAGCCCAAAGATGTGGAGCGCGCCCTGAAACTGGGCGCAGCCGCCTGCGTGTTCAAGCCGTTCGCTCAGGCGCAGTTCCAGGCCCTGGTCCGGGACACGCTGGCCGCCCGCCGATGAGCACCGCCGGCCTGATCGACTACGTCCTCCAAACCTGGCAGACCCTCACCGGGACGACGCTCGCCTACACCCCCGCGCATGAGCTGCCGCCGGATTCGCCCTGGCGCGTGGCCCTCGAGCACGAGGGCGAGAAGCTCGGCTGGCTGAGCCTGGACCGGCCGCCGGCGCTCTTCACCGAGACGCAGCTGGTGGCCTGGCTGGCGATGACCGGCCGCCTGCTGGCCACGGCCCTGGGCGAGCGCAACATCGCCGCCGGGCTGGGCGACGAAGTGCTGGCCGCCTGGAACCAGCTGACCTTCCTGTACGAGGTGCTCAAGGTCAACGCCTTCAAGACCTCGTTCGAGGACGTGGCCGCGGCCCTGAGCCAGCTGGCGCGCGGCGTGTTCCGCTGCGAGAACGCCTTCCTGGCTTTTCGGGACGCGCGCCGGCTGGTCTACCGCGCCGCCGGGCCGCTGGCGGTCGAACGGGTGGAGACGTACTTCGCCATGCTGGCGCACACCGCCGTCATGGTCATTAATGACAGCGCGCCGACCTTCCTCGGCGCGCAGGTGCCGCTCACCACGCCGGGCGACGCCATCATCGGCATGATCGGCTCGGAGACCGGCGAGTTCAAGGCCCGCGACCGGCAGCTGGCCGACAGCCTGGCCGAGCAGATCGGCACCGTGCTGGACAACATCGCCCTGCAGCAGCAGCTGGCGGCCAGCCTGCGGCTCAAACACGAGCTGGAGATTGCGGCCCAGATCCAGGCGGCGCTCCTGCCGCATCGCCTGCCGCAGCCGCCCGGCTACGAGCTGGCCGGCCGGGTGGTGCCGGCTTCCCAGGTGGGCGGCGACTTCTTCGACGTGGTCCAGCCCGGGCCGGACCACCTGGCCGTGCTGATGGGCGACGTGGCCGGCAAAGGCATCCCGGCCGCCATGCTGACCACCCTGATCCGCGCCGAGCTGCGCGGCCAGGTGCTGGCCGGCATTGCGCCCGGCGAGGCCGTGGCGCGCGCCAACACCGCCCTCGAGCCGGACCTGAACCGCCTGGAGACCTTCGCCACGGCCCTGGTGGCGCAGTTGGAGCTGGGGACGGGAACGCTGCGTTTCGCCGGCGCCGGCCACACCGCGTCGCTCTACTGGCGCGCGGCGGACCAGGCGGCGGTCGAATTGTTGAGCACGGCCCTGCCCCTGGGCATCTTCCCCGAGTCCACGCGCGCCGAGCAGCGGCTGACGATGGCGCCCGGCGATGTGCTGGTGCTGTACAGCGACGGCGTGACCGAGGCGCTCAGCGCGTCCGGCGCGATCTTCGGCTGGCCCGGCCTGCGGGAGACGGTCGAGGCGGTGCAGGCCGGCTCGGCCGCCGCCATCCTGGACGCCATCCTGGCCGCCCTCGACGCCCACCGGCGCGGCCAGACGGCCGGCGACGACGTGGCCCTGCTGGTGCTGAAGCGCCGCGCGCCGGACCCGCGCGGCGCGCCGCGGCTGCAACGCGCGTTTGTCCTCCCGGCGGAGCTGAGCCAGCTGCCGGCGCTGGAGAAGCTGGTGGAGGCGATGCTGGCCGGGCTGGCCGCTTCCCCGGCCCTGGAGACGTGGCGGCACGAGTTCGATCTGGCGGTCGTCGAGCATGTCACCAACCTGATGCGCCACGCCTACGCCGGCCAGCCGGACGGCCGGGTGTACGGCCTGCTCGGCCTGTACGCGGACGCGCTCGTGCTGGAGACGATGGACGCCGGCCTGCCCTTCGACGTGGCGCGCCTGCCCCGGGAACGCCCGCACTACACGCACTGGCGGGACGTGCCGGAGGGCGGCTATGGGCTGCCCCTCATCCGGGCCGTCATGGACGAGGTCCACTACGAACGGCGCGGGCCGGGCCGCAATTTCTGGCGTCTGGCGCGGAAACTGCCGGCAGGCGCGCCGCCGCAAGCCGCGTATAATACCGATTGAGCGCCGGCCATGGAACTCCTCACGACCACCCTCGACAAACGCCAGCTCATCCTGCATGTGGACGGCCGCCTGGACGCGGATACCTGCACGGCCGTGAAGCAGGCCTTCTACGACTTCGCCGCCAGCGGCGTGCAGCTGGTGACGGTCGAGATGAGCCGCGTGCAGTTTATCGACTCGTCCGGGCTATCGGCCCTGATCTCGGGCCTGAAGACGCTGCGCGGGGCGGGCGGCGCCCTGAACCTGGCCGCAGTGGGGCCGCAGGCGCGCACGGCGCTGCGCCTGACCCTGCTCGACACCGTGCTGCCGGTGTACGACACCGTCGCCGAGGCGACGGAGGCGCTGGGGGCCAGGACGCCGCCGGAGCCGTGACCCCGGCGCCCTGGCGGTTGCTCTTCGAGGTTGGTTAATGCCTCAGCGGGAGGGGCGCACGGCCGCCCGCCCCAACGCGTGACACCGAAATCGGGATACGCCGCCCGGGCGAAGAGCGCCCGGGCGTTTTTTATGGCCTCCCCAGCTTCCGGCGCACCAGGGCCGCGATCTCGGCCGTGGTCGTGTGCCGGCCGGTGGCCAGCTTGCTGTAGACCAGGTCGCCGTCGAGCGTCACCTCGAAGCGCCCGCCGTCCGACGGGATCAGCGTGAGCGCCTCGATGTCGCGCTCGAACTCCTGCAAAAGGTCCGCGGTGAGACTCACCGCGCGCTCGGTGTAGTGTCAGACCGCGCAATACTCGAGTGTGATCTTCATGCTTCTCCGCCGGTGGCGTCCGGCTCCGCCACCACCTCCACCACTTCGGCCCCGGTGACGCGCAGAATCTCGGCCGGCGCGATGCGCAGCAGGGCGTCGATGGCGCCGCCCCCGGCGAACACCTCCGGCTGGGCCAGCATGCCGGCGTCCAACAGCGTGCGCAGGCGCGCCGGGTGCCCGAACGGCGGCACCGCGCCGACGGGGAAACCGGTGACGGCCAGCACCGTGGCCGCGTCGGCCAGCCTGAGCCGTTTGCGCGAAACGCCGAGGTGAGCGGCGACGCGCTTGTAGGCGATGCGGCCCGCGCCGCCGGCGACGACCAGCACCGGCGCGCTGGCGGCCAGGAAGAGCACGGACTTGGCGATGCGGTCCGCCGTGGTCCCGGCAGCGTGGGCCGCCGCCTCCACCGTGGGGGTCGGCTCGGGCAGCGTCACGACCGCCCCGGCGATAGCGTGTTCACGCAAATAGGCGGCCAGGTAGGCGGCATCCCTCACAGGAAGATCTCCGTCCCGCAGTGGCCGCAGCGGATGACCCCTTTGCCCGCCAACGTCAGCGCACCGCCGCAGTGCGGGCAACTGCCGCCGCGCAGCTTCTCGGCCTCGGCTGAATACAGCCGTCCCTCTTCCCAGTTGACGTAGCCCGTGAACTCGCCGCGCTGCACAACCTGATACAGCCATTCGCGCAGCACCTGGGGCGGTTGGCGCAGGTCAGCCACTAACTCGTCGAACGCCACCTGTCCGCGCACCTGGATGGCCGCCACCATTTGCGCCTGCCGGGCGCGCAGCGCAGCGGCGGCGTAGACGCGCCCCCGGGTGTGGTCCAGCACGCCGTCCAGGCGCTGGTTCTGCAACAGGCGCTCTATCAGGTCGTCGACCTGGGCGGGCGGCAGGCCCAGCTCGGCCGCGATCTCCGTCAGGCTGGCCTCGCCGCGGGTGTTGACTATCTCGATGGCGCGTTGCTCGCGCTGGCGGGCCAGCGCCGCGCGCGTTTCCGACCAGCCGCGCCAGGCGAAGTAGACGGCCGGCGCGCCGGCCAGCGCGATGACCGGCAAGCACAAGACGAAGAAGAAGGCCAGGCCCGCGCCGACGCTGGGCGTCGTCCCGAAGGCAAAGCCCAGAGCCAGCGCCACGCCATTCAGGAGCAGGAGGGCCGCCGCCGCCGCGAAGGGCACGGCCCGGGCCAGCGCCCGCTTCTCGCGCCAGCCGGCCAGCAGCAACAGCAGGCAGGCCAGCGGGGTCGGCGCCAGGGCGCATACGAAGCCGAGCCGCGCCAGCACCTGGCCGAGGGCCGCCTCCGTGTCGTTGGCCGAGAGGAGCAGCCCGGCGGCGGCGCCCGCTATCAGCACGAGCAGGACGAGCACCAGCAGAGCGGCGGACAGCGGCGACGGCGCAAGCTGTTTGAGCCAGAACGAGATCGTGTTCATGCTGTCCCTCCGCGCCGGCGGCCGCTAACCGACGAAGATCTCGGAACCGCAGTGCGTGCACTGCACCACGCCCTGCCCGGCCAGCCCCAGTTCGCCGCCGCAGCGCGGGCAGCGCCCGGCCGCGCGCAGCTTGTCGGCGTCGGCGGAGTAGAGCAGGCCGTCGGTCCAGTTCAGGTAACCGGTGAACTCGCCGCGCTTGACGGCCTCGTACACCCACTGCCGCAGCAGTTCGCGCGGGGCGCGCAGTTCGGCGGCCAGGTCGTCAAAGGTCACCTGGCCGCGCGCCTGCACCACGGCCACCAGCTGCTGCTGGCGGGCGCGCAGGGCGGCGTGCGTGTACACCCGGCCGCGCGGCGCGTCGAACAGGCCCACGAAGCGTTCCTGTTGCAGCAGGCGCTCGACGAGCGCGACGCCGTCGGCCGGCGGCACCCCCAGTTCGGCGGCCAGCTCGGCCACGGTCACCTCGCCCCGCGCCTGGAGCATACGCAGCGTCTGCTCGGCGCGCTCGTCCTGCAGCGCCGCCCGGGCCTCGGGCAGGCCCCTGAAGAGGAAATAGACGCCCGGCAGAGTCAGCAGACCGGCGCCGGGCAGGCACGTGCAGCTGTAGAGGGCCAGCCCGCCGGTCAGGTCCATCTCGGGCGAGGCGGCCAGGCCCAGCACCGTGAACAGCCCGCCGCCGGCCAACGCGCCGGCGGCCGCGCCCCACAGGCCCGCGCGCGGCAGGGGGCGCTTCTCCCAGACGGCGGCGGCGAACAGCAGCAGCACCGCCAGCGGCGCGACGAACAGGCCCATCAGGAAGCCGAAGTTCTCGCCGAACTCGCCGGCCGGGCCGCCGACGCCGTAACCGAGCGAGACCAGCAGCCCCAGGACGATCACGCCGCCGGTGCCGCCGGCCAGCGCCGCCGGGCCAGGGGAAGGCGAGAAAAAGCGCAGCCAGCGCGACATGCGTCAGGGGAAGGCCGGGGGCGCGATCTTGTGATCCGGGCGCGGCTTGTCCTGCAGGTGGTCGGCGAACAGCAAGGTGACGGTCCGCGGCGCGCTCTGGGTGAGGCGCACCAGGCCTTGCCCGGCCTGGACGCCCGGCGCCGACTGCATCGCGGCGGTCAGGGCGTCCTTGTCGTCAAAAATGAGCTCGTGGATCAGGCGGATGTCGCTCGGCCCGGCCGGGCCGCCTTCGACATGGCTGACGACGACCGCCTGCAGGCCCGGGAGCTGGTCCGCCAGCGGCACGAACTCGCGCGACCAGCGCTCGACCAGGTCCGGGATGGCGGGGTTCTCGTGGAAGAGGAGGATGAGCTTGTACATGCCGTGGCCAGTTGAACAGTGGCGGGCCGGGGCGCCGGCCACCAACCACGGTCCACTAATCGCTATTATACGTGAGGGTCTCCAGCGTGGGCCAATCGCGGATGGCGGTGACGCGCGGCGTCGGCCCGGACAGGTCGAGGGTCTGGAGCTCGTAACCCTGCGCCAGCAGGTCCTGGGCGATCCGCCGATAGCGCGCGGCCAGCGGGTCGAAGAACAGGCCGCCGGCGTCCAGGACGGCCTGAGCGGCTTGCAGCAGCCGCCCGGCCTCGGCCGTCTCCCCGCGGTGCAGCGCCTGCTCGGCGCCGGTCAGCATGGCCTCCAGCGCGAGGTTCTCGGCGGCGCGCGGGCTGCGGATGAAATCGGCCACGATGCCGCGCTGACGGGCGCGCGGCCCATCCGGCAGCCAGGCGCTCAGAAAGTAAGCGGGCGGATCAAACTGCTGTTGATAGCGGCGCAGGGTGTCGAACAGGTCAATGGTCAGCCGCAGGTTCTCGATCTCGGCCGGGTCCTGGGCCTGGGCGCGCAGGTGAGCCAGCCACTCGGCCTCAATCTCCAGGAGCGGTTTGCCGTAGTGCGCGGCCAGGCCGGCCTCCAGCATCTGGAGCTCGTCGGGCGCGGGCTGCAAGCTGGCGTACATGGCGCGGAAGGTCCCCCAGCCGTAGACGTCCACCAGGTATTTCACCAGCGCGCCGGCCTCAAGGTAGCCGATCTCGTGTTGGGCTCGATAGAAATCGCGGGCCAGCGTCCGGAGCGGGATGAAGCGGTCGAGCGCTAACAGCGCCGCCGCCCGCCGGTCCAGGTCTTCCGGCTTGTAGTGGCCGCCGGCCACAAACACGGCCAGCCCCTCGGTGAGGAACGCCGGGCGCGTTTCGGCGATTTGCCGGTCCAGGATGTGCACGCCCTCGTGCCTGAACACCGTCGGCAGGTCGAGCCCGGCCGGATTGCGGTCGAGGTAAGTGAGCGAGATCTCGCTGCTCGCGAAGCCGCCGTGGCCGAGCAGGCGGCTGAGCAGCGTGAACGGGATTTTGTCGCGGCGCCTGACGCCGAGCGCGTCTTCGACCTGCGCCAGGGCGGCGTCGGCCTCGGCCTGGATCAGGTCAATATCGCGCGCGGCGGCCGTCCCGGTGAGGTAATGGAAGACGCAGCACGCGCTCTCGGCCTGCGCCCAGCGCGCCAGCGGCTCCGGCATGGGGCGCTGCGCGGCGGGGGCCAGGCGCACGGTCAGGGTGAGCGTATCCAGCGGGTCGCCGCCCTCCGCCGGCTCCACGGTCAGGGTGACGGACTGCTCGCCCTCCAGGCCGGCCGTGTCCCAGACCCACCAGAACGTGGCCTGCGCGCGCCCGCCGATGCCGAACGACCCGAAGGTCTCGGACGCCAGCGGCTGCGCCCGGTCCGGGCCGGCGTAGACGCTCACGCGCACGTCGCCCCACTCCGGGTCCAGGTGAGCGGCGTCGATCTCCAGGCTGACGATGTCGCCGGAGTACAGCTCCGGCCCGGGATGGAAGGTGACGTCCTCGGGCCGCAGGCCGTAACGGGCGGGCGCCGGGGTGAGGGTGGCTGTGGGAGCCGGGAGGGTGGAGGTCGGGAGCGGGGGAGCCGGGGAGCGGGTGGGAGCGACGGCCGCCGGCGGGGCCCCGGTGGGCAGGGCCGCGCCCGGCAGCAGCGTGCGGCAGGCCAGGGCCAGCAGGACGAGCGGGAGGATCAGGCGCAGGCGGGGATCAAAGCGCATAGAAAAGCTGTCAGACACTTACGGCCAGGTCTTCTCTTCCGTCATGCCGGCGCCCCCTGTACTCAGGGGCGGCATCCAAGAGGCTTCGACCAGGTCGGGACCCTGGCCTTCGCCGGGGCGACTAAAAGCTTAACGCTTGTCGTCGGGCAACGCTCA
Organism: Anaerolineales bacterium; assembly: GCA_034434015.1. Classification (GTDB taxonomy): domain Bacteria; phylum Chloroflexota; class Anaerolineae; order Anaerolineales; family UBA6663; genus SpSt-583. The sequence continues at coordinate 27,521 of DAOUAB010000266.1, forward strand.
GCATCGCCGGCAGGGCGGGGCGTAGGCTGAGAAGAACCTAAAAGTCTGATGAGCCGGCGCAGTATTCGGCGACGACGTCGAACAGCACGCGGACGCCCCAGCCCAGCCCGTCCACCGGCGCGCGCTCGTCGTGGGCGTGGAACAGGTTCATGAAGTCGAACCCGGCCGGCAGGCGCATGGGCGCGAAGCCGTAGGACGGCACGCCCAGCGGCGCCAGGTACTTGGCGTCCGTCGCGCCCGTCATCAGGTACGGCACGACGCGCGCGGCGGGGTCGTGCCGCCGCAGTGTGCGCGCCATCAGTTCGTAAAGCGGCGTGCGGTGCGAGGTCTGGAGCGGCGGCGACTCCAGCGTCACATCATATTCCAGATGGTCGCCCATCACCGCGCGCAGCTCGTCCAGGAACGCGGCCGTGTCCGTGCCGGGCAGGTTGCGGCCGTCGAGGACGGCCTCAGCCGTGGCCGGGATGACGTTGGTCTGGACGCCGGCGCTCAGCCCGGTGGGCGTGGCCGTGTTGTGGGTGATGGCCGCCAGCATCGGGTGCAAGGGATGGTCGGCCAGCGGGCCGGCCAGCAGCGCCTCGGCCCGTTCCGGCTGGGTCAGGGCGCGCAGCTGGTCGCCGGCCTCGCCGCCGGCCGCCTCGGCCAGCGCCGTCAGCATCCCGGCCGCCGCGTCGCACAGATGATAGGGCAGGCCGCGCGCCGCCAGCCGGTCCACGGCGCGGGCCAGCGTGACCACGGCGTTGTCGCGGCGCGGCTGGGAGGCGTGGGCGGGCGCGCCCCGGGCGCGCGCCTTCAGCCAGACCGTGCCCTTCTCGGCGGTCTGGATCGGGTAGACCGTGACCCCGGCGAGGTCCAGGTTGTAGCCGCCGAGCTCGGTCAGCCCGAACTCGGCGCGCAGCAGGTCCGGGTGGTGTTTCACCAGCCAGGCCATGCCGTAGCCGTCCGCGCCGCCGATCTCCTCGTCGGCGGTGGCCGCGAAGATCACGTCGCGCTTCAGCGGCGCGGCCAGGCGCTTGAGCAGCAGGACGACCATCAACTGCTGGGCGACCGAGCCTTTCATGTCCACGGCGCCGCGGCCCCAGACGAAGCCGTCGTGGACCTCGCCCGCGAACGGCGGATGCGTCCAGTGCTCGGGCTCGGCCGGGACGACGTCGGTGTGGCCGTAGAGCAGGAGCGGCGGCGCCTGGCCGGAGCCTTTCAGCCGGGCCACCACGTTGCCGCGCCCGGGAGCGGACTTAAGCACCTGCGGCTCGAGGCCCTCGGCCTGGAGCACGCCGGCCAGGTATTCGGCGGCGATCAACTCGTTCCCGGGCGGGTTGACGGTCTCCAGCCGCAGCAGGGCCTGGAGGTGGCGGACGGTCTCGGCGGCGACGGCCTCCTGGTTGAGGCGCATGAGCGGTTTCACCTGCGGCTACGGCGCCAGATGGATCTCGCGCGCCGCGCGCAGCCCGGACTCAATCGCGCCCTGGATCCAGGCGTGGCCGAGCGAGGCGTGTTCGCCGGCGAAGTGGAAGCGGCCCTCCGGGGCCACGATGGCGTCGTGCAGCAGCGTCTGCTGGCCGGGGTCGAAGAGCGCGAAGGCTCCGCCCGCGAACTCGTCGTCGTGCCACATCCACGACGCGCCGACCTCAAACTCCTGCGTCACCTGGGGATGGATCACGGCCACATTCTCCAGCGCCTGGCGCAGGCGGTCGGCCGGGGCCAGCGAGCCCCAGCGCTGGGCGTCCTCGGCCCAGGTGTAACTCGCCAGCAGGATGCCGCGCCCGGTCTCGCGGCCATGCTCGGCGTAATACAGATTGCGGATCGGCAGGTCGGTGAGCGTGCCGCCGCCGAAGATGCCGTCGTCGGTCTCCCAGAAACGGCGCCGGCACTGGAAGAAAATCTTGGCCGAGGCGTCGTAGTGCAACTGGCGGATGGCGCGACGCTTGGCGGCTGAGAAGGGCTTCAGGACTTCGACATGGCGCAGCACCGGGAACGGCACGGTCAGGAGGGCGTAATCGCCGGCCGCCTGGAAGCGCCCGGCCGCGGTCTGGTAGTGGACGATGGCCTGCTCCGGCGTCTGGTCCAGGGCGATCATTTTCGCCCCGAAGCGGATATGCTCACGCAGGCCGGGCAGGAAGGCGCGCGGCAGCTGGTCCATGCCGCCCTCGAGCTGGACCATGTCGGTGTAGTAGCCGCCCAGCTCTTCGCGCAGCAACTCGAGCAGGGATGAGTTCAACAGCGATTCCTGGTTGAAGAGCAGACCGAACATCTCGATCATGCCTTCGGACCAGCCGTGGACTTCCAGGAATTCGCGCACCGAGTATTGATCGTGGCTGGCGACGATGGCGTCCCAGCCGGCGTCGCCGTCCGTCTCCAGCCGGCGCGCCAGCGGACGCAGGGCGGCCTCCCACAACTGGGCCGCCGTCTTCCCGCGCTCGTGCTCGGCCACCGGGAAGCCCAGCCGGGCCGGGTCGGCCTCGGCCTGCGCGGCGCGCACCGTGCGGCCGTTGAAGTGGTAATAGGCCTGCGGGTTGCTCATGGTGAAGGGCTGCGTGCGCAGGCCGAACTGCTCGACGTACGCCAGCGTCAGGGCGTGGGCCCTGGGCAGGCGCATGGCGCCGGCCTCGGCGTACAGGCCGGGCGCGAACGGCTCGCGCAGCGTGAGGATGCGCCCGCCGACGCGACCCTGCGCCTCCAGCACCAGCGGGCGATGGCCGGCGCGCAGCAGCTCGTGCGCGGCCGTCAGCCCGGCCATGCCGGCACCGACGATGACGACGGTCTTGGGCCTCGCCGCCGGTCCCAGGCCGTGCTGGATCAGGTGGAGGTCGTCGGAAGTCTGCATAGGCGTTTGAGGCTCGCTCCGTTCAGCCGCCGCCCGGGCGCAGGCGCGCGACCAGGAATGGCGGGATCTCTGTGAAGCGGCTCCAGCTCAGCGGGCGCGGGCTTTCGCGCTCCGGCTGGCGCGGCTCCTCCAGCCCATCCAGCACGAAGCCGGCGTCGAACGCGGCCTGAAAGAGCACGTGCAGGGGCCGGTGAAAATAATACTGCGCGGCCGGCTGGCCGACAATGCCGAGGCCCTGAAAGTTCTCGGGCGTCAGGTAGCGCGTGATCTTGACGCCGTAGGACTCGACCATCACGCCGTCCTGGTCCACCTCCTCGGCCAGGCGCGTGATCCCGCGCGCCGAGTTGAAGCACGGGTGGAGCACGGCGAACACGAACCGCCCGCCGGGTCTGAGGAGCCGCCGCACGGCCCGGAACAGCGGCTCGATGACGGGCATGTCCATCAGCGCCATCAGGCAGACGGCGGCGTCGAAGCGGCCCGCGCCGAGCGCGAGCAACCCGGCCTCATCGGTGGCGTCCATCTGGCGGTACTCGATCTGCGCCTCCAGCCCGGCCGCGGCGGTGTGGGCGCGGGCGCGCTCCAGGAACACGGCGCTGAAATCGAAGGCTGTCACGCGCGCGCCCAGGCGCGCCAGCCGCCGGGCGAAGACGCCGTTGCCGCAGGCGCAGTCCAGGACGGCCTGGCCCGGCTGCGGGTCCAGCAGGCGCAGGGCGCCGGCGCGATCAGCTCGCGGTGGGAGGCGTTGCCGTCGGCGGTGTAGAAGTCGTCCCACCAGCCGGCGATCTGCTCCCAGGCCTCCCGGGAGGCGGCGTTGAGGGAAGGGATCGGGTTATGGGTCATACGTGTCCTCGCCGGCGGCCGGTCGTGTCGGGGAAGTCGGAGGCCGTCCGGGCTGCGCGCCGGGGCCGCGCCCTGCGCGGACTCATACCAGGCCGCGCCGCCGGGCGATATCGGCGGCCTGGGTGCGGTTCTCGGCCTGGAGCTTGGCCAGCAGGTTGGAGACGTGGTTCTTCACCGTGCCCTCGGTGATGACCAGCCGCTCGGCGATGTCCTTGTTGGACGCGCCCTGGGCCAGCAGCACCAGCACCTCGCGCTCGCGCTCGGAGAGCGGCTCCAGCGCCGGTTCGGCCGGGCGCATCATCTCGCGCAGCGCCCGCGACGCGATCTCCGGCTGGATGAAGACCTCGCCGGCGTGCACGCGCCGGATGGTCTCGATCAGGGTCTCGGCCGGCGCGTCCTTGAGCAGGTAGCCCAGCGCCCCGGCGCGCACGCCCTGGTAGACGTAGTCGTCGCGGTTGAAGGTGGTCAGGATGATGACGCGCGCCTCCGGCCATTCACGGATCAGGCGCGCGGTCGCCTCGACGCCGTTCAGGCGCGGCAGCTGCACGTCCATCAGCACCACGTCCGGCCGCAGCGCCAGCGCCTGGCTCACGCCGGCCTCGCCGTCGGCGGCCTCGCCGATCACGCTCAACCCCGGCTCCAGGTCCAGGATGGTCTTCAGGCCCTGGCGCATCAGGGTCTGATCTTCGACGAGCAGGATCTTGATCGGGTCCATGGGCGCCCCTCAGTGCTCCGGCGGCGACAGGGCCGCGATCACGGGCAGGCGCGCCTCGATCACCGTCCCGCCGCCCGCCGGGGCGGCGAGCGTGAGTGAGCCGCCCAGGCCCTCCACCCGCTCCCGCATCCCGCGCAGGCCGTAGTGGCCCTGAACGTCTTCCGCGGCCGGCGGAAGCCCGACCCCGTCGTCCGTGACCCGCAGCGTCGCCGCCCCCGCCTGCAGGTCGAGCCGGACGCTCACGCGGCGCGCGCGGGCGTGCTTTTCGATGTTGGTGAGTGATTCCTGCGCCACGCGCCAGAGCGTCTCGGCCAGCGCCGGGCTGAGGGCATCCGCCTCGGGCGGGACCTGGCAGGCGATCTCCAGGCCGGCGCGCTGGCCGGTCTCCACGCTCAGCATCTGCAGGGCGGCGGAGAGCGGGCGGTCGCCCAGGCCGGGCGCGCGCAGGCCGTCCAGCGACCGGCGCAGGTCCGCCATGCTGCGCCGGGTGAGGGCTTTGAGGGCATCCACCTGCGCCGAGCCGCGCTCCGGGTCCACCCGGTACAGGCGCTGAATGGCTTCCAGCTGCACCGTCATCGCCACCAGGGCGTGACCCAGGCTGTCGTGCAGGTCGCGGGCCAGGCGCTCGCGCTCGCGCAGGGCCGCCAGTTCCCCCTCCTTTTCGCGCGCGGCCTGCAATTCACTTTGCGCGGCTTTCAGCTCGGCGATGAGACGGCCGCGCTCCTGGCTGGTGCTGACGATGTTGGTGATGAACAGGTAGACGGCCATGCCGCCGAGCCACTGGAACGCGAAGCCCAGGATCAGGCCGGTGGTTATGCGGGCGGGGTTCCAGCCCGTGATCATCTGGATGACCAGGATGTTGACGACCAGCGTGCCGACCAGAGTGGCGCGCGGCGGCAGCAGGCCGAACATCTGGCCGAAGTAGGTCATCCCCAGCCACCAGTAATCGGGCTGCAGCCGGCCCATGATCAACCACAGGCTGAGGCCGCCGAGGAAGTAGGCCGTCAGCCACCGGCGCGGGATCGGCCAGCCGCCGCGCCGGGCGATGGCCACAACGTAGAGCACGCCCTGCGCCAGCATCAGGCCGGCGGCGATCCCGTGTCCGGCATTCAGCGCGCCCCAGTGTGAAACGATCAGGCTCAGCGCGCCGCCGCCGAAGATCAGCAGGGAGATGATATCCCAGAAGCGCCCGTACAGGCGCATCGCCCGCGGCGAGGCGGCCGGGATTTCGTCAACAGGCGGCAACAACCGGGGGGGCATGGCCCAAGTATAGAACAGTTCGCCCGGCTCTCCTGGCTCAGCCGCGCGCCGCTCGCCCGGCGGCTCAGGCGGCCGCCTCACCGGAGACCAGCGCCGCCCGGTCGCCCTGGCTCAGCCGCGCCGCGTGCCGATAGACGATGGGGGCCGTGACCCCATAGGCCGCGGCGACGAACAGCAGGATGTACGGGAAGGCGGCTGCCCCCAGAGCGAGCTGCAGCGCGAAAGCGCCGAGGGACAGCGCCCCCGCCAGGACCGCGTACACGCGCGTGCGATGCAGCCAGGCGTACGGCAGGAAGTGCGCGGCCCCGGTGGCCGCCATGACGACCGGGATCGCGCCCGGGTTGAGGCTGTAGACGACGATCCAGGCCGGCAGCGCCAGGTTCTGCGACATCGCCAGCTGGCCGGACAGGGCGCGCAGCGGGTTGTCCGGCGACATCCGCCGCCAGCCCAGGCGGCGCTCCAGCCAGAGCGCCAGCGGCAGGGCCAGGCTGCCCTGGAACATGGCGATCAGGGCCGCCGTCGGTTTCGGGATGAAGAACGACAGGAGCGCCGTGATCAGGAACGTGAGGCCGAAAGCGATCAGGAACGGGGCGCCGCCGGCGGAGCTGGCGCTGACTTCGGCGAGCGCGCGGTTGAGGTCACGGGTCGGGGGGGTCATGTGAGTCTCCTTTAGCATCCAGGGCATTTCTCAACGAGCGGGAACCGTTCCCCCCTCGACAGGCTCGGGGCGAACGCCGAGGCCGGTCAGTTGCGCGCCTCCCACTTGAACAAGCGGGCGGCGAGCAGCGCGGCGGCCGCGCCGTAGACCAGCGCCAGCAGCAGGTTGACGGCGAAGTCCGGGCTGAGCGCGCCGGACTGCAGGGGCGGGCGCACCAGTTGGGCGATGGCGTAGCCGGGCAGCCACGGGCCGACCTTCTGGATCCAGTCCGGCATCTGCTCGATCGGCAGGATCAGGTCGGCGATGAACATCTGACCGAAGTACAGGATCTGGCCGATGGCGACGGCGCCGCCCGAGCCGGGCGCCAGGCCGCTCACCACCTGGCCCAGCGCCACGCTCATCAGCACCGACAGCAGCACCATCGGCAAGGCCAGCAGCAGATTGGCGGCCGGCATCTTCAGGCCATAGAACGTCATCGCCACGGCCACCACCAGGGCGGCCTGCAGTACGGCGATGGCGACGTTGACGAGGATGTAGGCGCCGACCAGCGTGAGCGTGGGCACGGGGCTGGCCTGGAGGCGGCGCAGGACGCCCTTCTGTCGGAACTCCGTCATCATGGTCGCGCTGCTGATCAGGCCGAAGGCCAGGATGTTGATCGCCAGCACGCCGGGCACCATCCAGCTCATGAAGCCGGCCAGGTTGTCGCCGCCGAAGACCGCGGCGTAGATCACGAGCAGGAAGACCGGGAAGGCGAAGTTCCAGAACAGCGTCGAGCGCTCGCGCAGGTAGACGAGGAACATCGCCTTGGTGAGGATGAAGAAGCGTCGCATGGCAGACTCCTGATCAGGATGAAGGGAGGGAGATGGTGGCGCGTAAGGCATGTGGCGTCGCCCACCACGCATTGCGCGCTACGCAGTGCGGGAGGCGTTCTATGCGTTCAAAGTCCGCCCGGTCAATTTCAGGAACGCATCCTCCAGGTTGGGCTGGCGCAGGGCCACCTCGCTCAGAGTGCGGCCCAACTGCGCGGCCAGCGCGTGCAGGGCGGGCATGGTCGTCTGCGGGTGGGTCGTCTCCACCTCCAGGTACTGGCCGGTGTAGCGCGCCGTCAGCGTGCCGGGCAGCGCCCGCACCTGCTCCAGCGGCAGCTCGACCGTGGCCTTGAGCACCGGGTTGATGTTCAGCCCGGCGACGATGGCCGCCGGCGCGCCGCAGGCGATGATCTGGCCGCGGTCGATGATGGCCACGCGCCCGCACAGGGCCTCGGCTTCTTCCATCGCGTGGGTGGTGATCACCACCGTGCGGCCCTCGTCGTGCAGCGCGCGGATGATGTCCCACACCGCGCGGCGGGCATGCGGGTCCAGGGCGCTGGTCGGCTCGTCCAGCACGACGATCTCCGGGTTGTTGGCCAGGGCGATGGCGAGCGCCACGCGCTGCTGCTGCCCGCCGGAGAGGCGGCGGATGAACTGGCCGCGCTTCTCGGTCAGGTCGAAGCGCGCCAGGAGCGCGTCAATCTGCGCCCGGGTCGGGAAAGCGCCGTACAGCGCGGCGTAGAACTCGATCAGCTCGGCCACGGTCAGGTCGTCCAGCAGGGCTGTCTTCTGAAGCTGGATGCCGAGCCTGTCCTTGGCGCGCTTCGGCTCCCGGCCCGCCACCCGGAGCGAACCGCTCTCGGGCGTGAGCAGACCCTCCAGGCAGGAGAGCAGCGTAGTCTTGCCGGCGCCGTTCGGGCCGAGCAGGCCGAAAATCTCGCCGCGCTTCACCTGCAGGGAGACGCCCTTGAGCGCCTCGACGCGCGCCGCGCCCCGCCCGTAAGCGGCGTGGACGTTCTCGATTTCCAGGATGGGGTCGGTCATAAGGCCTCCGTCGTCTCCGTTGTGTTTGCTGCGCTCACGGTACGACAGGCGGGGCCGCCGGGCCCAGCCCCCAGGGAGCGATTCCGGCTGTGACGAAAGTCATGCTCCGCCCTCCCACTTTCGGCGATCTGTGGTATTATCTAGTCGACTTTTCGCAGGGTGTGTGTGTGGTCGGCCGCCTCAACTCCTGATGAGTGGGCGGCCTTTTTCTTACCGGCGCAGGAGGCCGGCAGCATGGACAACAGGCTTTATGTGGGCAATCTGGCGTACGCCACGACGGAGGACGAACTGCGGACGCTGTTCGCCCAGGCCGGCTCGGTCAACTCGGTTGACATCATCAAGGACCGCGACAGTGGCCGCTCGAAGGGCTTCGGGTTCGTGGAGATGAGCAATCAGGCCGAGGCGCAGAAAGCGGTCAGCATGTTCAACGCGTACCGCTTGAACGACCGCGAATTGACCGTCAATATCGCCCGCCCGCGCGAAGAGCGCGCGCCGGGCGGCTTCGGCGGCGGCAGCCGGGGCGGCGGCTTCGGCAGCGGCGGCCGGGGCGGGGACCGCGGCGGCAGCCGCCGGGGCGGCAGCCGGGGCGGCGGCACGCGCCGGTACTAAATCGCCCGAATGGACAAAAAGCTGAGACCGCAAGGTCTCAGCTTTTGTTTTGGGTGTGACCAAAACCGGTTGACGCCTGTCGCCCTGAGCGCGCGCGCCCGGCTCGCGTCGTGACGGGGCCTCAGCATGACATCAACCGGGCTTGGCCACACCTGGACCGGGGGAGCTGTTTTAGGTGATCGGCTTGAGCACAGCCAGCACCTGGCCCACGAGCTTGACGCGGCGGCTGAGCTTGATCGGGCGGTATGGATCCGCCGGGTCATCGGGGTCGCTGGGCTGGCGGGTCAGCGAGAGCAGTTGGTTGCGCTCGCGGTATTTCACCACGTACCGCCCGGTCTCCTGGCCTTTTTCGCCAGGCAACAGAGCGATCACGTAGACCTGATCGCCGGGGTCCGCCATTTCCCGGCAGATCACGTAGTCGCCGTCATTGATCGGATACGGCGTGGCGGCGTTCATGCTGTCCCCGGTCACCGCCAGCAGAAAGTCTTTGTCCATATCCAGCGGCACGACCTTCCTGGGCGGCACCCGCCCGGCGTCCCGGCCGCCGCTCAGGTCGTGGAGGGTGTGGGGCCGGTCGCCGATCAGGAGGCGGTTGGTCTCTACCCGGAACGTCAGGCGCTGCGCCGGTCGGCCGACCAGTTCGCCCCGGGCGTTGGCGCTCACCCTGACCGCCGCCGAGTACAGCCGCCGGATGGCCAGTTCCATCAGGGTCTGGGCCAGGGGGGGCGCCGCCGCGGCCGGCTCACCTTCGGGCTCCGGGGCCGGGGCCGGCGTCGGCGCGGCGTCGGCCGGCCGGGTCGGCTCCGTCGTGGTTGGGGGCGCGTCGTGGTTGGCCGGGGAGGTCGTGGCCGCGGGCTGAGCGTCCGCCGGCGCGGCGGGGCGGGCGGTAGCAGCGTCCGCCAGGCCGGCGCGTAACAGCGGCAGGCGCGCCCGGTACCAGCGCGCCGCGCTCTGGCTGTGCCGGTTGCCGTCCTCGGCCAGCTTGTGGAACAGATCAACGCTGATCCGGCCGTTGGCCAGGCCTGTGCTCAGCGACGTCTCCAACTGCAGGCGGCTCGCCATCCAGCGCGCGATCGCCTCGCCATGCGCGTCCGCCCCGAACTTGAAATCGCGCGCCGCCTGGATGAAGAAGTCGATCGCGCGGCCGGTCTCGCCCAACGCCTGGCAGGCCAGGCCGAACTCCAGGCGCGCCTCCGCCAGGCGGGTCAGCGCGGCGCGCTCGGAGACGTCCGGGCGCGACAGGCAGACGGCCTCCATCGCGCGCAGGCGCGCCTCGACGGCGTCGCGGTCGCGCGCCTCGGCCGCCAGCCTCAGCTGGGCCGCCAGGCGCTCGAGCGCGCCGAGGTCGCTCAGGTCGGCCGCCAGCGGATCGCGCAGGGCGGATTGGCGCGGCTGGCCGGCCTGGTCGGCCAGCGGGTACAGGCGCAGCAGGTTGGGCGGGTAACGCTTGAAGCGCCCGGCCTCGCGCGCGGGCAGCCGCCACTCGCCGGCCGCCCAGGCCGCCTCCACCTCCGGCCAGCGCAATTTCCGCTTCTTGCTCCGGGTGAACTCGACATCGGCCGGGAACTCTTCGCCGTCGCGGCGCCGCAGGATCACCGACCGCACGCCGCCCTCGTCGAAGACGCTCTCCACCTGCACGTCATGCTCGCGCCAGACCACCCGGTCGCCGGGCTGCGCCTCCACCGACGCGGCCGGGTCGGGCGCGTCCTGCAGACGCCAGTACAGGTCGATGTTCAGCCAGCGGTAGACGGTCTTCAGGTCAGGCGTCACAGCCAGCGGCCCCACGGCCTGTCATCCCTCGGGCGGCGGCGCTTTCAGGGCCTGGCCGTCCGCGCCCGGCTCGCCTTCGCTCAGCCAGGGCTGGGCCGCCATCGCCTCCAGCACCCCGCCCACGCGCAGCAGCATCAGTTCGGCGACCTGCTGATCCAGGTCGCGGGCCGGGTCGACGCCTTCCAGGGCGCGGGCGATGGCCACCAGCATGTCGGCCTGGCCCTCCGCGCGGCCCAATTCCCGGTAAGCCACGCGCAGGGACTCGCCCTGGGCGCGGGTCACCTTGTCTTCCGCTTCCCAGAAGGAGCGCCAGGTCTCCAGCCGTTGTTCGTCGACTTTTTTCGGCGTGTCCAGGTGGCCGATGTTAACCCAGATCAGCTCCGCCCCCAGCCCGGCCAGCTGCTGGCGCGCCGCTTCGCTGTCAAAATCGGCGCGGATAGCGGCGCGCGGATCCTGGTCCACCGGCGCCGTCAGCCGGTCCAGCCGCTGGCCGGACACCCAATTGCGGATGCGGCCCTTGATCAGATTCATCACCGCCTCCCCCCATTCCGGCGCTTTGCCGTCTTTGCCCACCGCCCGATTGTAGACCGAGGCGTGCAGGGCCTCGGGCGTGAACGGGTACGGCTGGCGCTCGCTGCGCGGCTGATCGCCGGTGGCGAGCCGGAAGGTGGCTTCGACATCGCGGACGACGACGTCGATGCCGTCCTTGGTGACGGCTTTCACCTCGTCCCGGCGGTACTGCTCGCGCAGGTCGCGGACCTCGCGGATGGTCTCGAAGCGCCGCAGGAAGTGACGGCCGGGGCCGAGCACGCGGGTGGCGCCGTAGCCGCGCTCGAGCAGCACGGCGTTGCCCAGTTTGACGTTCACGTAGCCGGGGCCGCCGATCCGCCACAGGGTGTTGTGTTCGTCCTCGTCCAGTTTGGGCTGGCCATGCTCGATGGTCAGGCTGGGGTAATCCAGCCCGAACAGCGACGCGAACAGGTACCGGAGGGCGTTGTCGAAGCTGCGGAACTCGTAGATGTCCTGAATGTAGAAGGCGGCCGCCACGACGGCGAACGCCATGCCGAGCAGCGGCGCGATCATGTGGCGCAGCACCCCGCCCGCGATCGGCAGCAGCTCGGCCGGCGCGTACGGTCCGCCGGCCGCCAGGCGCTCCGCCAGTTGCCGGGCCCAGTCGCTGTGCAACTGCCATTCCACCGCCGCCGTCAGCAGGGCGAAAAGCCCGGCGGCCAGCAGAGCGCTCAGCAGGCGCAGCTGGCCCCAGCCGCGGTCGCCGCGGAAGAAGCTGAAGCGCCACGGGCGCGTCATGCGGTCCATCGTCGTCATGGCTTGAACCAGTCGCGCAGGTTTTCCATCCAGGCGTTCAGCACCTGCACGGTCTCGTCCGGCAGCAGGCGCCGGATGGACGGATCGGCCGAGGCCGTCTCCAGGGCCTGAAAGAGCCGCAGGGCCACGACCGCGCGCGAGCCGCTGGCCTGCGCGATCTCGCGGAGCTGTTTCACCATGTCATACTGCGCGTTGGCCCGGGCGCGCTGCAGGATGCGCGTGGCCTGCAGGTCGCCGCCGGCCAGAATCTCGGTCCGGCGCCGCGCCCAGTCCGCCCGCCAGCTTTCCACGCGCTGCGCGGCCACCAGCTCGTGCGGCGTGAGCGCGCCGACGTTGGCCGAGATGACGTGCAGGCCGCGCTCGCGCAGCACCGGGGACGCTTTCACGCGCTCGCCGAAGCGCTGGCGGAAGGCCGTCAGCGGGAAGTCGTCGTCGCTGGTCGGGCGGAAGAGGTTGTCCAGCGTCTCGGTGGCGATCAGGTCGCGGAACAGGTCGCTGGCGACGAAGGCGGGCAGGTCGGTCCAGGCCTTCACCTCCAGCTCGTCGTCCGAGGCGCGGGCATTGACCGGGGCGCCGTAGACGGCGCGGAAGACGCTCTGCGGGTTGAACGTGGGCGGGCGGGTGCGCGGCGCGTATGCCCGGTCCGGGACGTTGGCATCCAGGACGAAGTGGACGGTCAGCGAAGCGGTGACCTCGATGCCGTCGCGCGTCAGGGCCTTGATGTTGGCGCGCGACCGGCTCTGCCAGCGCAGGTCCAGGGCGGCCAGCACCTTCTCATCGGGGGACGTGAAGACCAGGCCGGGGCCGCGGATGCGCGCCATCAGCGGCGCGATCTCCGCCCCGGCGCGCGGCTTCACCAGGCCCAGGCGCCGGAGCAGGCGGCGGCCGACCCGGCGCGGGACGACCAGCAGCCAGCGCAGCGCGTCCAGGCCCAGCCGGGCGAGGTCGTCCAGCCACTGGCCGAGGCCGAAGTCGGCGCGGCGCCGGGCGCGGTTGAGCTGGCCGTACAGGCTGCGGCCGGCGCGGCTGCGGCGTCCGGCGACGCGCTGGGCCGGCGGGTTGATGGGCTCCAGCACGATGGCGCTGTCCCGATCCACCAGGGCCAGGCCGGGGCCGCGGCGCAGCCGGTCGTTTTCGGATTCGACCACCCGGCCGTGTTTGACGAAGAGGGCCGGGCCGTGGCGGCCCAGAAGGTAGGTGAGCAGGCGATGCAGGACGCCGTCGCGCTCGCGCCGTGTCTGCACTGGCAGGACGAAGTGCGCCAGCATAAAGACGGTAAAGAAGAAGAACGCCAGGAAGGCCAGATAGTTCAGGCCGAGCGCCAGGCTGGCGCGCACGAAGGTCTCGCGCTCGCGGGCCAGGACCTCCGGAGCGACTTCGAGCGGCGGCGGGCCGGCCATCAGTTCGGCGGCCGCGGCCCCGGCCAGCGCCAGGCCAAGCGCCGTCAGCGCCAGGTCGAGCGTGCTCAGGCCGGGCCGGCGGCCGGTGAGGGCGATGACGCCGCTGAGCAGCAGGCCGAGCAGCAGCGCGATGAGGGGCGGGATGAAGCCGAAAACCCCCTCCAGGTTGAGCAGCCGGAGGCCCAGGATGAGGAGCGGGCGAAGGAAGATCAGGACCAGCCCGGCCAGGACCAGGAGCGTGTCGGTGAGCCTGTCCGGGAGGCGCAGCAGGCCGGGGCCCAGGCCGATGAGCAGGTAGGTGACGCCGATGCCGAAGATGACGACCTCCAGCGTCGGCGCGATCTCATCCCAGAAGGAGGCCGTGAACAGAATCCCGGCGGCCAGCAGGAACAGGAACTGCCGGAATGAACGGGAACGCAGGAAGCCGGGAGCGGTGTCCATGGACGGGTGTGCGCGCCGACATTATAGCCCCTTGTCCCGTCGCCCGCCGTCGCAGGGCGCTCAGGCGTCGCCGGGCCGTCCGTGAGGCGCGCCGTCAGGCCAGCTGCCCGGCGAACGCCAGCGTGTACAGCTCGAAGTACCGCCCGCGCTTCTCCAACAGCTCGGCGTGGCTGCCCACCTCGACGATCCGGCCGCCGTCCAGCACCACGATGCGGTCGGCCCGGGTGAGGGTGGACAACGGCTCCGGCGCGCGCAGGCCCTCGTCGCTGACGTTCCGGATGATGCCCGGCGTGACCAGACTGGTCACGGTGACGCCCAGCAGGCAGACCAGCAGGGCCAGGATCTGCCAGCGTTAGCGGCGCTGGGCGGCGAGGAAACGGATCAGGAGGCGCATGGGCGGTTCCGGCGGGAAAGGTTGTTTTACCGCACGGCGCCGGCCGGGCCCGGTTAGACTTTCAACATCATCCAGCGCCCGCTCTCAAAGCGCCGCCAGAACATGAAGGCGCGGAAGCCGAAATCCAGGCCGACGGCCAGCCAGGCGCCGAAGAGGCCCAGGCCGAGCGCGACGCCCAGCCCGTAGGCCGCGATCAGACGCAAGGCCCAGATCGAGCTGACCGTGATCAGCATGGTCGCGCGCGTGTCGCCGGCGCCGCGCAGCGCGCCCGAGAAGACAAAGGACGCCGCCAGCAACGGCTGTTGCGCCGCCGCCGTGCGGATGACGATCGCGCCGGCCGCCAGCACGGCCGGGTCGTCCGTGAAGAAACTCAGGATCGGGGCCTCGAACAGAAACAGCAGCGCGCCCATAGCCGACATCACGGCCAGCGCCATCCCGAAGGCCACGTAGGTGGCTTGCCGTGCCCGCTCCGGCTCGCGCGCGCCCAGGGCCTGCCCCACCAGGGTGGTGGCGGCCACGCTGAACCCCCAGCCCGGCAGGAACGACAGGGCCGCGATGCGCAGGCCGATGCTGTGCGCGGCGTAGGCGGCCGTGCCGAACTGGGTGATGATGCCGGCCAGGTTGAGCAACGCGATCTGCAGCAGCACCTGCTCGGCGCCCGCCGGCAGCCCGATGTTGAGGAGGCGCCTCAGGCGGGCCGGGTCCGGCCGCGGGAGGGAGAGGCCCAGCCGCAACGGGCCGCGCCCGCGCGCCAGCAGCCCGAACACCAGCAGCCCGCCGATGATCTGGCCGGACGCCGCGCCCAGGCCGGTGCCGACCACCCCCAGGTTGGGCAGGCCAAATCCCGAGCCGGTCGAAGGACCGCGCGTCAGCGTCCAGGCCACGGCCACGTTGACCACGTTGACCACCAGCATCACGCCGAGCGGCGAGCGGGTGTCGCCGGCGCCGCGCAGCGCGGCGTTGCCCACCAGCAGCACGCCGATCAGCGCGAAGGACGGCGACACGGTGCGCAGCCAGGCCGAGCCGGTCGCCACCACCTCCGGCGCCGCGCCCAGCAGGCGGATGATCGGCTCGGCGAACAGCCAGCCGACCGTGGCCGCCAGCAGGCCGACGGCGGCGGCCAGCAGCACGGCCTGCCAGGCCAGGCGGTTGGCCTCCTCCGGCTCGCGCGCGCCGCTGTGGCGCGCGATGAGGGCCGTGGCGCCCACGCCCACCGCCCCGAACAGCGCCGCCACCAGGTTGAGCACCTGCCCGCCCAGGCCCACGCCGGCCAGCGCCGCCGCGCCCAGGTGGCCGACGATGTAGGCGTCCACCAG
>DAOUAB010000267.1:0-16226 GCA_034434015.1 Anaerolineales bacterium
TTGAACGACGGCGCGCAGACCACCGTGAACTCGGGGACGTGCGCGCGCGCCTCGTCGGCGGTGGCGGGGCGCAGGAACATATTGCGCGCGAACAGGCTGTGCCAGGCCAGTTCGGTGACGAGGCGCACCGGCAGGCGGTAATCGGGGTCGGCCCCGGCGTAGCAGTCCTGCACAAACAGGTCGCGGCCTTGCAGGAAACCCTGCAGACGCCCCCAGAGCTCATCGAACTTCTCGGCCCCGAACGGGCGGTTGTACTCGCCCCAGCCGACATGGCCGCTGCTGGACGGCTCGTGGACGATGAACTTGTCGGCGGCGGCGCGCGAGGTGTGCCGGCCGGTGTAGACCACCAGCGGGCCGCTCTCCGCCACGCGCCCCTCGCGCCGGAACACGCTCTCCTCGTACAGCGCCGGGACCGGCAGGTTCCAGTAGACGACGCCCAGGTTGGTCAGGCCCAGCGCATCCAGGCCGTAGTCGCTCTTCACCGCGCCGGCCTCGGCCTGCGCGGGGGTTTTGATATCCAGAAGGTTGTTCATAGCCAATCCCTCACCAGCTTGCGGTCGCCGACGTAGATCTCGTTCGGCGCCTCCGGGTCCAGCGCCCATTTCAGGCGCGCCAGGCCCTCGGTGATGTCCTTGACCGTGCCGGCGTAGCTCAGGCGCAGGTGGCCCTCCATGCCGAACTCTTTGCCGGGCACCGTGACCACCCTGGCCTTCTTGAGCAGGAACTGCGCCAGTTCCACCGAGGTCCTGCCGAAGGCGCGGAAATCCGGGAAACAGTAGAAGGTGCCGTCCGGCTTGTTGACGCGCACCCCGTTGAACGAGTTCAGCTCGCGCAGCATCACGTCGCGGTTGTTCTGGATCGTCAGCCGCAGGCTCTCCACCGCGCTCTGCAGGCCGGTCAGCGCGCCCTCGGCCGCCGCCTGCTGCACCACCGAGACGCACGTCGCCGTCTGGGCCTGGACGTTGGTCATCACCTCCACGATCTGGCGCGGCGCCACCACCCAGCCCACGCGCACGCCCGTCAGCCCGTACAGCTTGGAGACGCCGTTGAGCGTGATCACGCGCGAGGTCTCGAGGTCGCGCGTGGTGTAGGCGTAGACCGAGGCCGGCTTCTGGCCGTCGAAGACCAGCTTGTGGTAGATGTCGTCCATGATCAGGTAGAGGTTCTTGCGCTCGCAGAACTCCACCAGTTCGGCCACGAAACCGGCCGGGTACAGGACGCCGCTGGGGTTGTTGGGGCTGTTGAGGATGACGGCCTTGGTGTAGCCGCTGACGGCGCGCTCGACCTCGGCCAGGGTGGGGATGAAGTGCGGGTCCTCGGGCGTGACGATGACGGGCACGCCGTAGACCATCCGCACCATCTCCGGGTAGCTCACCCAGTACGGCGCCAGCAGGATCACCTCCTCCTGCGGGTTGAGCAGGGTGTAGAGCAGGGTGTAGAGCGCCTGCTTGGCCCCCGCGCAGACCATGACGTTCTCCGGCGCCGCGATCTTGCCGTAGGCCTCCTCGGTGTAGCGCAGGATGGCGCGCTTGAGCGAGGGCAGGCCGTCGGTCGGCGCGTACTTCAGATCGCCGTCGCGCAACCGGGCGGCGGCGCTGAGCGTGGCGGCCAGCGGCGCCTTGTTCTTCGGCTCGCCGATGCCCAGGTGGATGACGGCCTCGCCTTTCTCCCGGAGCAGCCGGGCCTCTTCGTTAAGCTTCAGCGTGGGGGACTCGGCGATGGAGCGCGCGAGCTGGCTCAGACTCATAGACGGTTCACCTCCCACAGACATGGGGAATTCGGGTTATCACGACACGCCCATTGTGGGAGAAAGCCGCCCGGCGCTGAAGTGACCTTCTGCGCCCTTTCCGGCGGTTGAAGGTCGTGGACCCATCGCCGGAAAACCCGCGTAATCGGCCCGAATTATGGCGATTTCCGCTCTGGCGTGTGCCGGGCGCGGCCTGCCGTCGAGGGGCGGCGCACAGGGGAAAAGAAAACGCTGGAGTCGCGAAACGCGGGAAGGGACCGCTTCAATACGGCGAGCGTCACCCCTCGGCCGTCGGCAGGGGGCGCGGCTGGGTGAGGACCTCCGGCCGCAGGATCTGCTCCAGCTGCTCCCTGGTCAGCAGGCCGCGCGCCAGCACCAGGTCCGCCACGCTGGCGCCGGTGGCGTGCGCCTCCCTGGCGATGGCGGTGGCGTTCTCATAGCCGATGTACGGATTGAGGGCGGTGACGACGCCGATGGAGCGCTCCACACTGCGCCGCAGGTGTTCGCGGTTGGCCGTGATGCCGCGCACGCAGCGCTCGGCCAGCGTCCGGCAGCCCTGGCGCAGGTAAATCAGGCTGTTGAACAGGTTGTAGGCGATGATCGGCTCGAAGGCGTTGAGCTGCAGCTGCCCGGCCTCGGCCGCGAACGACACCGTCACGTCGTTGCCGATGACCTCGAACGCGATCTGGTTGACCACCTCCGGGATGACGGGGTTGACCTTGCCGGGCATGATGCTCGAGCCGGCCTGGACCGGCGGCAGGTTGATCTCGCCCAGCCCGGCGCGCGGCCCGGACGAGAGCAGGCGCAGGTCGTTGCAGGTCTTGGACAGCTTGACGGCCACGCGTTTGAGCACGCCGGAGAGTTGGACGAACGCCCCGGCGTCCTGGGTAGCCTCCACCAGGTTGTGGGCCGTCACCAGGTCGATGCCCGTGATCCGGCGCAGGTGCTGACAGACGCGCGGCGCATACTCGGGCGGGGCGTTGATGCCGGTGCCGATGGCGGTGGCCCCCAGGTTGATCTCCTGGATGAGCAGGCCGGCCTCGCGCAGGCGCTCCTCGTCCTCGGCCAGCATCACGGCGTAGGTGCTGAACTCCTGGCCGAGCGTCATCGGCACGGCGTCCTGCAGCTGCGTCCGCCCCATCTTGAGCGCGTCCGCGAACTCGCGCGCCTTGACCTCGAACTCCAGCCGCAGCTGGGCCATGGCCTCGCGCAGACGCCGGATCTCGCAGTGCAGGGCGATCTTCACGGCGGTCGGATAGACGTCGTTGGTGCTCTGGCTGAGGTTGACGTGCTCCAGCGGGTGCAGGTGCGCGTACTCGCCGCGCGCGCGGCCCAGCCTTTCCAGGGCGCGGTTGGCGATGACCTCGTTGGCGTTCATGTTGGTCGAGGTGCCGGCCCCGCCCTGGATCACGTCCACCACAAACTGGTCGTGCAGTTTCCCGGCGCGGATCTCGTCGCACGCCGCCACGATGGCGTCGCAACGCGCTTTGTCCAGCAGTTTCAGGTCGAAGTTGGTGAGGGCCGCGGCGGCTTTGACGCAGGCCAGCGCGTTCACCAGTTCCGGGTAGGCGCTGATGGGCGTGCCCGTAATCGGGAAGTTCTCCAGGGCGCGCAGGGTGTGGACGCCGTAGTAGGCGTCGGCCGGCACCTCGCGCTCGCCGAGCAGGTCGTGTTCCAGGCGGACAGCGGGCTGGGTCATAGAGGCCTCCGGTGGGTGGCGGGATTATACCGGTTACGCCAGTGGCGGCGGGCGTGGAATCAGCCTAGAATCGGGGCATGACCCCCGCCAAAGAGAACGCCATGTCACGCCCGACTCTGGGCCGGCGCCGGCTGGCCGGCCTGATCCTGCTGGCCGTCTTCTTCCTGGCCCCCTTCACCCCGGCGGCGGCTCAAAGCACGGCGACGCCGACGCGGTCGCCGACGGCGACCGCGACCCCCACCGAGACGCCCACCCGCCTGCCGACCTTCACCCCCGGCCCGTCGCGCACGCCGACGCTCATCCCCGGCCCCAACACCTACACGGTAGTCTGGGGCGACACGCTGTTGACCATCGCCCGGCGCTTTGGGCTGACCGTCTCCGCCCTGCGGACGGCCAATAACCTGAACTCGGACAGCATCTTCGCCGGACAGGTGCTGTTCATCCCCACGCCCGGCCCCACCCGCACCACCACGCCCCGGCCGGCGCTGACGCCCGGCGCCTTCTACTATACCGTCGTCTCCGGCGACCAGCTGCGCGCCCTGGCCCGCCGCTTCGGCGTGACGGTGACGGCGCTGCGCACCGCCAACAACCTCACCTCCGACCTGCTGCGCGTCGGCCAGGTGCTGGTCATCCCGCCGCCGGCGCCCACCGCCACGCCGCGCCCCCCTGGCAGCACCTACGTCGTCCAGCCCGGCGATCAATTGCTGCGCATCGCGCGCCGCTTCGGCCTGACCCTGGCCTCGATCCGCGCCGCCAACAACCTGAGCACCGACGTCATCCGCCCCGGCCAGGTGCTGCTCATCCCGACCGTCACGCCCACCCGCACCGTCGCGCCGCCGACGCGCACGCCGACCGGCGTCTACGCCGTCCACGTGGTCCAGCCCGGCGACCGCCTGCAGCGCATCGCGGTCTGGTATGGGGTGACGCTGGCGGCCCTGCGCGCCGCCAACAGCCTGGAGGGCGACTCGATCGTGGTCGGCCAGACGCTGACCATCCCGAACCCGACCCGCCGGCCGCTCCGCTACACGATCCAGCCCGGCGACACGCTGACCGGCCTGGCCGAGCGCTTCGGCACAACCGTAGCCGATTTGCGGATCGCGAACGGCATGGGCGACTCAGACACGATCTACCGCGGCCTGACCCTGATCATCCCGGCCCGGCCGTAAGACCGGCGCCGCAGACGCACCGCGCGCATGAGTGAGCCTGCCGATCGAGCCGGGGGACCAGCGAATATCCCTCGCCGCTATGTTCTTCTCGGGGCGCTTTTCGGCTTCTGCTTCCCGCTGGCCGCCTGGGCGCTGGACCTGGCTCTGCGCGGCCTGATGCCCTCGCCGGCCGCGATCGCGCAACTCCACCGGGACAACCCCCTGCACTGGATCATCGACCTGGCGCCGCTGGTGCTGGGCCTGTTCGCGCGCGAGATCGGCCAGCGCCGGCAGGCCGAGGCCGAGCTAAGCGCCAGCGAGGCCCGTTACCGCACGGCCCTCACCGCCCTGGAAGAAGGCGTCGTCGTGCTGGACGCCGAAAGCCGAATCATCGCCTGCAATCCCAGCGCTGAGCGCATCCTGGGCCGGCCAGCCGGCCAGATGCTCGGTCAGAGGTCACACGACCCGGCCTGGGGCGCGGTGCGCGAGGACGGCTCTGCCTTCGATCCACAGGACTTTCCGGTCACGGTTGCCCTGCAGACGGGGCAGCCCGTCTCCGGCGTGATCATGGGCGTGCGCCGGCCGGACGGCGCGCTGGCCTGGCTCTCGATCAATGCACGTCCAATCTACACGCCCGACGCGGCGCGCCCGACGGCGGTGGTCAGCTCCTTTGTGGATGTGACCGAACGCCGGCGGCTCGACGCCGCGCTCAAGCGCGAACGCGACTTCGCCGTCCAGGTGATGAGCGCCATGGGCCAGGGCCTGGTCGTCACTGACCCGGCGCACCGCATCGAGTACGCCAACCCCGCCTTCGCCCGCATGCTCGGGGTCGCCCCGGAATCCCTGATCGGCCGGGCTTCGGCCGACCTGGTGGTGGAGGCGGATGCGGCCGTCCTGGCCGACGCCCACGCCCGGCGCGAGCGCGGCGAAGCCAGCACCTATCAGGTGCGCCTCCAGCGGGCCGACGGCGGCGCCGTGCCGGTCAGCATCGCGGCGTCGCCGCGCTGGCAGGGCGCGCAGGCCGCCGGCGCCATCTCCGTGGTCACCGACCTCACCGAGCGCCAGCTGGCCGAGGCGGCCCGCTCGGCCAGCGAGGAGCGGTTCCGGGCGCTGACGAACCTGGCGCCGGTGGGCATCTTCCAGACCGACCTGGACGGGGACTATGTCTACGTCAACGACCGCTGGCTGGCGATGACGGGCCTGATCCGGGAACAGGCGCTGGGGGCCGGCTGGCTCGAGGCCCTGCACCCGGACGACCGCGAGGCGGTTGTGGCCGCCTGGCAGGCGGCGCGGGCCTCCCAACAGACCTTTGCCCTGGAATATCGGCTCGTCGCGCCGGACGGGCGCACGACCTGGGTCCACGGCAGCGCCGTGCCGTTGCGCGACGAGGCCCAGGCCGTGACCGGCTACATCGGCACGGTGACGGACATCACCGAGTCCAAGCTGGCCGAGGCGGCGATGGGCGAAGCCAATGAACGCCTGATCCTCAGCCTGGCCGAGGTCGAGCAGCGCAACCTGGAGATCGCCACGCTCAACAGCATGAGCGGCCTGCTGCAGAGCTGCCTGACGGCCGGCGAGGCCTACGCCATCATGCGCGACTTCATGCCCCGGTTGTTCGCCGGCCGCGCCGGGCTGGCCTGCCTGATGGACGCCGCCCGCGACACCGCCGAGGCCGGGGCGACCTGGGGCGACCTGCGCGCCGCCAGCCAGGTCTTTGCCGCCGACGACTGCTGGGCGCTGCGGCGCGGGCGTCTGCACTGGGTGGAGCCCGGCGGCCAGAGCGGCCCGGCCTGCCCGCATCTGGGGGACCCGGCCCCGCCCGTCCATCTGTGCGCGCCCATGCTGGCGCAGGGCGAGGCGCTGGGGGTGCTCTCGTTATTCAGCGGCCCGCCGGCGACGGGCTTCTCCGAGGCCGAGCGCCAGCTGGCCCAGGCCGTGGCCGACACCATCGCGCTGGCGCTGGCCAACCTGCGGCTGCGCGAGACCTTGCGCAATCAATCCGTGCGCGATCCGCTCACCGGCCTGTTCAACCGCCGCTACATGGAGGCGACGCTCGAGCGCGAGCTGCGCCGCGCCACCCGTCACGCGCTGCCGGTCGGCGTCATCGTGCTGGATATTGACCATTTCAAGCATTTCAACGACACGTTCGGCCACGCCGCCGGCGACGCGCTGCTGCGCGAGCTGGCGGCGTTCCTGAAGGCCAACGTCCGGGCCGAGGATGTCCCTTGCCGTTACGGCGGCGAGGAGTTCGTGCTGATCCTGCCTGGCGCGCCGGTCGAGGTGGTGGCGCAGCGCGCCGAGCACCTGTGCCGCCAGGTGGCCGAACTACGGGTGGTGGACGCCGGCCGCATGCTCGGCGCGGTGACGTTGTCCCTCGGCGTGGCCGTCTCCGCCCAGCACGGCGCCTCGCCGGAGGCCCTGTTGCGCGCCGCCGATGCGGCGCTGTATCAGGCCAAGCGCCAGGGCCGCAATCAGGTGGTCATCGCCCGATCCGTCCCGGCCTGAAACCGGCCGCCGGCTGGCGGCCCCTGGAACACGCGCGTCCGCGCCCGGCATCGTTAACGGGGAAACAGGGGAGCAATGTCCGAGTCTGATCGTCCACCCTCATCAGCCGTGGCTGATCGGCGCCCGTGGCCGGCGCTGTGGATCGGGGCCGCCCTGGGCGCGCTCGTCCCGCTGACCGCCTGGCTGCTCGAGGCGGCCCTGCGCGGCGCGGCGCTGACCCCGGCGCGGGTCTGGGAGCTGCACCGCTTCAACCCGGCCGCCTGGCTGCTCGACGCTGCGCCGCTGGCGGCCGGCCTGGTCGCCTATCGCCTGGCGCGGGAGGCCGGCCGGCGCCGGCAGGCGGAGGCCGCGCTGCGTGAAGCCGAGCAGGGCCTGCGCCAGAGCGCCGAGCAGCGCCGCCTTCTGGCTCAGGAGGCGGACCGTCTGTTGCAGCTGAACACCAGCATCACGGGGGCGATGTCGGAGGGGCTGGTGCTGGAGGACCCGGACGGGCGCATGACGCTGGTGAACCCCGCCCTGCTCCGGCTGTTGGACTACACCGCTGAGGAGGTCATCGGCCAGCACTGGTCGGTGATCGTCGCGCCGGACAGCCGCGCCCTGGTCGAAGAGCTGTCCGCGCTGCGGCCCGGCGGGGTGGCCAGCACCTATGAAGCCCGGCTGCTGGCCAAAGACGGTTACGAGGTCCCGGTGCTGGTCTCGGCGGCGCCGCTCACACGGGACGGGCACTACGCCGGGGCCGTTGCGATTCTGGTGAACATCGCCGACCGCCTGCGCCAGGAGGCGTCCCTGCAGCGCGTCAACGACCAGCTGACCCGGTCCTTGAGCGAGCTGCAGCAGCGCAACCAGGAGATCAGCCAGCTCAACGAGCTGAGCGGGACGTTGCAGGCGTGCCTGAACGTCGAGGAGGCCCAGGCCGCCATCGCCCGGTTGTTGCCGCGCCTGTTTCCGGGGACGGCCGGGGCGGTGTACGTGAACGATACGGCGCGCGGTCGGGCAGACCTGGCCGCCGCCTGGGAAGACGAGACGGCGTTCGCGAACAGCCTGGGGCCTGACGACTGCTGGGGGCTGCGCCGCGGGCGGCTGTGCCTGACGGCGCCCGGCCAGGCGGACCCGGTCTGCCGTCACCTGGTGGCGCCGGCGGCGCGCGCCGCCGTGTGCGCGCCGCTGCTCACCCAGTCCGAGGCCATGGGGTTGTTGGTGTTGCAACAGGCCGAAACGGGCCTGACGTTCACCGAGGCCGGGCTGCGCCTGGCCCAGGCCGCCGCCGACAGCCTGGCCCTGGCGCTGGCTAATCTGCACCTGCGCGAGACCCTGCGTCAGCAGTCCATCCGCGACCCGCTGACCGGGATGTTCAACCGCCGCTACATGGAAGAGTCGCTCGAGCGCGAGCTGCGCCGGGCCGCCCGCCGCGGTTATCCGGTCGGCGTGATCATGCTGGACATCGACCACTTCAAGCAGTTTAACGACTCGTTCGGCCACGGCGCCGGCGACCGGCTGCTGCAGACGGTGGGCGAGTTCCTGCGCGTCCACATCCGGGCCGGCGACGTCGCCTGCCGCTACGGCGGCGAAGAATTCCTGTTGCTCCTGCCGGAGGCCTCGCCGCAGGTCACGCGCCAGCGGGCCGAGCACCTGCGCGAGGAGATCCACCACCTGCGGCCCGAGTACCGCGGCCAGCGCCTCGGCCCGGTGACGGTCTCGGCCGGCGTGGCGGCGTATCCCGTCCACGGTCAGACGGCCGAGGCCGTGGTCCGCGCCGCCGATGACGCCCTGTACGCCGCCAAGCGCCTGGGCCGCGACCGGGTGAGCGCGGCCCAACCGGAAAGTGTTGATTGACATTTACTCCGTTCTGGCTACGATGGAAGGCAGCCAATTTCCCGCCCGGACAAGCACACACGGAGAACCCTATGGACGAGCTTGTTAAACTCGTGTCGAAGAAGACCGGCCTGCCGGAGGCGCAAGCCCGGACCGCCGTCAAGACGGTGGTTGATTACCTCAAGAAGAAGCTGCCCGCGCCGGTGGCGGCTCAGATCGAGCCCGTGCTGAACAGCGGCCAGGCCGCGTCAGCCGCCGCCGGCCTGCTCAAAGGCGTTGAAGGCGCAGTGAAGCAGATTAAGAAGAAATAGTCACTCCTTTTGCAAGACTATGAGCACCCAAGTCAAATACCTTCTGGACGAAAGCCGCCTGCCCAAGGCGTGGTACAACATCAACGCCGACCTGCCGGTGCCGCCCCAGCCGGTGCTGCATCCGCAGACCCTCCAGCCGGTGACGCCGGACTTCCTGAGCGTGCTCTTCCCGATGAGCCTGATCATGCAGGAAGTCAGCCCGGAACGCTGGATCGAAATCCCGGAGCCGGTGCGCGAGGTCTATAAACTGTGGCGCCCGACGCCGCTGTTCCGGGCGGTGCGGCTGGAGAAGGCGCTCGACACGCCCGCGCACATTTACTACAAATACGAAGGGGTCAGCCCGGTCGGGTCGCACAAACCGAACACCGCCGTCGCGCAGGCCTTCTTCAACAAGCAGGACGGCACCCGGGCGCTGACGACCGAGACGGGCGCCGGGCAGTGGGGCAGCGCCCTGGCCATGGCCTGCAACCTGTTCGGCATCGATCTGGAAGTCTTCATGGTGAAGGTCTCCTTCGACCAGAAACCCTACCGGCGGGTGCTGATGCAGAACTACGGCGCGACGGTGCACGCCAGCCCCACGGCGTTGACGCACTACGGGCGCACGGTCCTGGAGCAGGACCCGGCTAATCCCGGCTCGCTGGGCATCGCCATCTCGGAGGCCGTCGAGGCGGCCGCGACCAGCGGCGGGCAGAAACGCTACAGCCTGGGTTCGGTGCTCGGCCACGTGCTCATGCACCAGACCGTCATCGGCCTGGAGGCGCTGGAGCAGATGGAGATGGCGGGCGAGTACCCGGACATCGTCATCGGCTGTGTCGGCGGCGGCTCCAACTTCGCCGGCTTCGCTTACCCGTTCCTGCACCAGAACTTCACGGCGGGCAAGCGGACGCGCGTGATCGCCGTCGAGCCGGCCTCCTGCCCCAGCCTGACCAAGGGCAGGTACACCTTCGATTACGGCGACACGGCGCAGATGGCGCCGGTGGTGAAAATGTACACGCTCGGCCACACCTTCATGCCGCCGGGCATCCACGCCGGCGGCCTGCGCTATCATGGCATGTCGCCGAGCGTGAGCGCCCTGGTCGCTCACGGCGACATCGAGGCGCGCGCCGTCCGGCAACTGGAAACCTTCGAGGCCGGCGTGCTCTTCGCCCGGGCCGAGGGCATCGTGCCGGCGCCGGAGGCCAACCATGCCGTGCGCGCCGCCATTGACGAGGCGCTGGTTTGCAAGCGCGACGGCGTGAAGAAAGTGATCGCCTTCAACCTGTGCGGCCACGGCCATTTCGACATGGCGGCCTACGACGCCTACCATCAGGGACGGCTCGAAGATTACGAGTACCCGGCCGAGGCCGTGGCCGAGGCCATGCAGCACCTGCCGCCGGTGCCGGCCTAGAGCACTTTTCCAGTGGGCTTAGGTTTGTCCCCGGCAGGCTCGGGGCGCATGGCCGGCGCCCCTGCCCTGTTCAGAGAACACCGCCCCGGCTAATAACCGGGGCGGTGTTTTGTTGGGCGGCGCTTGCCGGATCATCCGCCCAATCCGTGCCATCCGTGAAATCCGTGTCCACGCGCCCTGCCCTCATTCGAAGTGCCGTATACTGAATTGGATCAACAGCCAACGCGAGCATATGCCTTCTTCAACCTGGCTCCTCTACGGCGCCACCGGCTACACCGGCGAACTGATCGCTGAAGAGGCCGCGGCGCGCGGGCACCGGCCGGTGCTGGCCGGACGCGCCGAGCGAAAACTCAGGCCGCTGGCCGGGCGCCTCGGGCTGGAATACCGCGTCGCGGACCTGCGCGACGCCGCCGCGCTGGACCGCGCGCTGGCCGACGCCGCCCTGGTGCTGCACGCCGCCGGGCCGTTCATCCACACCGCCGCCCCGATGGTCCAGGCCTGCCTGCGCCGCGGCGCGCATTACCTCGATATCACCGGCGAAGTCCCGGTCTTCGAGTACACCCTCGGGCTGGACGCCGAGGCGCGCGCGGCCGGGATCACGATCATGTCCGGCGTCGGCTTCGACGTGGCGCCGTCGGACTGCCTGGCGAAATACGTGGCCGAGCAACTGCCCGGCGCGACCGCGCTCGAGATCGCGGTCATGGGCCTGGGCGGCCTCAGCGCCGGCACGGCCAAGAGCGGCCTGGAGCACATGGCCCGCGGCGCGATGGTCCGCCGCGCCGGAAAGCTGGTGACGCTGCGCCTGGGCGCCGGCGCCCGGCGCGTCCGTTTCCCCGCCCGGGGCGGGCGGGCCAGCCGTGAGCACCTGGCCCTGATCGCTGCCTGGGGCGATCTCTCCACCGCTTACCGGACCACGGGCATCCCGGACATCACGACCTACCTCACATTCTCACGCCGCCTGGTGGAGACCCTGCGCTGGGCCGGACCGCTGGCGCAGGAGGTCATGCGTCTTGCGCCAGTCCGCCGGCTGGCGCAGGCCTGGGTCGAACGCGTGGTGCGCGGGCCGGATGAGCGCGCCCGCGAGGCGGGATGCGGCCGGGTATGGGCGCGGGCCAGCGCCGGGCGCGGCCAGGCGCGCGAAGCCTGGCTGGTGACGCCGGAGCCGTACGCGTTCACCGCGCTGTCCGCCGTGACCTGTGTAGAACAGGTGCTCGATCGCCGGACGGCGGCCGGCGCGCTCACGCCCGCGCAGGCCTTCGGCGCGGATTTTGTGCTGACGATCCCAGGCGTGCAGCGCTACGATCGGCTGGAATAGATGTGAGCGCTAGCCATAAAACGCCGTATCTCATGAACAGCGGCCGTGTTTAGCATTTCGGGAGCCAGCGCTATCGGTCCGATTGCGGCTATACTACTGCCCATGCCAGACACCAGCGTCATCCGCAAATCTTCTCTGGGGACCCGCCCCTTCCAGCGCTTTGCCCAGGCCGTCGTCAAACTGCTCGGCTGGCGGGTGGAGGGCGATCTCCCCGACGTTCCCAAGTTCGTGCTCATCGTCCACCCGCACACGTCCAACTGGGATGCGTTCTACGGCCTGTGGGCCGCGCACGCCATCGGCCTGCTGGCGCGCTGGCCGTACGGCTTCATGGTCAAGGACACGGCCGTGCGCTGGCCCGTGATCGGCCCGCTCCTGCGCTGGCTGGGCGGCATCGGCATCAACCGGCGTTCGCGCTTCAACGCCGTCGAGCAGATGACCCAGGTGTTCGCCCAGCACGAGCACCTGATGCTGGCGATCACGCCCGAGGGCACGCGGCGCAAGCGCTCACACTGGAAATCCGGCTTCTACTACATCGCCCTGAGCGCGCGCGTGCCGATCGTGCCGGCGTACATCGACTACAGCCAGCGCCGCGCCGGTCTGGGGCCGGTCTTCTGGCCCACCGGGAACGTGGAGGCCGATCTCGATTTCATGCGCGCCTTCTACGCCGACAAGTTCGGGCTGTTCCCGGCCCAGGCCAGCGACATCCGCTTCAAGTCCGCCGAAGACGAGGTGGAACGCGCGGCGGTCGCCGCCGCCTGAGCGCGGCACAACCCGCGCTGGCCCTGCCACGTAGAGAAAGGTGACGCTCATCGCGTCACCTTCTTTCGTTGACGTGGAGGCCACAATGAACGACGACCGTCCCGGCTGTCTGGCCGGCCTGCTGCAATTCTTCCTGCTCAACACCGTCTTCGACTGGCTGCAGGAACGCTTCGGGTTCGGGCGCGGCTGTTCATGCACGGGTTGCGGCTGCGGCGTGATCCTGATGTTGGTCTGGGCCGTCATCGCCTGCGGCATCCTGACCGGCGTGGATTGGACGCGTTTCTTCTGAGTGCAATCCCCAAAAGGACGCGGAGGCCGCGACAGCGGGGATCCGCAGGGTCTGCCAGAAACTTCATCCCCAAGACATGCCCGCCCCACCGCTCCACGCCTGGACTTTGGACCCCGACGAAGCCGTCCGGGTGCAGACCAGGCTGCGCGCGCGCCTCGTGCTCGCCTGGGATGACCGCCCCGTCGCGGCCGTCGGCGGCGTGGACGTGGACCTGGCCGGCGGCCAGGCCCGCGCCGCGATCGTGGTCCTGCGCTACCCGGACCTGGCCCCGCTGGCGGCCGTCACCGCCGACGCGCCGCTGGTCTTCCCCTACCTCCCGGGCCTGCTGGCGTTCCGCGAGGGGCCGGCTGTGCTGGCGGCCTGGGAGAAACTGCCGCTCAAGCCGGACCTGCTGCTGTTCGACGGCCAGGGCATCGCGCACCCGCGCGGACTCGGCATCGCCTCACAGCTGGGCCTGTGGCTGGAAACGCCTTCGATCGGCGTCGCCAAATCGCGGCTGTACGGCCGCCACGCCGAGGTCGGGCCGCGCTGCGGCGACCGGGCCGACCTGCGCGACGAGCGCGACCCGGCGCGCGTCATCGGCGCGGTGTTGCGCACGCGGGAAAGGGCCAATCCGCTCTACATCTCGCCCGGCCACCGGATCGACCTCGAGCACGCGGTGGCGTTCGTGCTGGCCTGCTGCCGGGGTTATCGCCTGCCGGAACCCACCCGCTGGGCGCACAAAGTCGGCGCCGGCGCGCACCTGCCGGTTGACGCTGGAGCGCAGGACCGCCTGCTGTAAATTTCCTGGTACTGCGGCGCCCTGGCGCGGCAGGCCGGATCGGGTATAATCGAACTGTCTGGCCCGCCAGACGATCCAACCAGATAGCCCTCAGGCCACGACGCCTCCTGCCCCGACCTACCGGTTGCGGGCGGAGGCGTTTTTCGTTTTGGAGACCCGATGTCCGCCGCTTCTCGACCCGCCCTGTCCCCCGCGCCCGCCCGCGAGACCCGCGCGCTGTTCGAGGCTGCCGCCGCCATCTCGCTCTGGGGCATCTCCTTCATCTCGATTAAGCTGGCGCTGGCCGAGGTCTCGCCGGTGACGCTGATCGTCGTGCGCTTCGCGCTGGGCGCCCTGATCGTGGGCGCCGTGGCGTGGCGGCGCGGCGATTTCCGGCGCTGGCGCTCGCCGCGGACGCTCGCCCGCGACCTGCCGGCGCTAGCCGGCGTCGGGCTGGTGGGCATCACCCTGCAACAACTGCTGCAGGTCTCAGGCCAGGCCACGGCCGAGGCCAGCGTGGCCGCCTTCCTGGCCGCCACCGCGCCGGCCTTCACCGTGGCGCTGGCGGCGTTCTTCCTGCGCGAGACGCCGCGCCCCTGGCAGATCGCCGGGGTGCTCCTGGCGACGGCCGGGGCCGCCCTGGTGGCGACCAACGGGAACTGGGCCGGGCTGCTGCACGGCAATTTCGGCGCGCCCGGCAACCTGCTGGTGCTGGCCTCATCAGTCGTGTGGGCGCTGCTGACCATCTTCAGCAAACGCGCCGTCGCGGGCCGCCCGGCCGCGCTCGTCACCGCCGGCATGTTCTTCTTCGGCGGCCTGTTCGCGGCGCCGCTGTTTGTCGCCGGGCAGGGCTGGCGCGAACTGGCCGGCGTGAGCGCGGGCGGCTGGGGCGCGATCCTGTTCACCAGCCTGGTCTGCACGGCGGGCGCCTACCTGCTCAACACCCGCGCCCTCCAGCATCTCTCCGCCTCGCGCGTGGCCCTGGTCCAGAACCTCGAGCCGCTGGTGGCCGTGGCGGCGGCCGCGCTCCTGCTAGGCGAGGCGGTGACGGCCCCGATGCTGGCCGGCGGCCTCGCCATCCTGGGCGGCGTGTACCTGGCCGAGCGCGTCCAGCCCCTGGCCGCCCGGTCCGAGGCCCGGCCGGAGACCATGCCGGCCTCGGATTAAGACTCTCGTAGAACCTGTCTCTAAACCTCAGCAGAGGCGTCGCCGACGGCAGTGCCGTCGGCGATCGGGCGGGTTTAGAGATAAGCTCTCAGCTCCCGGCGATACAATTTCAGCTCTGGAACATGACGAAGCCGGCGCTGATGGCCGTCTTTCGTGTTCCGCGCATCTTACAGCGCAGAGGAGGTGACCCGATGAAAACGCTGACGCTGACCTTGGGCGCGCTGGCGCTGGTCCTTCTGCTGGCCGCCTGCGCGCCCGCCGCCGCCCCTGCGCCGGCCCCGGCCAGGCCACAACCGACCCAGGCCGCGCCGACCGCCGCGCCAGCTCAGGCCACGGCGCCGGAAGCGCCGACTTCCGCGCCGGTTGAGACACCTCCGGCCTCCGAGCCGACCCTCGCGCCGGCCCCCACCGAGGCGCCGGTCCAGGACACCCGTCAGGCCGTGGACGGGTTCATGGTCTCCGACCCGGAGACCGTCGCCCTGGCCGCCGGCCGGCCGCAGCTGGTGGAATTTTTCGCATTCTGGTGAAGCACCTGCCGCTCGATGCAGCCTACCGTGCGTAGGCTCGAAGAGACATACGCCGGCCGGATCCTGTTCACGGGCCTGGACATCGACGACCCGCGCAACGCCGAGATCAAGCGCACGCTCGGGTTCCGCGCCCAGCCGCAGTTTATCCTCCTGGATGGAGAGGGGAGGGTGATCACGCAATGGTTCGGGCGGGTGCCGGAAAGCGAGTTTGCCAGCGCCTTCGACGACGCGCTGCGCTGAACGCGCGCCGTTCGTGGTCCGAGGCCACACGCGCCGGGCCAACGGAAGAGCGCGGCCGTTGGCGGAAAGCGCGGATTATTCTTGCCCCGCCTCGCCGTCGCCGAAGAAGCGCGCCACGGCCTCGTCCAGCCGCCGGATGAGCACGTGCTCGCGCAGTTCGCTTGCGCGCAAACTGGCCACGGTGGAACGGTAGTACCAAGCCGTCTCGGCCCGCCCGCGCTTGAAGCGCTTCCAGAGCTGGTCGCCCAGCGCCACCTCGTCGGCGGCGAGCGAGCGCAGGTTGTGGAGCTTGTCGGCGGCGGCGACCAGGAGCACGTCGCGCGGGGCGGTGCGCAGGTAGTGGATGGTGTGCTGCTTGCGCGCCTCCCACGTGTCGCGCTTGTCCGGCTCCGAGCAGCCCTCGACAATGGCGGCCACCCGCGCGCCGAAGCGCCGGCGCAGCTCGGCCAGCGTCGCGCCGGTGTCCTCCACCGTGTCGTGCAGGAGCGCGGCGGCCAGCAGCTCCGGCTCGGTCTCGCCCGCCTCGATCAGGGCCAGCATCACGCCCACCGGGTGGACGATGT
>DAOUAB010000268.1:0-2378 GCA_034434015.1 Anaerolineales bacterium
CGTCTCGTGAAAGCGCGGCGTCGGAAGTCCCCGCGCGAAGGCCTCGAAGCCCTCGACGTCGGCCGGCGGATAATCGCGCGCCACGCCGATCAGCGTCACCAGCCAGCGGTCGCCCTCCACCGGGAGGATCAGGCCGCCGCGCGTGCCGGCCGGCGGCCGCGGGCGCAGGTACAGGATCTTCCAGCCCTCGTCGAAGCCGGCGGGCCGGCGATAGAGGCGCGTGGCGTAGCCGGTATGGGTGGTGAACAGCGTCTCGCCGGGAGGCGTGTAGCCGAGGCCGGCCAGCCAGCGCGGCGCCTGTGAGCCGCGTCCGCTGGCGTCCACCACCAAGTCGGCCGGGAACACCTCCACGCCGTCGCCCAACGCGCCCCGGCGGCGGAGCCGGACGCCGTTCACGCGGCTGCGGGCCGCGTCGGTGGACAGGCCCATCACTTCCTGGCTCGCCAGAAAGACCACATTGGGGTGCAGGGCCACGCGCCGCCGGAGCACGGCCTCCAGATACGGCCGGCTGAAGTTCACGCGCTGCCCGGCCTCGCGGTTTTTGGGCGCGCGCCAGACGCCGTCGATGAAGACGGACATCTCCGTGGCCGGATCGATGCGCACGGCGCCGCCGGCCACCAGCTCGTCCATCAGCCCCGGAAACATCTGCTCAAAGAGCGCCTGGCCCTCGGGCAGCAGGGTGTGGGCGTGGCGGGCCTGCGGCGTGCCGGGACGGAACTCCGTCGGGTCCGAGAGCGCGTCGCGCTCCAGGATCGTCACGCGCTCGAAGTGCGCGGCCAGCGTGTGCGCCATCAGCAGCCCGGCGACGCTGCCGCCGATCACGACGGCGTCTTCGCCCAGCGGGGCCGGCGTCACGGATCGGGGGGGGGACGTGCTCATCGTTTCAGACTCCTTGAGCGAGCAGGGCGCGGCCGGCTCGTTCTGGGGCGCCGCGCCGGCCGTGCGACCGGCCTCTAAGATAAAGGGCTTTTCTTCAAACGCCATCCGGCTTAAGGCCGATCATGGCGGCGGGCGGCGGCGCGATCCGGCCGAGCTGGAGCGCGGCGCCCAGGGCCAGGACGGCGCCGCCCAGGCACACCGGCCCCAGGCCGAGCCCGTCGACCACGGCGCCCAGGCCCGCGAAGGCCAGGATGCCGGCCAGCCAGTTGGTGGCGTTGAGCCACGGCAGCCGGCGCGCCAGGGCCTCGGCCGCCAGCAGATCGGTGGCGAACGCGGACGACACGGCGCCGTTGGCGCTGTGCGCCACCAGCATCAGGGTCGCCGCCAGCCAGAAGTGCCAGAGTTGCGTCGCCAGGCTGAGCGTCAGCGCCGCGCCGGCCGCCAGCCCGTAGGCGAGCATGAGGAACCGCCGCCGCCCCAGCCGGTCGGAGAGCACGCCGATCAGCAAGGTGACCGGGATCGTCACCAGGCCGCTGACCGTCGCGGTGCCGGCGACGGCGCTGGCCGAGAAGCCCAGGCCCTGCATCGACAGCGACGTGCCCAGCCGCGCGACGCTGAGGGTCAGCGCCACCAGAAGGGAGCCCAGCCACAGGCGGCCGAAGGCCCGGCCGGCGGCGGTCGGGGCGCGCCGAACGGCCGGGGCCGGCTGGGGCCGGCGCAGCGCCGGAACCTGCACGCCGAAGAGGGCCGTCAGCGGCCAGACGCTCCAGACCACGCCCAGGCCCGCGAACATGACCGGGTAGCCGAAGCCCGCGATCAACTGGCCGACCAGCGCGCCGCCGAGCAGCGCCCCCACCGGCGACGCCAGCGACATCAGGCTGAAAGACCGGCCGCGGCGGCCGCCGGCGGCGGTCAGCGCCGTGAACGTGCTGATCAGCGTCAGGCCGATCCCGCCCGTGAACCACAGAACAGCGGTGAACAACACCACATGCCAGAAGGCCGCGGCCTGGCCGAGCAGCACCACGGCGGGCAGACCGAGCAGGCCGGCGCCGACGAACACGCGCCGCGCGCCGAAGCGTTCGGCCAGGCGCCCGGCCAGCATGGCGCCGGCCGCGATGGCGGCGTAGGTGAGAGACAGGTACAGGCCGATCTCGGCGTGCGTGGCGCCGAAGTGCGCGGCGTACAACGGCAGGATGGGGAACAACCCCAGGCCGATGAAGACGATAGCCAGGTTACACAGGAACAGATAGGCCAGCGGCCGGTGCGAGTTGATCAATGACATCTTCCACCTCGGCTGTTCGCAAGCCCGCGAACAGGTCGTGTTCCAGGGTCCGGCCGCCGTTCACCAGGCTGAAGGCCCGGTAAAACGTCTGCGCGCCCCACAGGTTCCGATGATGCTCGGCGGGCAGGTCGCGCAATTTCTGATAGCCCGGCAATTGCGACCGATGGCAGGCGATGGCCTGCCAGACGCGCTGCCAGTGCGCGGCTGTGTCCACGCG
>DAOUAB010000269.1:0-3175 GCA_034434015.1 Anaerolineales bacterium
CACGGCGGAACGCATCGCGCGCAGCCGCGAGAGCGCGTTGCGCCGGCTGGGACTGGGCTATCGCGCGCCCTACCTGCTGCAACTGGCGCGCGACGTGGCCGCCGGGCGGGTGGACCTGGACCGCTTCCGGGACCCGGCGCTCCCGACCGAGGACCTGCGCCGGGCGCTGCTGGCGCTGCCCGGCATCGGGCCGTACGCGGCGGCGACGCTGCTCGGCCTGCTCGGACGCTACGATTACATCGGCGTCGACTCGGAGGCGGTGAGCGCGGTCTCCCGGGGCTTCTACGGCGGGCGGCCGGTGGGGGCCAAAGAAGTGGAGGCCGTCTTCGGGAAGTGGGGACGCTACAAGGCGCTGGCCTACTGGTTCTGGGATTTCGACGGCCAGGGCCAGGCGCCGATGGAGGCGTGGGAAGCCGGCCGGGGATAGCCCGCGCCGGGCCGCGCGGCCTCAGCGCAGCATCTGCTGGATCTGCGGCAGAAGGAGGCGACCGCGCCGGCCAGGCACCCGCACAGCGCCAGCACCCCGCAGCCGATGCCCACCGCCCACATCCACGGCTGCGGCTGGAAACCGCCGGCGGCCGGCGCGGACGGAAGCGGGGCGGCGTAGGCCGGCGCGGGCGGGGGCGGCGTATACGCGGCGACCGGCTGGACCGGCTCACCCGCAGGCGGCGCGGACTGCGCCGTCATCACGGTCGCGTTCGGGTCGCGCTGCTGGCCATATTCCAGCTCCACCGTCCCGCCCAGCCCGAGGATATCGCCAGGGCGCAGGACGGTCGGTCCGCTCAGGCGCTGGCCGTTGATGAAACTGCCGTTGGTGCTGGCCAGGTCTTCCACCACGTAACCGCCGCCGGCCTGTTCGGTCAGGCGCAGGTGCTGGCGCGAGACCTCGGCGTCGTTGATGACGATATCGCCCTTCACCTCGCGCCCGATGATCAACAGCGACTTAGCCAGGTCGTACACCTTGCCAGGCAGCGGGCCCTTGCGCATGGTCAGGCGGTAGCGGCTGGTTGAAGACATGCGTGTTCTCCGACGGATGATCTGACGGATAGCGCGTCGTGCGTGCGGCGCATGACGCGCCGGCCGATTACTTCTGCTGCCGGCGGACCTTGAGGCGCAGCCCCTTCACCTCGACCACTTCCACCCGGTCGCCGGGGTTGAGCGGACCCTCCCCCGGCTCCACCGACCACAACTCGCCGGCCACCTGGACCGCGTCCGGCGCGCGCATCTCGCCGAGCTGGCCGATGAGGGTGTGCGCGCCGAGCATGACCGGCCGGCGCAGCGAGCGCAGCGCGTAGGTCATCAGGACCAGCGAAGCCGCGCCCAGCCCGATGGCCGTGGCGATGACCAGGGGGACGTTGACCTGGAAGAACGGCAGCGCGCCGGGCGAGTTGAACAGCACCAGCGCGCCGACGATCAGCGACAGGGCGCCGGCCAGGGTCAGCGCGCCGTGCGACGTGGCGTACAGGTCGATGCCGAAAAGCACAAACCCGATGACGATGAAGATGATGCCGAACCAGTTGACGGACAGGACGCCCAGGCCGTAGAAGGCCAGCACCAGGCACACCGCGCCCAGGAAGCCGGAGACCCAGCCGCCGGGCGTCTGAATCTCGAAATAGATCAGCAGCCCGCCGACCGTCAGCAACAGGTAGACCAGGTTCGGGTTGGTGAGCAGGTTGAGCACCAGCTCCACCCACGTCATCGCCACCTCGTCGGCGATCAGGCCGCGGGTGAGCAGGACGCGCGGCTGGCCGTTGACCTCGACCTCGAACTCGTCCAACTGCCGGAGCAGGTCCGGGAGGTCGCTGGCGATCAGGTCCACCAGGTTGGCCCGCCGCGCCTCGTCGGCGGTGACCGCCTTGGCCTCGGAGATGGTGGCCTCGGCCAGCGCCACCGCCTCCGGCCCGCGCCGGTCGGCCAGCCCGCGCACCTGCGCCCGCAGCGCCGCCTGCGCCTTGGCTGAGGCCGTATCGCTTAGTTCCTCGCCCTGGCCGCCGATCGGGCTGGCCGCGCCGATGCTCGTCTCCGGCGCCATCGCGGCGGCGTGCCCGGCCAGGGTGATGAAGGTCCCGGCGCTGGCCGCCATCGCGCCGCGCGGCGCCACATACACCACGATCGGCGTCGCGCTGTTGCGGATGAGGCCGACGACCTTCTCCATCAGGTCCACCTGGCCGCCGGGCGTGTTCAGCTGCAGGACGATCAGGGCCGCGTTCTCGTCGCGCGCCCGCTTC
Source organism: Anaerolineales bacterium (assembly GCA_034434015.1). Lineage (GTDB taxonomy): Bacteria > Chloroflexota > Anaerolineae > Anaerolineales > UBA6663 > SpSt-583. The sequence continues at coordinate 2,229 of DAOUAB010000269.1, forward strand.
AGGCCGCGCTCGAGATAGGTGAGCAGGGGCGGGGTCAGCGGACCCTCCCAGGTGAGCACCAGCACCCGGTCGCCGGAATCCTGCGCGAGCGCCCCCGCCGCAGGGAGCAGCGCACCGGCCGCCAACCACAGTATCAGCAGGAAACGGCCCCATTGGCTTCGCATCGTTACCTCATTCCGATTATACTCGCACTGCCGCGCTGCCGAGGCGGAGGCGGCGCGCCGATGTTAGGGTTGCTTTAACCGCCGGCGCATGGGCCGACCCGAGGTCGGCGGCTGCGACCGCCCCGGCGGCCTCCATCTTCCATGCCTACCCCGTTCAACCATCTGCTGGCCGCCGGCGACCTGCTCCCCCGGCTCGATCCGGACCTGCGCCGCGCGCTGGAGGCCGAACTCCCGGCCTTCCTGCTCGGCAACATCGCGCCCGACGTGCAGACCGTCTCCGGGCAGGCGCGCGAGGCGACCCACTTCTTCCAGGTGCCGCTCGGCGGGGCGCCGCCGGCGCGCGTCGTCCTGTTCGGCCGGCACCCGGCCCTGGCCGATCCGCGCCGGCTGCCCGCCGCCCAGGCCGCCTTCCTGGCCGGTTACCTGGCGCACCTGGAGTTCGACGTGCTGTGGGTGCAGGACATCTTTGAGCCGGTCTTCGGGCCGGCGCAGACCTGGGGGACGTTCGCCGAGCGCCTCTACCTGCACAATGCGCTGCGCGCTCACTGGGACGCCGGCGACCAGGAGCGACTGCCGGCCGGCGCCGGCCCCACCCTGGCCGCCGCCGCGCCGCGCGGCTGGCTGCCCTTTGTGCGCGACGCCGACCTGGTGGCGTGGCGGGACCGGGTGGCGCAGCAGTTGCGCGCCGACGGGCGGGCGCACACGCTGGAGGTCTTCGCCGAGCGCATGGGCGTCGACGTCGCCGCCTTCCGGCGCCTGCTCAGCTCGCCGGCCGAGATGGAG